>CAIMUS010000083.1 GCA_903844665.1 uncultured Pseudomonadota bacterium
AGGTGGCAGAGCTCAATAATAAGTGGCGGGAGCTCTGGTTTGCTAATGAGGCTGCCAACGATTCAGACATTAATGGCATTCATACTATCTTGGCCTTGGCTAGTTGATCTAAAGGCTATCACTGGAAAATTTACAGCAAGATATTATTTAATCGGTATCGGCTGGTATGGGCTTTTCTCGATTTTCATTCCCGTTTATGGCTTCCTGCTGTTGCCGGCGCTGTCGGTGCTGGCTCAGGATACCGAGGATTTTCTGATGCGCATCGCTAAGATCCAATGGGGCGTGATGGTGGCGATTTATTGCATCAGCTATGCCCCTGCCTTGCTGGCGCTTAACATTCCCGATTACGCGGGACAGAATGCGCTGCTCTTGTTCTATTTGCTGCTGGTCGTGCAAATGAGCGACGTGCTGCAATATGTCTGCGGCAATTTGTTTGGCAAAATCAAGATCGCCCCGGTCGTGAGCCCCTCGAAAACGGTCGAGGGCTTTGTCGGCGGTGCGGCAAGCGCCACGGCGATCGGCGCCGCGATGTGGTGGATTACGCCGTTTACCCCGCTACAGGCCGGGGTCATGGCGTTTCTGATCGTGCTGATGGGCTTCCTGGGCGGATTGGCGCTATCGGCGGTCAAACGCAGCCTCGGCGTCAAGGATTGGGGAGCGATGATCAGCGGGCACGGCGGCGTACTGGATCGAATGGACTCGGTCAGCTTCGCCGCGCCGATTTTCTTCCATCTGACCCGGTATTTTTTTACGGCTTGAAGTTGAACTTGCAACATGTGTGTAATGGACAGCGGTTAAGGTGGGCTACCGGGCTGCGGTAGTCGCAATCTCCTCTTCGCGACGGTGAGTGCGCGGGCTCTGGGTCATCGTCAACCCGAGGGCACGGCAATGCTCCTCGGCCGCTTTCGAGTAAGCGACCAAGTTGTTCTGATACTGTTCCGCGAGATGTTGACGAGTGGCGTGAATTTCAGCGACGATAGGATCGTGCCATGCCCCAGTTAATTATGTTCTCTGACCCCGTTTTCTCCTGGTCAGATCAAGGAAGCTCTGCTCAATGGCGAGATTCTGGAGAATTATCCTGATAAAGGACGTGGGGAAAGTTGTCTCATAGTCGGTTTTTCAGGTGGCGTGCCTATTCACGTTGTGTGTGGTTAGATGGGAGAGCAGGTGGTGATCATCACTGTCTATACTCCCCGACTCCCCAAATTCATTGACCCATGGACGGGGAGGTTAAGAAGCCATGACTAAGCGATGTGCGTTTTGCGGCAATGAATCTTTCGAAATTAAGCATATTCCTTACTTATATCAGCACCAGGAGAAATATCTGTTAGTTCCTGATATGCCAGCCCAGATTTGTACCCAGTGTGGTATGGAGTACTTCTTGGGGCCTGACTTGGAGACAGTGGAGCGCTATTTTTTCGCTATCCAACACCGGGAAGAACAACCCGATCAGGTCCTGGAGATTCCTGTAAAGCGATACGCTGCTTGAAAGCGGAATCTAAATTACGTCCACTTTCCCACCTCGACCCCGAGGAGGAAAAACTACGGGTTTCAAAATAGATGCGGTTTAGTGATTAGGAAGCAGCAAGCCCATGCGCTATAGTTATGGAACTGTATTCGAGAAACCTTGCCCATAGCCACATCGCCCACCTGTCGCACCAACGTCTTTATCAGTTACAGCCATCGCGATAAAAAATGGCTGGACCGGCTTCAGGTTCACCTCAAGCCCCTGGAACGCGAAGGCCGCCTGGACCGTTGGGACGATACCCGAATCAAACCGGGCGTCACCTGGCGCGAGGAGATCAAAAACGCCATCGCCGCCGCCAAGGTGGCGGTGCTGCTGATCAGCGCCGATTTCCTGGCCTCCGATTTTATCGCTACCGATGAACTGCCGCCCTTGTTGGCAGCCGCTCAGCAGGAGAGGGTGAAAATCCTGCCGGTGATCGTGGCTCCTTCTCTGTTTACCAGAACCCCCAGCCTGGCACCGTTTCAGACCGTGAATCCGCCGGACCAGCCGCTGGCCGGGCTACAACCGGTAGAACAGGAAAACCTGTTGGTTAAGGTGGCTGAGGCCATTATGGATGCGCTGACCGACCCGTTGGCGCCGGTCAGTCCCGTGCCTGGGAAGCAGTGGAATGTGCCGTTGGCGCGCAATCCGTTTTTTACCGGCCGCACTCATATTCTGGAACAGTTGCTGGTGGCTCTGGCCCACGGTGGAGCAGTAGCCCTGACCGGCCTGGGCGGTATCGGCAAAACTCAGATTGCGGCGGAATATGCGTATCGACAGCAGGCGCACTATCAGGCGGTGCTGTGGGTTCGGGCGGATTCGCGGGAGTCCCTGATAGCCGGGTTTGTCAGCCTGGCCGGCTTACTGGACCTGCCCGAGCAAGCGGCCAGAGAACAAGAACAAGCAGTGGCGGCGGTGCAACGCTGGCTGACCGATAACAGCGATTGGCTGCTGGTGCTCGATAATGCCGATGAGGTGGAGTGGGTTCGGCCCTTTCTGCCGGCCAATATCCAGGGGAGCGTGCTGATCACGACCCGTGCCCAAGCCCTCGGTGGCATCGCCCGACCCCGGCCCGTCACTCCCCTGACCCCGGCTGAAGGCACGCTACTGTTGCTGCGTCGCGCCGGCCTGGTCGACCCTGACGCCGCGTTGGAGAACGCGCCAGCGGCAGAGCAGGCGCAAGCCCAGGCGCTGGCTGAAGCGTTGGCCGGCCTGCCGCTCGCCCTGGATCAGGCCGGGGCCTTCATCGAGGAGACGCAAACCACGCTGGCAGAGTATTTGCAGCTATACCGTCAGGAAGGCCGGTGGCTGCGTGCCAAGCGAGGCCAACTGGCGATTGACCATCCCTCGGTCGCCGCCACCTTTAGCCTGGCGTTTGCCAAAGTGGTGGCGGCGAATCCCGCGGCGGCGGAACTGGTACGGTTTTGCGCCCTGCTCTATCCCATGATCCCGGAGGAGATTTTCACCAGCGGCGCATCGGAACTGGGGGAGGTGCTTAGCCCGATATTGAGTCAGCCACTGGGTCTGGTGGAACTGCGCCGGGATGCGTGCCGCTTCTCGTTGCTGCAACGCGATGCTCCTCATCAGCAGTTGCTGATTCATCCCGTTGTTCAGGCAGTGCTCAAGGATGAGATGGAACCGGCCTTGCAACGCCAGTGGGCGGAACGCGCGGTGCGCGCGGTGAACCACTGCTTTCCAGGAGTCGAGTTCTCCACTTGGCCGCTGTGCGAACGGCTGCTTCCCCAGGCGCTGACTTGTGTGACGCTCGTCCAAGAGTGGGCGCTTGTATTTCCAGAAGCTGCACGGCTGTTATATAGGGTGGCTGATTACTTATACGACCGTGGTCGTTACACTGAAACTGAATCCCCCCTTCGGTCGTCCTTAAAGATCCGGGAAGATGCCTTAGGACCTTTTCACCCCGATGTCGCTCAAAGCCTCCACTTTCTGGCGATTTTGTACCGGCGCCAAGGCTACTATGCCCAAGCTGAATCGCTGTACCAGCGCGCCCTATCAATCCGGGAAGAGGCACTGGGGCCTAATCATCTTGATGTGGCCCAGAGTCTCAACAACCTGGCGGTCTTGTACCGGCATCAAGGCTGCTATGCCGATGCCGAGTTGCTTCACCAGCGCGCCCTAGCAATTCGGGAACAGATCCTTGGATCTGACCATTCCAAAGTGGCTCAGAGCCTCAACAACTTGGCGGAGCTATACCGGTACCAGGGTCGCTATAATGAGGCTGAACCGCTTGCCCAGCGTGCTCTAACAATTCGGGAACGATCTTTAGGGCCGGACCATCCCGGCGTAGCCTACGTTCTCGATACCATGGCATCACTGTACTGTCATCAAGGCCGCTATGCCGAGGCTGAGCCCCTTGCCCGGCGCGCTCTGGCAATTCGGGAACGATCTTTAGGGCCGGACCATCCCGGCGTAGCCTACGTTCTCGATACCATGGCATCACTGTACTGTCATCAAGGCCGCTATGCCGAGGCTGAGCCCCTTTACCAGCGTGCGTTGGCCATCGATGAAAAGGCTCTGGGGCCGGACCATCCTACCGTCGCAGAGGACTTGGAAAACTATGCTGCCCTGCTCAGGAAAATGAGCCGGCTGGACGAAGCTCTTGCGCTCGAAGCACGCGCCCGGTCGATCCGGGATAAAAGGTGAGTACAGCTTGGTGCAAGGCGCCAGGACGATGCTGTTCAACTTCTTGCCAAACCGCTTCAGGTACAACGGTCGGGGACGGCGCCGGTCGGCTGTGGTATCATATTGAATCAGTATCATTAATGACAAATCAAGCATTCCTGTCAATCCGCTAACCTTCCGCTGCTCCCGCAATGGCTGACTTCGCCAAAGAAATCCTGCCGGTCAATCTCGAAGATGAAATGAAACAGTCCTACCTGGATTACGCCATGAGCGTGATCGTAGGACGCGCCCTGCCGGACGTGCGCGACGGCTTAAAGCCGGTGCACCGACGGGTGCTCTACGCCATGAGCGAGCTGGGCAACGACTGGAACAAGCCGTATAAGAAATCCGCCCGCATAGTCGGCGATGTCATCGGTCGTTTTCACCCGCACGGCGATGTCGCCGTCTACGACACCATCGTCCGCCTGGCGCAGCCGTTTTCCCTGCGCTATATGCTGGTGGACGGGCAGGGGAATTTCGGCTGTTTCACTGGCGACACCCAGCTCAAGCTTTTGGATGGGACAGAAAAATCCTTTGCTGAACTGGCTGAACTGCCTCCTGATGAGGTCTTCTACGTCTATTCGGTGAACCAGGAAGGTCGCATCATCGTGGGGAAAGGCAGGCACGCTCGTACAACCCGCCGTAACGCTCAATTGCTTGAACTGACGCTGGACAACGGCGCAACCATCCGTTGTACCCCCGACCATCGGTTTATGCTGCGCGATGGTTCGTACAAAGAAGCGAAAGACCTGACGCTCACTGATAGTTTAATGCCCGGCTACTTTGACACAGCGCCGGTCAAGAAGGGATTGAATGATTATCTGAGAGTGCTACAACCTGTAACGGGTGATTATGAATTCGTACATCATATAGCCGATGCTTTTAATGCCCGGCAAGGTACTGTACGAGAGTTTAACGGAGCCTTTGTACGGCATCATAAGAATTTCAATCGTTGGGACAATCGTCCCACGAATATAGAACGTCTTGATTTTCTGGAGCACCTGCACTTACATGCAGAGCAAATTGAGGAATTATGGCAAGATAATACCTTCCGCGACCTGCAAAAGCAGGGAGTGCAACAGTATTATGATGAGCACCCAGAGGTACGGGAACAGCGCAGACAACGTTTTGTAGCCCAGAATAGAGATCCTGTATTTCGCAAGGAAAATGGGCGGAGAATTTCCAAGCAGTTGCAGCATTACCACTCGCAGAACCCTGAACTTCGCACCGAAATTGCCGAGCGGATGAAAACGCTCTGGGCAGATCCTGATTACCGTACCAGGATGAGCGCGGCATTGTCTGGATTGGATAAACGTCCGTTATCACCTGAAACAAGAGCACGTGTCTCACAGATCATTTCTGAGAAAAGTCGCGCCATGTGGGCAGACGACTCGAAGCGTGCCGCCATCACCGAGGCTATCTGCCGCGCGCTCGCTGCTGAACAGGTCAGAGCCAAAATCAGTGAAAACGCCAAGCGTAACTGGCAAGATCCGGCTTACCGCGCCAAGTATCCTGCCAATCACTTTACCAGGATGTCCTATAAGCTCTGGGAAGATCCAGCCACCCGTGAATTCCATCGAAACAAAATTGCCGGACAGCGCCGCTCGGAGTCATTTTGTAGTGCTCAGCGTCAGGCCGTGCAGCGCAGCAATTTGCAGCGCATGTTGCAAAACCCGGACATGATGTCGGAACTTTCCACCAAATCCGCTGAAGTGCTTAGAGAAAGGTGGAAAGAACCCGGCCATAGAATTCAGGTTATGCGCCAGAAAATAGCCGCTTATGTGTCGGAGTTACTTACCAGATTCTCACCTGCTGAGTTAACACCGTCACTATACGAGGCGAATCGAAAACAAAACTGGATACCGCGGATTGATAAGGCGCTCAACTACTTCAATAGCTTCGATGAGCTTGTAGAGGCAGGTCGCAGTTACAACCATCGCCTGATTAGCCTGCAATGGCTGACGGAAACGGCCGATACTTACGATATCACAGTAGAAGAACACCATAATTTCCTGCTGGCGGCAGGCGTTTTTGTTCATAATTCTGTCGACGGCGACGCCCCGGCAGCAATGCGTTATACCGAAGTGCGGATGGCCCGGATCGCCCATGAACTGCTGGCCGATCTCGACAAGGAAACCGTCGATTTCGTCCCCAATTACGATGGTTCGGAGCGGGAACCGGTGGTGTTTCCCACCCGCATTCCCAATCTGTTGATCAACGGCTCGGAAGGGATCGCCGTGGGCATGGCGACCAAGATCCCGCCCCATAACCTGGGTGAGGTCATCGACGCCTGCCTGGCCCTGATCGATAACCCCGCCATGACCCTGGGCGAACTGATCGCCCGGCTGCCCGGTCCCGATTTTCCCACCGCTGGCATTATCAACGGCGCCGACGGCATCCGCGAAGCCTATCAGACCGGGCGGGGACGGATCTATATGCGCGCCAGAACCCTGGTGGAGACCGACGATACCCGCGGCAAACAGGCAATTATCGTCACCGAGCTGCCGTTTCAGGTGAACAAGGCCCGGCTGGTGGAGAAAATCGCCGAGCTGGTCAAGGAAAAGCGACTGGAGGGCATTACCGAACTGCGCGATGAATCCGACAAGGACGGCATGCGCATCTATATCGAACTGCGCCGGGGCGAAACCCCCGAGGTGGTGCTGAACAACCTGTTTCAACACACCCAGATGCAGAACGTGTTCGGCATCAATATGGTGGCGCTGGTGGACGGCCAGCCGCGCCTGCTCAACCTCAAGCAGATCCTGGAAGCGTTTCTGCGCCACCGCCGTGAAGTGGTGACCCGGCGCACCGTGTTCGAACTGGGCAAGGCGCGGGAGCGCGCCCATCTGCTGGAAGGTCTCGCCGTGGCCCTGGCCAATATCGATCCCATGATCGCCGTGATCAAAGCCTCGCCGGCGCCGGCGGAAGCCCGTCTCGCCCTGCTGGAGCGGGTGTGGGAACCCGGCATCGTCTCGGCGATGCTGGCCAAGGCCGGCGCGGAACTGTCCCAGCCGACCGAGCCGGAACCGGGCAGGGGCCTGACGGCGGCCGGTTACCGCCTGTCCGCCGCCCAGGCTCAGGCCATCCTGGAACTGCGGTTGAACCGGCTGACCGGCCTGGAGCAGGATAAAATTGTCGATGAATACAAAGGCTTATTGGACAAGATCCAGGAATTGCTGAACATCCTGATCCTGCCGGACCGGCTGATGCAGGTGATCCGGCAGGAGCTGCTGGAGGTGCGCGAGCGCTATGCCGACGCCCGCCGTACCGAGATTATCGCCGCCCAGCAGGATCTGACGATGCGGGATCTGATCGGCGAAGAAGACATGGTGGTGACCCTGTCCCATGGCGGCTATATCAAATCCCAGCCACTCTCCCTGTACAGTGCGCAGCGACGCGGCGGGCGTGGCAAAACGGCGACCAGTTTCAAGGAAGAGGATTTCATCGACAAACTGTTCGTGGCCAATACCCATGACACCCTACTGTGCTTCAGCAACCGCGGCAAGGTCTATTGCATCAAGGTCTATGAACTGCCCGAAGCCAGTCGTACCGCCCGTGGCCGCCCGATCGTCACCCTGCTGCCGCTGGAAGAGGGCGAGCGCATCAACGCGGTGCTACCGGTCAGGGAGTTCGACCGGGATCGCTATCTGTTCTTCGCCACCGCCGGCGGCACGGTCAAGAAAACCCCGCTGTCGGAGTTCTCCCGGCCACGTCCCAGTGGGATCATCGCCGTCGATCTGCGGGAGGGCGATCAACTGGTGAACGTGGCCGTCACCGACGGCCGCCGGGATATCATGCTGATCAGCAATGCCGGCAAGGCCATCCGCTTCGTCGAGACCGAGGTGCGGTCGATGGGCCGTACTGCCTGCGGAGTAAGGGGGATGCGCCTGGGCGAAGGGCAAACGGTGATCGCTTCGATCGTGGTGGCGGATGATGGCGCGGTGCTTACCGTGACGGAAAACGGTTACGGCAAGCGCACCCCGATCCAGGAGTACCCGGTGCGCGGCCGCGGTGGCCAGGGTGTGATCTGTATCCAGACCTCCGCCCGCAACGGCGCCGTGGTCGGGGCCGTACTGGTCAATCCCCAGGACGAGATCATGCTGATCACCAACGGCGGCAACCTGGTGCGCATCCGCGTCGAGGAAGTCTCGGTGATCAGCCGTAATACCCAGGGCGTCAAGCTGATCAGCCTGCAGAACCAGGAGAAGCTGATCGCTGTCGAGAAAATCGAGAGCATGGCCGAGGAGTACGACGACACTACGCCCACCGCTGAACTGGTGCATTGATGAGCGATTCCCCCTCCCCGATCGAGCAGGAGGCCGTGCCATCGGCGCAAGCTCAGCTTACGTCCATCCGGGCGCGGATCGACACCCTGGATGCGCAGATTCAGGAACTGATCGCGGCACGCGCCCGCTGCGCCCAGGAGGTCGCCGCCGTCAAGCGGGCGCTGGGCGACAACTCGAATTTCTATCGGCCCGAGCGCGAAGCCCAGATCCTGCGCCAAGTGATCGGGCGCAATCGCGGACCCTTGCCGGATGAAGTCATCGCCCGGCTGTTTCGGGAGATTATGTCCGCCTGCCTGGCCCTGGAGGAGCCGCTGACCATCGCCTTTCTAGGACCGGAAGGCACGTTTACCCACGCCGCCGCCCTGAAGCATTTCGGTTCCGGTGTGCGCACCACCTCCCTGCGAGCCATCGATGAAGTGTTCCGGGAGGTCGAAGCCGGTTCCGCCGATTATGGCGTGGTGCCGGTGGAAAACTCCACCGAGGGCGTGGTCAATCACACCCTGGACATGTTTCTGCAATCGCCTTTGACGATCTGCGGCGAGGTACAACTGCGCATCCATCACCACCTGATCGGATTTATCGACGATATCAGCGCGATCCGCCGGGTCTATTCCCATCAGCAATCCTTTGCCCAGTGTCGGGAATGGCTGGATTTCAACCTGCCCCAGGCGCAACGGCTGGCGGTGAGCAGTAACGCCGAGGCCGCGCGGCTGGCCCAGGCGGAACCGGGTTGCGCCGCTATCGCCGGCCAGTGCGCGGCGGATATTTACCAACTGCCGGTGGCGGTGGCCAATATCGAGGACGATCCCAATAACACCACCCGTTTCCTGATCATCGGTACCCGCCCGGTACCGCCATCGGGGGAAGACAAGACCGCGCTGCTGGTTGCTTCTCCCAACCGCCCCGGCGCCCTGGCCGGCCTGCTGGAACCCCTTGCCCGCCATGGTCTGAGCATGACCCGGATCGAGTCACGCCCGTCCCGCCGTGGGATGTGGGATTATGTCTTCTTTATCGACCTGGAAGGGCACGCCGAAGACGCCGCGGTCGCCCAGGCCTTGGAGGAACTGCGGCAGCGGGCCAGTCTGTGCAAGCTGCTCGGTTCCTATCCGCGGGATGTGCTCTAAGGGGCTGTATAAAAACTCCCTCCCCCCTTGTGGGGGAGGGGACGTATCTCTGGGGAAATTAGCTAGTATTATCATGGCGTTAGTTTTTATACAGGCTCTAAGGAGTACCGAGTGGAACCGCCGGCGGCGCCACTGATTCGACATCTCTGCATCATCGGCGTGGGCCTGATCGGCGGTTCCCTGGCGCGCGCGCTCAGGCAGGCCCAGGCGGTGGGCGAAGTGATCGGTTCCGGCCGGCGGGAAGAACCCTTGCGCAAGGCGCTGGAACTCGGGGTCATCGACCGCTATGAACTCGACCTGGGGCGGGCCGTCGCCGCGGCCGATATGGTGGTGGTGGCGGCGCCGCTGGGAGCAATGGGCGTGGTGTTCGCCGCGATCGCAGGAAAGCTGCCGCCGGATTGCGTGCTCACCGATGTCGGCAGCGCCAAGGGCAGCGTGGTGGGGGAGGTGCGACGGCTGTTCGGCGGGACGCCGCCCGGCTTTGTGCCGGGACATCCGATCGCCGGTACCGAGAAGAGCGGGGTGGAAGCCTCCTTTCCCGAGCTGTTCCGGGGCCGTAAGGTGATCTTGACGCCGTTGCTGGAAACCGACGCCGGCGCGCTGGAACGGGTGCGGCGGATGTGGGAACTGACCGGCGCCGAGGTGGTGGAGATGGGCGTGCGCCACCATGATGAGGTGCTGGCGGCCACCAGCCATCTGCCGCATATCCTGGCATACACCCTGGTGGATACGCTGGCGCGGCTGGATGACCGGGCGGAGATTTTTCGTTACGCCGCCGGCGGCTTTCGAGACTTTACCCGGATCGCCTCCAGCGATCCGCAGATGTGGCATGACATCTGTCTGGCCAACCGGGAGCAACTGCTGGCCATGATCGATCTCTTCTGCCGCGACCTTAAGCATCTGGCTGAGGCTATCGATCAGGGCGACAGCGCCACCATCATGACGGTGTTTCAGCGCGCCAAACATGCCCGGGATAATTTATATCGGAAGTGAATGAGGGAGTGGCTGATGTCAGGCTCACTATCCGATTTTATTAGGGGATTGAGACCATAGAATTGGTGGGTGATGGTGTCTCAATGGAAGAAGCGTAGGCCATGATAATCATTGCGGCCAGCCGAGGGAACCTGGATTACGCTTCGCCAGCTTCGCTTCATCCAGGCTACGCCGGCTACAAGTTTCAAAATAGACGCGGTTTAGCAACAAAGAAGGTGAGTTTCCGGATTGAGAATGAGGGGCGGCGCCATGCAGATTCGACAGCGTTATCTAACCGTCGCAGCGGCTGACTATCTAGCCGGAGAACGCGCGCCGGAAGCGGTGATTCGCCACGAATACCTCGATGGCGAGGTGTGGGCAATGGCCGGAGAGAGTCTTGAGCACAGCACGATATGCACCAATCTGATTTATCTGATCGTCGGCCAATTACGTGGCAAGCCGTGCCGCGCGCTGTCGCCGAATATGAAAGTGCGCACCACTCCGGCAGGACTTTATTCCTATCCCGATCTCACCGTTGTTTGCGGTGAGCCGGTTTTCCATGACGACCATCGGGATGTACTCGTGAATCCCACGGTCATTGCGGAAGTGCTGTCGCCGACGACGGAGGCGTTCGACCGCGGAACCCAGTGGATACGCTATCAGCAGATCGCAACCCTGTCCGATTATCTGCTGATCGCTCAGAACCGTCCGCTCATAGAGCATTTTGTCCGGCAGACCGATGGCCACTGGCTCTATTCCCTGGCCGGGAACCTGACTGAGAGTGTCGAGATTGCCGCCATCGACTGCCACCTTCCGTTGGCGGAGGTTTATGAGCGAATCGCGTTCGCTGGTGAGGAGACGGCTCCGACGTAGCACCGAGGGAGCCAGGCAAGCTGGCCACCCTAACTTGTCTGCGTTGCTGGCGGTCATCGATCTTTTCTGTCAGGACCTTAGGCGACTGGTCTTACCACCTATCAGTTTGCTTCCAACCCGGGGATCACACCATTTCAGCCGATTTCATGCAGTTTAAAATCAAATACTTAGTGTCACTTTCTGGGCTACCCACTTAAGGTGGGACAATCCGACCCTGGGAGCGCCGGCGTCCTCGCCGGCCTCAGGGCATCGACGCCAGTCAACAGCCGGCAAGATGCCGGCGCTCCCAGGGAACTCTCTCTGCGGTCAGCCTGCAAAGCGTCCCGGCTTAAGTGGATACCCCGCAAATGTCTGTTGCAAAATGACGGCCTGAAAACAGGCTATATCCGCATCAGCGCCGATTGCCTCCCGCCTTGTGCGAAAATCAAGATTATAGCCATAGAGGGCGAACTGGATAGGGTTGTCCGCCAGGGCGCGCAGGCGCAGGCCGATGCCAGTAGTGCGCAGCATGGCCAGAAAACCAAGCAGCAGGATGCAAGCCACCCCCGCCATGAGCAGTTGGGACTGGGTCAGAACGCTGCCGGCGAACTGCACGGTGGAATCAAGTCCGGTGCGGAGCGTCTTGGTGTCGTTGCCCCAGATCATGGCCACCACTTGCACCAGCACGATGTAGAGGCCGAGCGAGGAGATCAAATGCGCGTCGTCGGAAGCGCCTTTGCGCGACAGCGGAGCATGATTGGCCCATTCGAACAGCAGGGACAGCGTAACCACCCCCGCCAGGGAAAACATCACACTCACGTCCCAGCACCCGAACGCTTCTTGACCCGCCAGGTAGATGTAAGGGGCGAGGCTGTAAAGGCCCGCCAAGCCCACGAAGAACACCCGCGTCGGCAGGTAGACCATCTGGAAGGCGACGGCGAGGAGCGCGATAGCGAGGCCGGAGATGAGGCCGTTCAGAACGATCTGCATGGTTTTGTTTGCACTTGTGTTTCCATCTGCTTGACGCATTCCTAAACCTACTTTGCAGGAAGCGTACCAAATCACAGAAGAGACGATTGGGAGCGATTTATTCCCTGTAGAATTTATGAGAACATACACTACATGGTATCTAATAAGATACCTATTAGATCAAATTTGTTACTTACAATCACATATACGTCACGATCTGCCTGTTTGCCAAGTCACTAACAACCTTCCAGCGCCGCCAATTCCCCCGGTCTAAGGTCTGCCGCCGGGCCGAACGGTATGGCGAGATAGATATCCTGGGCCGAGCCCGGCTGGATATCCAGATCCAAAGTCAGCTAACAACACGCTCTTTATTGTTACAGTTTGTTGACCGGTATCATCAGGGGTAGGATTATCTTGTTTACTATAGAGCCTGTAAGCATGAGTTACCAAGTCTCTGCTATCGATCTGACCGGTAAAGTATCGACGTGGGTAGCCGTAATGATTCCGTGTGATCGAAACAAGCTAGCGCTCGAGCGGACGAATTCTAGTTTTCCAGATGGCCCATCATGATGCCTCGCACTAAGGCAGTAGAGTCAAAAGTTCCGATCAATCGCCAGACCTGGGATCGATTCGTCTGGGTGGTCAAGGGCTTTGCGGCCTCCGAGGTCGGCGGGAAAGCCAAAAAATTGGCCGCCCTCCTGATCGCGCTGTTGTTCGGAGTCAACGCCTTGAACGTGGTGAACAGCTACGTCGGCCGCGATTTCATGACGGCGATAGAAAACCGCAACATGACCGTTTTTATCGGGCAAGCCATCTTCTATGTGGGTGTATTCGCCGCTACCACGGTGGTGGCGGTGTTCTATTCGTTCGCCGAGCAACGCCTCGGGCTGCTCTGGCGGGATTGGTTGACCCGGTTGCTGATCGATTTCTATCTCACCAACAGAACTTACTACCGCCTGAACATCAGCGGGGAGATCGCCAATCCCGACCAGCGTATCGCCGATGATGTCCGCACCTTTACCGTCACCACCTTATCGTTCGTCCTGATGCTGCTCAACGGCAGCTTTACGGTGGTGGCCTTTGCGGGCGTGCTGTGGTCGATCAGCCCTCCACTGCTCGGCGTCGCCATCGTCTACGCGGCCTGCGGCTCGCTGCTGACGATCGTGTTGGGACGGCGGCTCGTCAGACTGAACTACGACCAACTCGACAAGGAGGCCAACTTCCGGGCCGGCCTTATCCATATTCGGGAGAATGCCGAGTCGGTGGCGCTGCTGCACCGCGAGGGCCGACTTACCGCCCGGTTATTGCGCCATCTCGAGGATTTTGTGGGCAATTTCGAGCGGATTATCGTGGTGAATCGCAACCTGGGGTTCTTTACGACCGGTTACAACTACCTGATTCAGGTTATTCCCGCCTTGATCGTGGCCCCGCTGTTCATCTACGGCAAGGTCGAGTTCGGCGTGATCACCCAATCGGCGATGGCTTTTGCCCAGCTGTTGGGCGCATTTTCACTGATCATCACCCAGTTTCAGTCCATTTCCTCATTCACCGCCGTGATCGCCCGGCTGGGCTCGCTGGCGGAGGCCCTGGAAAAAGCCCAATCAACGCCGGTATCGGAGATCGAGGTCTCCAGGGAGGAGGAAGGCGGGCGGATCGTCTACGAACGGCTGACGCTGTGCTCACCGCGAGACGGCCGCACCGTGATCAGGCAGTTGTCCGCCACAATCCCAGTCGGGACCCGGGTGCTGATCGCGGGGCCGAACGACACGGCGAAAGTGGCACTGTTCCGGGCCACCGCCGGTATCTGGCGGGCTGGCAAGGGGCGGATTATCCGCCCGCGGCTCAGACGGTTGCTGTTTCTGCCTGAACGGCCTTACCTGCCCCCGGGCACGCTACGGGAATTGCTGTTACGAACCGGACAGGAGGACAAGATCTCGGACGAGCCGATTCTGGCCACATTGTCCGCTTTGGACATAGAGCGGGTGGTAACCCGGGCCGGTGGGCTGGATGTCGAGAAAGACTGGGACGATATCCTTTCGCTCGGCGAGCAGCAGCTCCTTGCCTTCGCCCGGCTTCTCCTCGCCGCCCCCCAATTCGCTTTCCTCGACCGGCCTGGCGCCGCCCTCAACCATGGGCAGGTCGACAGCATCCTGAAAATGTTTTCCGAACACGCGATCACTTATCTGACTCTTGGGAACGGTGACGAAAAACTGGAGCACTATGACATGGTGCTCGAACTGGCGGATGACGGCGGCTGGACGTGGCAGTCGATTCAGGGCGGGCAGATCGTTGCAGAGAGCGCTCCTTCGAGCGCCAGCCTGGAGGCGGTGCAAGCAAATCCCGAATAACCCAAGGCGGACCGGTCCATTGGCGGGGCAATCGCGCTATGTAGTATCTGTAGCCGCGCCTGTCCCGACGTCACTGCGGACCATCCAATCCCCGCCGCCGGTCGAGGTGTTGGCGCCCCGAACAGGACTCGAACCTGTGACCTACCGCTTAGGAGGCGATCGCTCTATCCACCTGAGCTATCGGGGCATATAGCAAGTATCTGTTTATGCGGGCGGAGCATTATATCAATCCGATCTTCCGGTCACCAGCCGAGCCTGATTTCGGACAACCACCCGCCAGTGGGCGCTGACTCAGCCGCGCCGCCGCCGAAAAAATTCCCGCAACAGTGCACTGCAGACGTCCGCCGCCAGGCCGGCGGTGACGTCGGTCCTGTGGTTCAGGCGCTCCGCTTGCAGCAGATTGAATACGGCGCCACCCGCTCCCGCGCGGGGATCGACCGCCCCGAACACCACCCGTTTTACTCGGGCGTGCACGATGGCGCCCGCGCACATCGGGCAGGGTTCCAGCGTTACGTACAGGGTGCTGTCGGGCAGTCGGTAATTGCCAATTCGGGCGGCCGCCTGACGCAGCGCCAGGATCTCCGCGTGGGCGGTGGGATCGCAGGCGCGGATCGGACAATTGTAACCCTCGCCGAGAATCTCACCCGCCCGCACCAGCACCGCGCCTACCGGCACTTCGCCCAGCGCGGCGGCCTGCCGGGCCAGGGTGATAGCCCGCTCCATCCAGTCAAGGTCCTCGCCCCGACCAGGCTGCCCCACCCGATATAAAGGCTGAGCGCTTATTCCCATTCGATCGTGGCCGGCGGTTTGCCGGAGATGTCGTACACCACCCGCGCCACTCCGCCCACTTCATTGATGA
>CAIMUS010000084.1 GCA_903844665.1 uncultured Pseudomonadota bacterium
TGGTCCCGATAATGGTTATCCAGACATTCGTTGCCGCTGGCGCCCTGGGAGCGCCGCACCCCAGTGCGGCATTGTAATGACGCCAGTGGCAAGTGGCGAGAGCCGCACTGGGGTGCGGCGCTCCCAGGGGTGGTATTTGCGTGGCTACCCACCACCCTGCAATGTCTGGATAATCATTAGCGGAGCTATAGTAAGAGAACTGTCCCGCCGTAACCGTTCAGACCCCCCACCCCAACCCTCCCCCACAAGGGGGGAGGGAGTTATTGCAAAACAGCTACTTAGCGTATTCCCCCTCCCCTTGTGGGAGGGGGTTAGGGGGAGGGGGGTGAACGCTTACGTCCCGCCTTAAGTTGGTAGCCCCAAAACTTCGCAATTTTGTCATCACGCTCAACGTGAATATGAGAAGGTTCATTGCGATAGAGAGTTTTCCACAATTTCTGTGGATAACTGCCCTTCCAGTACCTGGGTATGCCACGCTCACCATAAGCCAAACAGGAAGTTAGCTAACAGTTGCCGGACTGAACAAAAAATAAGCAACGGTAAACCTGAACAACCGACGTAGGACGCACACCCTACCTTGACTGATTGCCAGCCGGTGGAACCGATTGCAGATGCCTGCCCAGAGAGAGGAAAATCGGCGTCACCCGTATCACCCATCAGGAGGCGCATGAGCAGCGGTCGGGCGGGGAGGCGCTGGCGGCGCCTCCCCGGCGCCAAGATTGACTCTCGCCTGTAGGAGCGAGCTTGCTCGCGAAGCGAAGGGCGCTTGCGGCGCCTCCCCAGCGCTAAGGTTTACCCTTCTTCCTCGAGCAGGCGGCGGGCCTCCGCCAGCGCCTGGCGCTGTTCCTCGGTCACTTTCGGGTATTTGAGATCGAGCTTGCGCAGGGCCGAGGTGACGATGTCGGCGACCACCGCGCGGGTTACCCATTTATGATCGGCGGGGATGACATACCATGGCGCCCAATCGGTGCTGGTGGCGGCAAGGGCGTCCTGGTAGGCTTTCACATAATCATCCCAGCATTGCCGCTCGGCCACATCGGCGGCGGAAAACTTCCAGTTTTTTTCCGGACGGTCGAGCCGTTCCAGGAAGCGGCGTTTCTGCTCCTGCTTCGAGACATGAAGAAAAAACTTCAGGACGATCGTGCCGGTGCGCGCCAGATGCCGCTCGAAAGCATTGATATCGTCGTAACGTCCCTCCCAGAACGATTTACCGCGTTTGCCCGGCGGCAGTTTCTGCTGATCGAGCAATTCATGGTGTACCTTGACGACCAGCACATCCTCATAGCAGGAGCGGTTGAAGATGCCGATCCGGCCGCGTTCGGGCAGCGCCTTCATATAACGCCAGAGGAAATTATGATCGAGATCCTCGGCCGAGGGCTGCTTGAAGCTGAACACCTGACAACCTTGCGGATTGACGCCCGACATCACGTGCTTGATCGTGCCATCCTTGCCGGCGGCATCCATCCCCTGCAAGACGATCAGCAGCGCATAACGGTCGTCGGCGTACAGCAAATTCTGCATTTCGGCCAGATCCTTCAGATTTTGCTCCAACACTTGTTGCGCGCGCTCCTTGATCTCGTCCTTGCCCAATTCCTCCAGTTCCTCGGTCTGCGCCCAATCGGTAGCGTAGTTCTTAAGACGGATCTTTTTTCCCGGCGGAACGCGAAACAGGTCGATAATTTTTCGATCGATCATGGGCTTTTACTCTTTGCTGTAGTGGGTTGGTTTTATGGGGTTGCTATCGCAAGCTCCATTCGCGAACCAACTCGCTCCTACCCGGTAATTTTATACTGGCGCCTGGGATGTCGTCGCCTACTCGATAATTTTATTGATGGGCAGCTCGATGATGCCCCGCGCTCCGGCCTGGTAGAGCCTGGGGATCAGTTCGCGCACCTGTTTTTCCTCGACGACGGTACTGAGATCCACCCAGTCCGGGTCGGCCAGGGTGGAGACGGTCGGCGTGGCCAGGGCGGGAAGAATCTGCAATACGGCCTCCACCTGCTCGCGGGGCACATTCATGGCCAGCAATACCCGACTGGCGGCGGCGATGGCGCCCTTGAGCAGCATCAGCAGGCGCTCGATCTTGCTCCTTTTCCAGCCGTCCCCGAGGGACTCGTGGTTGGCGATAAAGCGGGGCGTGCTCTCCAGCACCACGTGCATGACCTTGAGGTTATTGGCCCGCAGGCTGGAGCCGGTCTCGGATACATCCACGATGGCGTCCGCCAGAATCGGCGGTTTGACCTCGGTGGCGCCCCAGGAGAATTCGACCCGGGCGTTGACGCCGTGCCCGGCCAGAAACCGCTGGGTCATGCCTACCGCCTCGGTGGCGATTTGCCGGCCTTCCAGATCCTGCACGGTATTGAACGGCGAGCCTTCCTTCGAGGCCATCACCCAGCGCACGACCCGGTAATTGGGCCAGGGGGCATGCAGGTCGGCGAGTTCCACCACCTCGGCGCCGGTCTCCAGAATCCAGTCCAGACCGGTGATGGCGCAATCCAGAATGCCCTGCTCCACATACCGGGCCATTTCCTGGGGACGGATGAGAATACACTGGATTGCCGGATCGTCGATATCGGGGTAGTAGGAACGGCCGGAGATGCGCAGGTCGTAGCCCGCCCGGCCGAACAGTTGCTGGGTGGTGTCCTGCAGGCTGCCCTTGGGAATGCCCAGACGTAACAGTTTCATGGTTTCGCTCATGCCGGGGTGAACTCCAACAGATTAAATAATAGCATCAATTTCAAAGAGGTAAGGTGAGTAGGGGCGGTTCGCGAACCGCCCCTACAAAATATCTTGTGCCTCACCGTGGCGGGTGTAAGGGGCGGTTCGCGAA
>CAIMUS010000085.1 GCA_903844665.1 uncultured Pseudomonadota bacterium
GTTTTGTGGTGTTACCGATGTCTCCGAACAGGTGTTACCGATGTCTCCGAACAAGTGTTACCGATGTCTCCGAACAGGTGTTACCGATGTCTCCGAACAGGTGTTACCTATGTCTCCGAACAGGTGTTACCTATGTCTCCGGTCCATACAGGAGGGACAGGGTGGGGGGATAGCCACCGCAACCGGGGATGCCACCAGCAGTTTCCTTACCCCCCTCCCCAACCCTCCCCCACAAGGGGGGAGGGAGTTTTTATACAGCCTCTAAGGATAATACACTCCACCGGGCAGACCGCCACGCACTGGGGAGTATCGAAATGGCCGACGCATTCGGTGCACTTGTTGGGATCGATTTCGTAGATCTCCGGTCCCTGGGAAATCGCTTCGTTGGGGCATTCCGGTTCGCAGACATCGCAATTGATGCATTCGTCGGTAATCAGCAAGGCCATGAAAATGTCTCGCTCTGAAGGGCTTTGGTCGGATCTCCGGTAGAGATCATGTCCAAGAGACAGTGGAATTTTGGCTGAATTCCCAGGTATTGCCACCCACCCACCCACCCACCCATTAACTGGCGGTGGCATATTTTCCGGTCAGCGCCGCCTGCACCCGTGGATGCACGAAGGCGGAAACATCGCCGCCCAGCCGGGAGACCTCGCGCACCAGGGTGGATGAGATAAAGGCATATTGCTCGGCGGGCATCATAAAGATCGTCTCGATGCCGGGATGCAGGCGGCGATTCATGCTGGCCAGTTGAAACTCGTACTCGAAGTCGGACACCGCCCGCAGGCCACGCACGATGACCCGGGCGCCGATCTGCCTGGCAAAATTGATCAGCAGGCAATCGAAACCCTCCACCTCGACGCCGCGTACATGGGCCAGCGCGATCCGGGCCAGTTCGACCCGCTCTTCCAGGGTGAACAAGGGACGCTTGCCAGGACCGGGATTGGCGGCCACGCCGACGATCAGCCGGTCGAACATCAGCGCGCCGCGCTCCACCAGATCGATATGACCTCGGGTAAGCGGATCGAAGGTTCCAGGGTAAATGGCGGTGATTGACATCAGCGTGCCCAGAAAGTGGAGGACGTTACCAGCGTAGCATAGAACAGCCCTCATCAGGCGTTCCGCACCGCCAGGCGGTAACTCACCCGGCCGGCGGTTTTTTCCCGCGTCAACTGCCAATTCTCCGGTAATTCCAGCGTGCGGACGTCCCTCGCAGCTTCCAGATAGATTCGGGCGCCATCGGCCAGCCAGCCTCCCCGCTCCAGCGCCGCACAGACGGGAACGAGCAGATTGGCGTCGAAGGGAGGGTCCAGAAACACCACATCGAAAGGCTGTGACGGACCGCCCAGCCAGACCAGCGCATCGGCTTGTATCACTTGGGCCGAAGCCTGTCCCAGTTGCGCCAGGTTTTGCCGCAACTGGCGAACCGCCAGCGGCTGGCGCTCTACAAAAACGACCTCGGCGGCGCCGCGTGACAGCGCTTCGATACCCAGCGCGCCGCTGCCGGCGAACAGATCCAGACAGCGGGCGCCTTCGATCGACGGCGCCAGCCAGTTGAACAGGGTCTCGCGCACCCGGTCTGGGGTCGGCCGCAGCCCTTCCACCTCAGGGAAATGCAGGCGCCGGCTCCGCCAGCAACCGCCGATAATTCTCAGTTGATTGCCAGGACCGGCCATTATCACTCCAACCTACGGGTCCATTACGGCGTGGCGCCGCTCCTACACGCCGCCGACAATTACGGTCAACAGCTTGTCGGGATGGATATGCTGCTGGAACGCCTGTCGGACCTGCTCCAACGACAGGGCGTCGATCCTGGCGGTATAGGTTTGCAGATAATCCAGTGGCAACTGATAAAAGCCGATGGAAGCCAGCACCTGCACCAGATCGGCGTTGCTGTCGATGCGCAGGGCAAAGCCGCCGGTGATATTTTGTCGCGCCATCTGAAGTTCCGCCGCCACGGGACCCTGCGCCACGAACTCCCCCAGGGTGGCCTGCACCAGCTTGACGGCCGCCTCCGCCTGGTCGGTACGGGTTTGCAGATTCACCATGAACGGCCCGACCTGGCGCATGGGTGAAAAGGCGCTGTAGACACTGTAGGCAAAGCCCTGCTTTTCCCGCACTTCCTCGGCCAGCGTGGATACCAGGCCGTTGCCGCCCAGCACATGATTGCCCAGATACAGGCTGAAATAATCAGGATCGGCGCGGCTCATCCCCAACTGCCCGATAAACACATGGCTTTGAGAGGAGGGAAAGGGGATACGGATCAGCCGGGCCTCGTTCAGCGGCGGCGGCGGTGGCAACGGCGGCGGCGATTCACCGGCGGGCAGACCACCCACCAGCGCGGTGGCGAGCCGCTCGGCGGCGACGCGATCCAGGGCGCCGACGATGGCGACCACGGCGTTGGCGCCCACGTAATAGCGGCGATGAAAAGCCTGTACCTCATCCCGGTCGATGGCCTTCAGGCTGTCCTCGGCGCCTTCCGGCGGTGAGGCATAGGGATGCTTGCCATACAACGCCTCATAGAACGCTTTACTGGCGATAGCCGCCGGTGATTGGGCGCGTTCCTGGATGGCCGCCAGCATTCGCTGGCGCTCTCGTTGCAGCGACTCCGGAGTAAAGGCCGGTTCCCGCAGCAGGCGGGCGACCGTGGCGACAGCCGGGTCGAGATACCGGGGCTCGACCAGGCTGCGCAGCGACAGCCAGGCCATATCCCGCAGCGCGCCGCTGCCCAGCGCCGCTCCCACGCTGTCCAGACGTTCCGCCACGGCGTCGGCGGACAGGTCCGCGGTGCCACTTTCCAGCAAGTCGTTGGTCAGTTGGGCCAGACCGGAACGTGCGCCGTCACGGGCGGAGCCGGCGTCGAAGACGATCTGCGCATCCACGATCGGCAGTTCCGGGGCCGGCACAAAATAGACCCGCGCCCCATTGGGGGTGGTCCAGTGCTGAATCGGCGGTACGGCAAAGGTCGGCGGGGACAGCAGGCAGAAACCGAGCACTGCAACAAGATAGGTCGGGAACCGTCTAAACATGGCGAATCCTTTGTTAGTGAATCATATTGCCCACGCCGTGACCGGCCGGTGGCGGCCGGTTTCCAGCCAATGGCAGGGGTTCCAGCACCGCCACCGTCAGCCGGTCATCGGTCAGATAGTTGCGGGCCACCTCACGGATCTGCTCGGGCGTTACCGCCTGCACCCGCGGTACATAGTCATTCAGGGCCTGCCAGCCCAGGCCGACAGTCTCGAAAATGCCCAGGCGCATCGCCTGATAGAACAGCGAATCGCGCTGGTACACATCGGCGGCGACCACCTGGGCCACCACCCGCGCCAATTCCTCGGGACTAACCAACTCGTCCTGCAAGCGCTTGATCTCGGCGCGCAGGGACTGTTCCAATTCGGCGACCGTATGTCCCGGCGCGGGATTGGCGGCCAGCGTAAACAGTGCTTCCAGGCGGGATTCCAGGTCGTAATCGACCCCCACCGACGCGGCCAACTGGCCGCCGCGCACCAGCCGCCGGTTCAAGCGCGCGCTCTCGCCCCCGTTCAGGATGCCGGATAACACTTCCAGCGCGTAGGGTTCCCAGGATTGCTGCGCCGTTTTCAGCACCGGCACTTTGTAACCCAGCAGGATATAAGGCAGTTCCGCCGGCGTCTTGACCGTCAGCCGCCGTTCGCCCGGCTGGGGAATCTCCGGGGTATATCTAAGCTCGGGCAAAGCCCGCGATGGGAGGGGGCCGAAATAGGTTTTGGCCAGTTCCAGGACCTGCTGCGGGTCCACATCGCCCACCACCACCAGAGTGGCGTTATTGGGCGCATACCATTGTTCATACCAGCGCTTTAAATCCCCGGCTTGCAGGGACTGGATATCGCTCATCCAACCGATAATGGGATGGCGGTAAGGACTGGTGGTATAGGCGGTGGCGGTAAATTGCTCGTAGACCAGGCTTTCCGGTGAATCGTCCGTGCGCAGGCGGCGTTCTTCGGCCACCACCCGTAGTTCCTTGGCAATCGCCTCGTCCGTCAGCAGGAGACGACCCATCCGGTCCGCCTCCAGCCGGAAACCGATTTCCAGGCGGCTTTTTTCCAGTTGCTCGAAATACGCCGTATAATCGCGGCCCGTAAAGGCATTCTGATTGCCGCCATTGGCAGAGATAATGCGTGCGAATTCGCCCGGTCCCACGCTGGGCGTCCCTTGGAACATCATATGTTCCAAGGCATGCGAGATACCGGTAAGCCCGCTGTGCTCGTAACTGGAGCCGACTTTATACCAGATCTGGGAAACCACCACCGGAGCACGGTGGTCTTCCTGCACCAACAGTTTAAGGCCGTTGTCCAGCTTGAACTCGTGCACCACGGTGGCAGCGGCGTCCCGCCGCTGTTCAACTGGTTCGGTGGCGGCGGCGTCCCGCCGCTGTTCAACTGGTTCAACCACCGGGCCGGCCCAGGCTGGCCCCGCCAGGCACAGCAGTAAGGCAGCCAGAAACCCGTACCCTAGAGAACCATAGCCATTGCGACGCTGCATTATCGACCTTATGAAAGTGTTACGATCGATCATCATATCGATCAAAATTTAACCCGTTTGCCGGTAACCCGAATGAGCATTTTCAGGAAAAAAGACGTGCCCGAAGATCAGGCCGCCGAGTCGGTAGACAGCAAAAAGCCTGGCCTGTTCGAGTATCTGAACCAACCGATTCATTTTCCTTTCAAAAAATCCCGGACGCCGGCGGAAGACGGAACCGAAGCGCCGGCGGAAGTAAAACCCGAGCGTTTCGCCCGCCTCAAGAGTCGCCTGAAAAAGACCCGGCAGGGGCTGGCGACGCTGTTCCTCGGCAAGAAAGCCATCGACGCGGAGGTATTGGAGGAACTGGAAACCCGGCTGTTACAGGCCGATGTCGGCGTCGATGCCACTGGAACGATCATTCAGCAACTGACCGAACGGGTGTCGCGCCAGCAGTTGGCCGATGTGGAGGCTTTGCTGCACGCCTTGCAGGAGGATATGCTGGCCATTCTCGCCCCATGCAGCCGGCCTCTGCAAATCGATCCCGCCTGCCAGCCCTATGTCATCCTGATGGTCGGAGTCAACGGTGTCGGCAAGACCACCACCATCGGCAAGCTGGCGAAGCGGCTACAGCAGGAAGGCCGGTCCGTCATGTTGGCCGCAGGGGATACCTTCCGGGCTGCGGCGGTGGAACAACTCCAGGTGTGGGGCGAACGCAATCAGATACCGGTCATCGCCCAGCACAGCGGCGCCGACGCCGCCTCGGTGATCTACGATGCGATTCAGGCCGCCAGCGCGCGCCATCTCGACGTGCTGATCGCCGATACCGCCGGACGCCTGCACACCAAATCCAACTTGATGGAAGAATTGAAGAAAATCAAGCGCGTCATCGGCAAGATCGACCCCACGGCGCCGCATGAGATCATGCTGGTGGTGGATGCCGGGACCGGTCAGAATGCCCTGAACCAGGCGGTACAGTTTCATCAGACGGTCGGTCTGACGGGCATCGCTCTGACCAAGCTGGACGGCACCGCCAAGGGTGGCATTATCTTCGCCATCGCCAGGCGGCTGGGTCTGCCTATCCGTTTTATCGGCGTGGGCGAGGCCATCGAGGATTTGCGGGACTTCGACGCCGCGGAATTCGTCGCCGCCCTGCTGAGCAGTGAAGACGGCGAGGCCGATCTTTAGCTTGCCTGGGGAACCCGCTGCGCTGTTAGCACTCTAATAGCGAGATTGCTAAAATAGGTAAAATCTGTCTTAAAAGTTAAGAGGATAGCATCGCATGAGCACTACCGCATTGGTCCCTAAAACGACCAACGCTTTTCCGGCGATCAAAGCCATGTATCTGCCGGCGCCTGTCGACAGTTTGGATAGCTATATCCAACTCGTCGGCAGCATTCCCACCCTGAACGCCGAGAATGAGCGGGAGCTTGCCTTGCGGTTGCAACAGCGTAACGATCTGGACGCGGCCCGCCAACTGATCATGTACCATTTGCGCTTCGTCGTCCACATTGCCCGGAGCTACAGCGGTTACGGTCTGCCGCTGGGCGATCTGATCCAGGAAGGCAATATCGGTCTGATGAAGGCGGTCAAGCGCTTCGATCCCGCTCACGGTGTCCGCCTGGTATCCTTCGCGATCCATTGGATCCGGGCGGAAATTCACGAGTTCATTCTGCGCAACTGGCGCATCGTTAAAATCGCCACGACCAAGGCGCAGCGCAAACTGTTCTTCAGCCTGCGCAGCAGCAAAAAGCGGCTGGGCTGGTTCAATCGGGAAGAGGTCGATGCCGTGGCCAAGGATTTGGGCGTCAGCACCGACGAGGTGCTGGAGATGGAATCCCGCCTGAGTGGGCAGGATATTTCCTTCGATCCCTATCCTGCGGGCAGTGGCGAGGATGAAGGCGATCATCTGGCGCCGATCGCCTATTTGCAGGATAGCCATGCCGATCCGGCGGAACGGCTGGAACGGGAGGATTGGGACGACAAGGTAACCACCGGCCTGACCCAGGCGCTGCAAAACCTGGACGCGCGCAGCCGGGATATCGTCGAGCGGCGCTGGTTCAGCGATCACAAGCCCACCCTGCATGAACTGGCGGCGGAATATAAGGTCTCCGCCGAGCGGATCCGGCAACTGGAAAGCAACGCCATGAAGAAGCTGCGCGCCGCCCTGCCGGTCGCTGTTTGAAAGGATTTTGGTAACTACTCAGGTACCTAACTTGTCAAGAAACATTGACTTACATTCCGAGCATCTCAAAAACAGCCCCGAAAAGCCCGTTTTAGTTGGCGCCAACCACTATATATAGATGTTGCGCTAGATAAATATTCTATATGTAGTACCTGAGTCGTTGCTAAAATTTGATAATAATTTAAGGGTCGTTCAAGCTATTATGCTTGATGCAGGTTGCCAAATTAAAGGTCTTTTTCACCGACTAAAACCGATAAGATAATCGCTCATGATGATCATGGCCGGAGAAACCTGGATTGTGCGCTTCGCAAGCTCCGCTCCATCCAGGCTACGCCGGCTGACCGAGGCCCGCGCTGAATCCCGCCGCCTGGAGCAGATCACCGCTCCGGCAATTCGGTTCCCTGATTCATAATTTCAATATAACGGGTGTAGCTGAAAAGGCGGTTGCGCTTCTGTCCGGTCAATTCCTGCACGATACCCAGCCGCTTCAGATGCGTCAGACACTTGTTCACGGTCGCCGGGGTGATGCCGGTTTTCCCGGATAGCCAGCCCGGTGTGGCGATGGGCCGCTCCAGCAGCGCCTGGTGGATTTGTAACGTTGAGGGAGCTGCACGCCCGAGTCCGCCGATCCTGTCGCGATCTTCATGGGATAAACGCAACAGTTGCCGCGCCGTGTCCACGGCCTGGCTTGCTGTCTCGATGACCGCTTCGGCGAAGAAGTCCAGCCAGGATTCCCAATCGCCTGTCGAACGCACAGCGTTCAGCAATTCGTAGTAATACTGCCTGTGCGTCTTGAAATAGAGGCTGAGGTAAAGCATGGGTTTGCGCAGCACCTCCTGATCGCACAACAGCAGCGTAATCAGAAGCCGTCCCAAACGGCCATTACCATCGAGAAACGGGTGGATGGTCTCGAACTGCACATGCGCCAGCGCGGCCTTGAGCAGCGCGGGGGTGGATTCCGGCCGGTCGTGCAGGAACAGCTCCAGCCTGCTCATGCAATCGAGGACTTGCCCGGCGGGCGGTGGAACGAACACGGCATTGCCTGGACGGGCGCCGCCGATCCAGTTCTGGCTGCTTCGAAATTCGCCGGGAGTCTGGTGGCTGCCGCGCCCCTTGGCCAACAGCACGCCGTGAATCTCCTTGAGCAGCCGTAGCGACAGCGGAAAGCCTTCGGCCAGGCGACTCAGGCCGTAATCGAGCGCCGCTACGTAGTTGCTCACTTCCTGGACATCTTGCAGGGGAACACCCGGCTCCTGGTCCAGTTCGAACAGCAGCAGGTCGGCCAGAGACGATTGGGTTCCCTCGATCATGGAGGAGAGCACCGCCTCCTTACGGACATACATGTAGAGAAACAGAGATGTATCCGGCAGTAACATGGAAACGCTGTCCAGCCGCCCAAGCGCCAGCAGCGCCCGCTCGAACTTCTCCCGCAACGCGGGAGACCAAGCGATGGCTGGCTGCGGTGGCAGGGGGGCCGGAACGAAAGCCTGCGCCTTCTCGCCCACGGTCGAAATCGTTACGTACTGCCCTTGCAGTCCTCTCTTCATGATCCAGTCTCATATCCTAAAATAGGGATTATTGTTATTTTAGCTTATTTGCTTATTCTAAAATAAAAACCAGCGATGGCAATGCTGGTGGGCATGGCGCTATGCGCCTTTCGCCCACCCTACGGCCGCCAGTTTCGTAGGCATCGCTTCATTATTTCGGCCTGTACAATTGATTCGCCGGCTCGAGGGGCCGTCAGTCTCTGCTCTGCGTCAAGCCGCCTTACTGATAAACCGAAGGGGGATGGAGATGTTTTAAGTGGGTAGCCGGGGGATGCCGCCGGCTTTTCTGTATCGTTCATCGCCCGCTTTCCAACTGTTCCACTACGTTGCGCAAGTCTTCATCCAGCGGCGCGCTCAGCACGACTTCCCGACCACCCAACCCGATAGCAATGCTGTGGGCATGGAGAAACAGGCGGCGCAGGCCATAGCCTCGCAGGCTTTGATTGCAGGCGGCATCGCCGTATTTGTCGTCACCGGCCACGGGATGGCCGCACCAGGCGGCATGAACGCGAATCTGATGGGTGCGGCCGGTGGCCAGGACGACTTCCAGCAAGGACGCCTGTGGCCAGAGGCTGACCGGCTTGAACCGGGTAAGGGCCGGCTTACCCTGCCCGGCCACCTCCATCAGCCGCTCGCCGGCGCGCAACACTTTACGCAACGGGGCGGCGACTTCATGAGCGCCATACCGCCACCGACCACACACCAGGGCCAGATAGCGTTTGTCCATGGCGCCGGCGCGCAGGGCCTCATGCACGGCCCGCAGGGCCGTGAGCGTTTTGGCCAGCACCAGACAACCGCTGGTCTCCCGATCCAGCCGATGCGCCAGTTCCAGAAAAGCCAGGTGCGGCCACAGCGCCCGCGCCAACTCGATGATGCCGAAATCCAGGCCGCTGCCCTTATGGACGGCAATACCGGCCGGCTTGTTCAGCACCAGGAGATCCTGGTCTTCCCACAGTACCGCCTCCTTGAGGCGGGCCAGCAGCGCCGACGGCGGCGGCAGGGGTTCATCCGGCGCCGGCAGGCGCAGCGGCGGCAGGCGCACCCGGTCGCCGCTTTGCAGGCGATAATCCGGCCGGATGCGGGCGCTGTTGACGCGCACCTCGCCTTTACGCAACAGCCGGTAAATCAGGCTCTTGGGCGCCCCTTTTAACAGGCGCAGCAGATAATTGTCGATTCGCTGACCGGCGTGGTCGACGGCGACCTCGAGCCAACGCGCGCGCGGCGGAGATTCTGGTGTATTCATCGCAGTTTAAGGCCGTAAGCTGATTGATGCTAGGCAACTTGGCTGTTATATTGCAATGGTAGTTGCCTCCCGCCCTTAAGAAGGCAGGAGGTACGATATAGCGATTTTCAAGTACACGCCTGCCCAAAGCGGGTACTGCAACTTGATAGGGTTTTTTATCGCTCGACCCTGACTATAGCAGAGCGATCAAGACTGCGCTCCCGGCCTGTTGTTTGATGGCGCAGCTGCGTACGTTGGGTCTACCACACGTTCCCCTTCCAAGGACCGCGGCCCCCGTCCCTGCCCCATCTCAGCCCTGACTTCCCGGCAACGACGCAACAGGTGACGGTCGAGCGCCGGAGTGCAAGATGAAAAGAATGCTAATCAACGCCACCCAACTGGAAGAGTTGCGCGTGGCTATCGTCGATGGCCAGAAACTCTACGATCTGGATATCGAAATACCTTCCCGCGAACAGAAAAAGTCCAACATTTACAAGGGCAGGATCACCCGCATCGAGCCCAGCCTGGAAGCCGCCTTCGTGGATTATGGCGCTGAACGTCATGGCTTTCTGCCTTTCAAGGAGGTGATCCGCAGCTACTTCGATCCCCAGGCCCTGAGCGGCGGCGGCCGTCCCACCATCAAGGAAGCGATCCGGGAAGGCCAGGAAATCGTCGTCCAGGTGGATAAGGAAGAGCGCGGCAGCAAGGGCGCGGCGCTGACCACCTTCATCAGCCTGGCCGGCCGCTACCTGGTGTTGATGCCCAACAATCCCCGCGCCGGGGGGGTATCGCGCCGGATCGAGGGCGAGGACCGGCAGGAAATCCGCGAGGTGATGGGCAATCTGAACGTGCCGGACGGCATGGGCCTGATCGTGCGTACCGCCGGGGTAGGCCGCTCGCAGGAGGAACTGCAATGGGATCTGGATTACCTGCTGCACGTGTGGCAGGCGATCGAGAAAGCCTCCCAGCAGAAGAAGGGGCCATTTCTGGTCTATCAGGAAAGCAATATCATCATCCGCGCGCTGCGGGATTACCTGCGCGCCGATATTGGTGAAATTCTGGTAGACGATCAGAGAGTCTACCAGCAGGCCCGTGATTTTATGCAGCAGATCATGCCGCATAACCTGGGCAAGCTTAAACTGTATCAGGATCATATCCCGCTGTTTACCCGGTTCCAGATCGAAAGCCAGATCGAAACCGCCTATCAGCGCGAGGTGGGCCTGCCTTCCGGCGGCGCCATCGTGGTGGATTACACGGAGGCGCTGGTATCCATCGATATCAATTCCGCCCGCGCCACCAAGGGCAGCGATATCGAGGAAACCGCGCTGAATACCAACCTGGAGGCGGCGGAGGAAATCGCCCGGCAATTGCGGCTGCGCGATCTGGGCGGGCTGATCGTGATCGACTTCATCGATATGGCCCTGCCGCGCAATCAACGGGAAGTGGAGAACCGGCTGCGGGAATTGTTAAAAGTGGATCGCGCCCGGGTACAGGTCGGGCGTATCTCCCGTTTCGGTCTGCTGGAGATGTCGCGGCAACGCCTGCGTCCCTCCCTGGATGAGGCCAGCCATGTGATCTGCCCGCGCTGCAACGGTCAGGGCACGATTCGCGGCGTGGAATCCCTGGCGCTGGCGGTGCTGCGCCTGGTCGAAGAGGAGGCGATGAAGGAAAAGACCGGCCAGGTCATCGTCCAATTACCCGTCAAGGTGGCGACCTATCTGCTCAACGAGAAGCGGGAAGCCGTTAGAGCGATCGAGCAGCGCCATCAAGTCGCTATCGTGCTGATCCCCAATCCGTCCCTGGAAACCCCGCACTTCGAGTTGACGCGGCGACGCAGCGAGGAAGCGCCGGAGGGCGAGGAAGCGTCTTACCAACTGGCAGTCTATTACGAGGAGGAGGAAGAGGAGCAGGCCAGCAGCATTACCCGCACGATCGAGGAGCCTGTGGTCAAGTCCATCAAGCCGGCGACGCCGGCCCCCTCCCCCTCGATCGTGGAACCCACCGCCGCTTCCGAGGACCATCCGAGCTTTCTCAGGTGGTTGTGGTGCAATTTGTTCGAAGGTAGCGCCGCCGAGGGCGGCGTCGGCCCACGGGAAAGCGAGAGCCGGCAGCCGGCTGCCAGGCGCACCGAACCTCAGCCTGGCAGAGGGCGCAGGTCCGCCGGGCAACGGCGGCCGCCGGCGCGGGAGCCGGTCGAACCCGAGGCGCCGCCGGCGCGGGAGTCGATCGAACCCGAGGCGCCGCCGGCGCGGTTTGCCGCCCCGGCGCCGACTTTCGAGCCGGCCGAGCCGGCGCCGGTCGAAGAGGAAGCAAAACCTGTCGAGATGCAGGAAGAGACGGTTTCCCAGCGGCGGCGCGGGCGGCGTGGCGGCAGGCGGCGGCGCCGGGGGGACACTATGGCTGCGGAACCAGCCGCGGCTCCGGACGAAGCGATAGCAACGGGCGAGGAGGAACTTCCCGAGCCGGTAGCGCCGCGGCGGCGTGAAGCTGACGCCGTGGCGGTCGCCGCGTTCGAAGAGACTGTATCCGCCGTGCCGCCGCCATCGGTCCAGCGGCGTATTCGTGGCGGGCGGCCACGTTTTCCCAAAGGCGCTGTTCCCCCGGCTGCCCAGGAACCGGCTCCCGCGCCGACAGGAGCGGAGGCGGGAACGGAGGTAATGCCGGCGCTGGCCGCGACGGCGGCAGTGGCCGCCGCCACCCAAACGGCCATGGTGGCCACTGCTGAGGCGCTGCAACCGGTTGAGGAAACCGCCGCAGAGCATGGCGAGGCGGCTGAAACCTTCCCTTCGCCGGAACCGTTGGCCGTCACTCCGGGCGCCCCGGAACAAGAGCCATCTGAACAGGTGGTGGCGCCGACGGTGGAACCGCCGCTGGAATCCGAGCGGAAAGAGCTGGAAGCAGTGGGTGCTGGGGAGACAATTGAAGTGGATGTATTGTCAGTACCGGTGGAGATGCAGATGGAGATCGAGATGGAGATCGAGGGCGAGGCGGACTCGCCGAACGAAGCGGCAGCCAGGCCGGTAACGGCGGTAGAACCGCCGGCGGAGGTCGAGGCGGAAGGCCATGGCGACCCGGCTCAGCTATCGCTGTTAAGCCCGGAGCCGACGCCGGATCGAAGCACCGCGGCGAACTCCGATAAACTGCATCCATTTTGAGGCATGGAGTTTTTGGGAAGCAAACCGGTTCTTGCGCTGTGGGAGCGGCGCCCTCGCCGCGATCACTGGCCGCCGCACCCGTGGCGCTACCGGGTCGATCGCGGCGAGGGCGCCGCTCCCACGGGTTATTCCTGTTAACTCTATCCCTCTACTTACCCTGAACTGACCGATTTCAACCCTGTACCGGCGTTTAACCCGGCTCCGAATCACTTCAACCCCGGCGCCAACGATGTGGCGCCGGGCAAACGGCCGCGCAGCAGCATGGCGCCAACGCTGCTCTTCCATGAACAACAGCCGCTGGCTGCTTACGGCGCACCGGGAGGGTCTACCATTATCGGCTCAGTGGTCAACATGACCTTAAACCTGATCGATCACCGCTTGCCGGTTCAGGAGGCCATCGACGCCCCCGGCTGGTGCAGATCAGCCCCAACGGTGTTACCTACCGGGAATCAGGCTTGGCTGAGGAGGTGGTAGCGGCGCTCAGGAATCTCGGTCACACGCTGGCCGAGCCGGCGGACATCGGCGCCATTCAGGCGGTGATCATCGCTCCGCGTGACCAGAGTCAGTTCGGCGGCGCCGACAAACGCCGGATTGGCAGCGTTGTTTCGGTGCGCCGCGATGAGATTAAGGGCAACTGAATTGACTCACTTTATCGTGGGCAGACATCTCGGCGGGCGGATTCATGCGGTTCCCTTTCAGGTTTTAAGTCTTTAAGCAAGGCACGGGATGTAGTGGCTCCCTGGCCGGCTACCCGGTTATGATGAGATCGATTTTAAGAAACCTCAAGCCTTGGCGCAGAGTAGCTATGCATCTGCCAGCAGTTATCGATACTTACCGGATAACCCGGCGGCGGTTCATCTCCCTGGCGTTAGGAGTCGGCCTTATTCTGAGTGCCGGCCCGAATTGCGCACAGGCCGATTCAACAGTACAGGATAACCCGGCCACGCAGAGCCATCCCACCGCCGGTTTCGTCGAATTGCCCTATACCGATGGGTATGGACTCCTGCCGAAGCCGCCGGCTCTCAGCCGCGAGGAAAGCGCCAGGCTTTTCGCCGAGGGGAAGCGGGCTTGTGAAGGACCCTGCATCACGCCCTTCGGAACCGTGCTGGGCATTGAGAAGACCACTGGCGGGTGTCATCCATTAGGAGCCTCCAAAATGTTGATTCATTTCCGTCGAGTTGGTGGGATCACAGAGAATGTAAATGATGGGGTCAGGTTTGAAATGATGGTGATGGGGTCAGACTTGCATAGTTGATGATATACGTTTAGCCTTGACCTAACCAACCGCTCCAGCCGACCGTGCTACGCCGGCGGCTGAGCTTGGGGCGTTCGGCGCGTTGACATGGTCCGCGCCTTTCGGAACACTCCGCACCCATGTGTTCTATTCATCAGCGGGGATTGAGGAATTGGGTTCGTCCATTATTTTTGTCGTGGCGCTGCTGTTTGCGCCAAGTACAGCGCTTGCCACTGAGTCTCCCGCTTCCGCTGTCAGCAACGCCGACAACGCCTGGATGCTCGTCAGCACCGGACTCGTGCTGATGATGACGGCGCCGGGGTTGATTCTCTTCTACGGCGGCTTGGTGCGGAGCAAGAACGTGCTCTCCACCATGATGCACAGCCTCGTGTTGATGGGCGCGATGTCGATGCTGTGGATGGTCTTCGGCTACAGTTTGGCGTTTGGCGAGGGGAATGCGGTGTGCGGCAACCCGCTGCAATATCTTTTCCTCCAACACGTGGGCGCAACGCCGAATGCGGATTACGCGCCGACGATCCCGCACCAGACCTTCATGCTGTTCCAGATGATGTTTGTGATCATCACGCCCGCGCTCATCAGCGGGGCGGTGGCGGAGCGCATGAAGTTTAGCGCCTATCTGGTGTTCATCCTGTTGTGGACAACGATCGTCTACCTGCCCCTGTGCCACATGGTCTGGGGCAAGGGCGGGTTGTTCAACTGGGCGCTCGGCGGGACCATTCCCGTGCTCGACTTCGCCGGCGGCACGGTGGTTCACATCAATTCGGGCGTGGCGGCGTTGGTCTGTGCGCTGGTGCTCGGCAAACGCACCGGGTTTCCGCGCGAGGCGATGATGCCGCATAACGTGGTGTATTCGCTCATTGGCGCCGGCTTGCTGTGGGTCGGCTGGTTCGGGTTCAACGCGGGCAGCGCACTGAACGCCGGCAGTCTGGCGACGAGCGCTTTTGCCGCCACCCATTTTTCGGCCGCCGCCGCCGCCCTCAGTTGGACCGGCGCGGAGTGGTGGTTGAAAGACAAGCCCAGCGTGCTCGGCGCCGCCTCGGGCATGGTCGCGGGGCTTGCGACCATCACACCGGCTTCGGGTTTTGTGACGATTCCTTCGGCGGTGCTCATCGGACTGGTGGCGGGCATTGCTTGCTACATGGCGGTCACGAAGGTGAAGTCGCGTTTCGGTTACGACGATTCGCTCGATGTGTTCGGCGTCCACTGCGTGGGCAGCATCGTTGGCATGTCGATGCTGGGTTTCATGGCCAGCGCCGACGTGAACACCGCCATTGCCACGACCTTTCACACGGGAGGCCACGCCGTTTCGCTGGCGGGCAGCGGCGCGCAGTTTCTCAACCAGCTCAAGGCCGTGCTGTTTACGGTGATGTTTTCTGGCGGCGTTTCGTTCATCCTTCTGAAGCTGGTGGACGCACTGATTGGCTTGCGTGTGGACCGCGAAGAGGAAAGTCTGGGGTTGGACCTGTCACAACACGGCGAGCGCGCCTACAACGAATAGGTTTCATGAAGAAGATCGAAGCCATCATTCAACCGTTCGGCTACCCACTTAAAGCGGGACAGTTTAAGTCTTTTACGCTGAGACTGGTAAGGTCAAAAGAGCGACAATATGATAGCAATGGGCTGACAGACGAGGTAACAGGGTGAACATACGAGGGCGCTGCCAACAGATTTGCAAGGTGCTACGGGAACTGGGTCCGCAATCGATAAGGAAGCTGGCCGCGGCGACGGGGGGCTACCAACTGAAGGCGGGACAGTTGTAGAGTACACTATGGGTACCGTCTGAGTGGTAAGGTACGCACAGTGCGCACCTTACTTCAAAAGTGTCCCGCCTTAAGTGGATACCCCGTTGTAGGATATTACTGTTGTCCCTCAGCGGGTCGGACCGATACCGCCAGCGCCTCCTGGTAAATGGCGTGTACCTGATCACCCACTTTTACCTTATCCAGGTCTACATCCTTCGAGATTTCCAGGGTCACCGTCCGCTTGGGTCCGCGCAAGGTCACTGTCCTGGCCTGGCGGTCCACCGCCTGGACCGTGGCATCCACCTCGACGGTTTTAACCACCATTCCCCCCGGCCTCTGCCCCAACGCGGCACGCTGCTTGGTCGTGGTGTCCACCCGTTTGCGAATGCTGGTGCTGCTCGGGGTGAGCGCCATGGCCAGTCCCTGGAAGCGTTCCACCACCACCCGGTCGCCGACCTTCACCTGGGGGAGATTGCGCACCTCCTCACTCACCGTGATGGTTTCGGTGTTACCCTGGGGTCCGCGCAAGGTGACCTGTCGGGTGGCGAGGTCGATGGCCTCTACGACCGCCACGACCGTAACCTTTTGACCGACCACCCCCGGAGCGGTGTACTGCTCCACCGTCGGAGGGGGAACCGCCGCTTGGGGTGGCGCCGGCTGTTCAGTCTTCTCCGGGGCAGAACTACAACCCGCCATCCCCATAAAAGCTGCAATGACGACTGATGATACGAAAATCTGCTTCATCTCGCTTCTCTCTTATTCAAGTTTGTCAATAGTCAACGCCAGTGAAAAACGAATCGAGATCCAGGCGAATTAACCGGGTTCGGTCAATTTCGCCTGGTAACTCCTATGATTCGCGCCTGTCCAGGTAGAGAAAGATTAAGGGGCGTTATTTCACGATCGTGTATTCAATCCGGCGGTTCTGGAAACGCCCGGCTTCGGTCTCGTTGCTGGCGATCGGTTTAGTGCCGCCATAACCTTTTGCTATCAGCACTTGTGGGCTGACTCCCAGTTGGATCAACTCGTCGCGCACCGCCTCCGCCCGTGCCTGGGACAGTTGCAGGTTGGCGGCGGTGTCGCCGGTGCTATCGGTGTGACCGCCTATTTCGAGCTTCAGCCCCGCCGGCGCCGCCTTGATGGCATCGGCGGCCCGCTTGATCAGATCCTTGTCTGTAGCGAGAACCTGGGCGCTGCTGGTGGCGAAGTTGATGATGGTGAGATTCAGCGCACTGATCAGGTCTTGAGCGCCAAAGCCTGGTTTGAGCTGCGATAGCGCGGCGCGCGCTTTTTCAGAGGCGGCTTTTGCCAATGCATCCAGATCGATCCCAGAGGCCGAGGGCAACCAGCCAATCGTGAACTGGGGGCCAAAAATGGATTTCAGTTTATCGAGCAGCCCCTGCTTGTCGGCGTCGCTGATGGCCCCGCCGAGATTGATTTTATCGCCCTCGAAGAATAATTCAGCGCCAGGCAGCTTGAATTGACTCAGGAATGAACCCAATTGAGCCAGCCAGCCGGCCGGTTTGACAGCGGGATTGACCGTGATATCGCCATTGATATTGCCGGCTCCGAAATTTGCCTTAAGCTGATCCACGATTGATTGTTTGGTTTTGTCATCCGCCACCAAGCCGGAATAATCGAGCTTGCCGGCGATGTTTTTTAACGATAACTTGGGCGAAATCGTGGCCACGGGTGGAACGGCGGGAGTGGGCGGGACGGCGACCTGTTGAGTTGGCTGTGGCCCACAGGAGCGAAGGCCGAAAAACGCCAGAATGCCCAGCAGCAGTAACGGAATCAGGATGGTCCACAGCGACGAGCGCGAGGCTGTTGTCGCCGTCGCACCGGTCAAAGGCGCGGTGACCGACGTCGGCGGTGCATTCGGAACATAGTTGTCGGGAGTGAGCCGGTGGACCACCTCGGGCACCAGGTAAGCCAGCGCCGAAGAGGTGGTGGCTTGCGGCAGACCGACCTGCCCGGCAATCCGGCTGATCGTATCCTGACCCAACGATCGCTCCAGTTGAGCCGGGGAAAGCGGCTTGTTGGTAACACCCGTAGTCCAGGATGTCACCAAATCGCCCAGCCCCTGCTGGTTGAAACGGGAAAGAAAGCCCAAGAAGCCGCCGGTTTGCGGGTCATTGATCAGGGCCAGCAAGGCGTTCAGCAGGGAACTGGCCTTATCGCCCAAGTTAAATCGCGTGCTGACTTCCCTCAGCAAAACATCGAATAGCGCCATGATATATTGCCTCTTTATTCAAGATTATTCGGATTTGAGAATGCCTGACGGATAAGGAGTCAGGACGGTTGTACGCCCAGGCTCTGGGCCAGTTCAGCCAGCAGAGTCCGTTCGGGCTCGCTGACACGTTCCCCGCCAAACCCCAGGAATGAGCCTTCTTTGGCCGCATTCGCGACCCGGTTGCCGAGATTCAGTAGGATGTGTATTGTTTACGTTTGCCGGTAGTGCTCTAAAATTGTTGCTGCACTTCTTTAACAGGTTAATTTAACTTTACTTAATGTGCTGTAACAACATTTTTATGACACTACCCGTTTGCCTTATAAAAACTAACTCAACTATTACCTTGCTGTCTATCAAAATTTTTCATCCCATCCGCCGGAAATCGTCGCCGATGTTGCCGCTGGCGCCCTGGGAGCGCCGCACCCCAGTGCGGCATTGTAATGACGCCAGTGGCAAGTGGCGAGAGCCGCACTGAGGTGCGGCGCTCCCAGGGGTATTTGCGCGGCTACCCACCACCCTGCAATGTCTGGATAAGGGTATCCACTTAAGGCGGGACAATTCGACCCTGGGAGCGCCGGCGTCCCCGCCGGCTTGAGGGCATCGGCGCCAGTCAACAGCCGGCAAGATGCCGGCGCTCTCAGGTAAATCCCTCCGAGGTCAGCATGCAAAGCGTCCCGGCTTAAGTGGATACCCGCGATGTGCCGGTTGCATCGACACAGGAGGGAAGCTGAAGCCGTGGGCGGCGATGAAAGGCGTTGGCAGGGAGCGTCCCAGTCCAAAGCCGACACCCGTCCCCCGGATGGCGGCTGGACCGCAACAGAAAGCAGACGGTGGGAGCAGCCCCGGAGCGGCGCAAGTGGACCACCCTTGCTTCAACGCTCCTTTGCTGGTAGTGTTTCGCTCATTCCAGTCGTGATGCTGTTGGATTTCCTATCCTTCTCAGCACAGCGGCAGCCAGATCACCAGCAACCGCGGTGGCAAGAACGATGCGATTCTCGACCTCCAACCTCAGCGATCTCATGGCCACGCCGGGGAGCGACCCCCAGGTCCCGGCTGAGCGGGCCAATCTCTACCTGGAGGCGCGCGTCAGCGCGGGACGCCAGGCGCGCTACGAGGGTCGATTGGCCGGTGTCGTCGGCTGGGACGCCTGGCGTGCCAGCCACTTCCGCTACGTTCGTGAGGATGTCCGCCGCCGCCACCCCCTGAGCGCTGCCTTCGATCCCGGTGAGCCTTCCCTGCGATCAGGGGTGGAGCCGAACCAGTGGCTGATCCGGATCGAACGGATCGATGGGCTGCTCACCAACTATTCGGCAGTGAAGGGCACAAAAAAGGTCGACGCGGCCGAGATCAATCGCTGGATTGAATCCGCGCGTGGATCCGGCGCGGCCAAGGGCGCAACAGGGACCAGTCTGGCGGACCTGGGGCGACTGGTTGCGGGAAGCACCGACTCCCCCGACACCGCGGCACTCGCCGAGTTGACGGATTTCTTCAACCAGGAGCGGGCCGATGGGCGCCCGAGCTTCGTTGCCTTCGATGCCGAGTTTCACGGTCTTGCCGGCCGCGCCGATTGGGCGACCCACATCTGCGAGCGGTGCGGCCTCGCCCACCTGTTCACCGGCAGCCCCGTCACCCTTGCCCTGTTCCGCTACCGGGTCCAGGAGATTCTGGACAGCCAGCCCGCGGCGCAAAGCGGCGCAACGGTCTTTGCCGTCCCTACCGTGCTCGATCAACCCTTCTACAACGTCTTCTTTCCGGTGCCCGGCCTGCTTGATTGGGGCCAGGCGGTGGGCCTCGCGCCCCAGGACGACTGTGGCCACCTGGCCGCCGAGTTGATCCATGCGCGCATCGACTACGCGAAGGAGCACTGGGTCCAGGCCGGTACCCTGAGCCGGCCGGCCACGACGGACGCCGAGATCGACGGACTGCGGGTCAATCACCTGGACTGTCTGCGGGTCCGGCCCGAACTTGCCGACTACGGCCAGGATTGTTGAGCGGACGCCATGAACCGATCCTCCGTAACCATGAACACTCAGGGATCATCCGACCCCTTCGTGCGTTGGGGCGAGGTCTTGCTCGACCGACCCCCGACCGCCGTCGCCGATCTGCTCTCCGGGCGGGCGGCCCTCGGCGCCCAGCAGCGGGCGGAGCCCGAGGATTTCCTCGCCGACCTGCTCGCTCATCCGTTCTGGGAAAAACGGCGGGCGGAACTCACCGACCGGCTCGACCGGGTGCTCATCGAGTGGCTCGAAGGGCAGATTCAGTGGGATCTGGGGCGGGTGCACGAGTATGGCGCCCGCGCCTATGTGGCCGAGCTCGCGGATGGGCTGGCGGTGGCTGCCCGCCTGCCCCTGGTGCATACCGCGCGGGAGCTGATCGAGCGCCAGGTTGCCTGGGACAACCGCCTGAGCGGTCTGCGCTGGCCCGGCGACATCGACCTGTGGCGCCGCTTCGACCTGGTCCTGATCCAGCACCAGTCCGACACCCGCTTCGCTTCGCGCTGGTTCGCCACCTGCGAGCGCGCCGCCTGGGGTGATCCCCTGTGGCGCAGCGACCTGACCACGGGTCTGCTGGGCCTGCGCAAGCTGCCCCATCCGCCCGACTCGGTCCCGGAGCGCCCGGTGGCCGCCGCGCTCGCCCGCTTCGCCGCCCTGGCCAGCGAACGCGGTCTGTCGCTACCCCAGGTCGAGTCCGCTTTCCGCCGCGGCGCCGGGGCACTCGCCGTGCTCTATCCGCGCCGGGATCAGCACTGGCAGGACCTGTGGTCGGAGGTTCTCGATGACCTGCGCCGGGTCAAGGTCCATCGGCCGATGGCCGACAGGATCGCGTCCCAGTGGCTGTCGGGCGTCCTACCGGCCACGGCGAAGCCCGTTCGGACCGGGAAGCCGGCGGCCGCCGGCCGGTGGGCGAAGCGGCCCACTAGGCAGGTCGATCTGCCTGCCAAGCACGAGCTCGATGAGGTGATCGGCGATATTAGACGTGCCAGCCGACTCGATGCGGCACTGTGGACTCGGATACGCGGGCTGATGGGCCGGCATTGGACCTATGCGGAGGTGAGCGGTGATACCTTCTTCGCTGTGCTGAGTCTGCACAAGCTCGCCACGAGGCTCCTGCGGCTCACGCCAAGGATGGGGATCCTGACCACGATCCACGGCTGGATACTGCGCGCCCTCGAACTGGAGCCTGAGAATCCCTTCATCTGGGGCCTCTGGGCTCGGGTGCTGACTGCTCTGGGCGAGTCGGAGTCCGCTCTGGCCGTCCGCTGGGAGACCATCCGCCGATTCCCGAACAACCCAGTCCTGCGCAACGAACTGGCGGACCTGTTGCGGCGCCGCCATCAGCCCGTAATCGCCGAACACCTGCTGTGGGAAACCAAGCGCGACTTCCCGCGCGACGAGGTCTGCCGCAATGTTCTGGCCGAGCTGCTGCGCGAGACCGGCCGCCCGGACGAGGCCGAGCAGGTCCTGCGCGAAACCAAGCGCGACTTCCCGCGCGACGAATTCTGCCGCACTGCTCTGGCCGAGTTGCTGGGCGAGACCGGCCGCCCGGACGGGGCCGAACAGGTCCTGCGCGACACTATGCGCGACTTCCCGCGCAATGTGGTCTGCCGCCACGCGCTGGCACTTCTCTTGTGGCGGCAGGACCGCCGCCCAGAGGCCGAGGCGGTCCTGGCCGAGGCCGAGTCCATCGCTCCGAACGACCCCTATGTCCAGAAACTTGGCAGGATCATCCGCGGCGAGTCCGAGCCGACGGAGGAAACCCTGGAGGAATACAGATTGCCCATGCCTTTCTATCTGAAGGCCCGCACGGAGACCTGGGCAGAGACGTCGGATTGGGCCGCCGACCAGGAACAGCCCGTCTCCGCCGAGCCGGTCGAGTCCGCTCGAGACGAAGCCCCCGGGCTGGCCCAGACGATCTCCGTACCCGGTCCGGAGCTTGCGGGTCCTCAGTCTGCCGCTCCGACGCCAGCCGAGTCCGTCTTGCCATCCGATGGCGCGGCGGAGCCGCCGTTCCTTTCCTTCCTCGACCAACTCACGGAGCAGGCTCCACTGATCCAGGCCTATTTCTCGGGTGGGGATCTGGGATTCGCCGACAGCGCCAGGACCCTGAAACAGTGGGCCGGGTCCGGCACCTCGGACTTGGCCCTGGTCGCCGCCCACCGGGCCGGACTACTGGACGGAACCCAGGGCCGGAGACTCCTGGAGAGCTGGGTCGAGCTGCGGCCCCATTCCTTCCCGGCCCGCCTGCTGCTTGCCCATGGCGCACCGGGGGACGGCATGAATCGGGCGGCCCTGGAAGACATCAGGCGCGACTTCCCCGACCGGCACACCTGGACCGATCCGCTGCGGCTCGCCTTCCAGCCCAGGGACGAGCGCCGTGACTATCTGGCCAGGCTCGAGAGGAGCCGCGACGAACGAGACCGGCGACTGTGGGACGGCCGGATCGAGGCGGTCTATCCCGATCTGAAGGGCGAGGATGACCACCTCGAGATCGTCCCGAATGCACTGCGGCGCCTGGTGGAGGACATCGCGCTGGCTCATTCCGAGCGGGCGATTCCAAGCGTGGTGATCGCTTGACCTGCACGCCCCGGGTGTGACCGGGTATGGATCCCATCACGCCCGTTCGCGGCCTGACAAACGGCCCGGGGAAGCCAGCGGTTGGATAGCGCCGGGGCCGTCCAGCGCCCGCTGCTGATTCGCCTGCCTAACCCACCAATATTAATGCGATTTACCAACAACGGTGAGGAAATCCGATATGCAATCTATCACCAAGCTGGAGCGGTGGAGCGTAATGCTGGCTTCCAAAAAATCGCAGCGCAACGAGCGCTCGCCGTGGGGCATGGCTGCGAAGAACCTGCTATACCGGCTGGCGCAGTGCTGCGCCGCAACCGCCGTGGCCGTCATCCTGACCGGATTGGTGTCCCCGAGTGTCCAGGCGCAGACGGTGCAGGGGACAGCCACGTACCGCGAACGCATCGCCCTCCCGCCCGATGCGGCTTTTGAAGCGACGCTCGAGGATGTGTCCCGTGCCGATACGCCCGCCGAGGTCATCGGCCAGGTGCAGATCGAGCCGGCGGGGCAGGTTCCGATCCGTTTCGAGATCTCCTACGCTGCCGCCCGCATCGATCCAAAGCATCGCTACAGCGTACGGGCACGGATCGCTCGTGGCGATGCCCTGCTGTTCACCACGACGCAAGCCTACCTTGTGCTCACCCAAGGCGCCGGCACGGAGGTGGAACTGCTGCTGCAGCGCGCGAACCGGCCGTCTCTCAAGCTCGACCGGGCGCTGACCGAAACCTACTGGAAGCTGGTCCAACTCGGCGACCGCGCTGTTCAGGTAGCGCCGAACCAGCGCGAACCCCACCTGATTCTGCGGACCACCGGCAACCGTGTGGGCGGATCGGGTGGCTGCAACCGGATTATGGGATCCTTCACCCTCGACGGGCCGACACTGTCATTCGGCCAGATGGCCGCCACACAGATGGCCTGTCTTGAAGGGATGGAACAGGAGAGAGCCTTCCTCCAGGCTCTCGATAAGGTAAAAGGGTGGCAGGTACACGGCGATGAGCTTAAGCTGCTCGACGAGCGTGGCGGAATGGTGGCGCAGTTCGTTGCGGTGGATTTAAAGTAATTGGGTTCAGACTATATGGTCCCGATAATGGTTATCCAGACATTCGTTGCCGCTGGCGCCCTGGGAGCGCCGTACCCCAGTGCGGCATTGTAATGACGCCAGTGGTAAGTGGCGAGAGCCGCACTGGGGTGCGGCGCTCCCCCAGGGGTGGTATCTGCGCGGCTACCCACCACCCTGCAATGTCTGGATAATCATTAGCGGAGCTATATTCGTTCGCAATTTTTGCGAAAAATCCATAACTCGTCCTTTGGTTCGCCGGCTAGTCGCATGCTATTGGGCGCTCGTTTGCTACCTCCTGGGCGTAACCACATTGATGGTCGCAACGCCCGCGGCCGCCACCACGCCCGACGACGGTTCCGTCCTCCCGTTCCCGCCGACCCCCTCGGCCAGCGTGGCCGGGCCGACCCTGCAGGAATCGAAACACCAGCGACGCGTCGAGCCCAACCGCCTGCCAAAGGACGCGCCCAACATCCTCATAGTGTCAACGCGCAACCCCAAGCCACTCCCTAAAGAGGACTACGCTATGACCATCACTAAACTGATTGCAACATCCAGCCTGATCCTGGCGCTGATCGGAGCCACCGCGATCGCCGGTCCCCTCAACCCCGATTGCACCGTCGAGAAGGCCGCCAAAAGTACGGCCGCCAAGGCGACTGTCGGTGTCGGCGGACGCTGCTCGGCAAAGGAAGCAGCCACGGACACCGCCAAGCGCAAGGCGGGTATCGGCGGGGACAAGAAGGACGACGACAAGGCACTGCTCGGCAAGGACAAGAAGGACTGAATCAATTCCAGGAGTTGATCACGGGCATGGAGAAATCCTAAACCGCGTCCATTTTGAGACCTGAAGTTTTTGGAAATCAAACCAGTCCTTGCGCTGTGGGAGCGGCGCCCTCGCCGCGATCACTGGCCGCCGCACCCCTCTGGTGCTACCGGGTTGATCGCGGCGAGGGCGCCGCTCCCACGGTTAGCCGTTCACTGTGAAATTTTTGTTTCCAAGATAATCTGTGTTGTTGGCGACCCGACATACCAGGAGAAAGAATCATGAAACCGTTCGCATTGTTTATAAAAAATGGGAGAAATCCAATGGTCACCCTGAAACCTGTTGTTTCTCCGCTAACGGCGACCCTGCTACTGGCTGCCGTTGTCAATAGCACCGGCTGGGCGGGTGCTTTGGATTCAGCAACCTCAGGGCAGGATGAATATGACTCGCAACCGATATCGGCAACCACCGCGAATAAGATCTACAGCGTGGGTTTGGGAGTAGGCGCCATACCGGACTACCTGGGGTCACAAAATTACAAAGCGGCCTTCATCCCTTATTTCAACGCGGCCCTCGGCGCCAACCGCTACGTCCGGTTACGGGGCGCCACCCTGGATGCCAATCTGCTCGGCGATAGGACCTGGTTATTGGGTCCGGTGGTGCAGTATCGTCCCGATCCCTTTAACGATGTCAAAAACAATCACGTCGACCACCTGAATGGGCCCGGCAGCGCGATCAACGTCGGTGGTTTCGTCGGCGCCCGGTTCGATGCGTGGGATCTGCGGTTGCAGGTGGTGGGGGATACCAAGGGTAATCAGGGCGTGTTGACCACCCTGGGAGGTGGCTACAACCTGGCATTCAACCCGGCGCTTAAGCTGAGGCTGGGCCTGGAGACGAGTTATGGCAGCGGTGAGTATATGAGCGCCTATTTCGGCATCAATGCGGCCAACGCCACCCGCAGTGGTCTCAAAACCTATGACGCCGATGCCGGTTTCCGGGACGTGGGCCTGAACGCCAGACTCGCTTATGACTGGACCAGGGACTGGACCTTTAGGGCCGATGCGATGTATATGCGGCTCGTGGGCGATGCTGCCGACAGCCCGGTCGCCAGCGGCGATGTCGGGTCTAAAAACCAGTTCTTCAGCGCCGTATCGGCCATTTACCATTTTTAACCGGGTGGCAGGCGGGTCATTCTGTCAGCGGGTAGTGTTATAGAAATGTTGGCACAATAAGTTTTAGTCAGTTAACTCAATTGCTTGTTATAGCCAAGGGGCTACCCACTTAAGGCGGGACAATGCGACCCTGGGAGCGCCGGCGTTCCCGCCGGCTTGAGGGCATTGGCGCCAGTCAACAGCCGGCAAGATGCCAGCGCTCCCAGGCAAACCCCTCTGCGGTCAGCCTGCAAAGCGTCCCGGCTTAAGGCTATAGCTGACCGAGATACCGAGATTTGCTGCTTGATGAGGATGGTAGGTTGTGATAGAGATATGCGGAAGCTGTCTAATCACTTGTTAGGCCATAAGGTAAGAGGAAGCCAGCCATATGTTCGACATTATTGAAAACGTTCTAAAGGTTGCAACGTCCCTCCTCGACTTGTTCAAAGGTGCAAGCGCGCTAAGTCGAGAGCGAATGGACAAACTTGCAGACTTACTTCAGCGCATCAGTGAGACTCTCTCGGCCGTTTCTGCGTCTGTGCGGACTGGGCATATCCCGCACGGAGAGTGTGGTAAATTAATTACTTACTCGGAAGAACTGCCGAAATTGATCAAAGGTCATGTCACGGATCAAAAGGCTGACGAGTTGGGCGACCTACTACGCTCTTCTTACGCGGTTGAGCGCCTCGCGGGGGCGTTAGCCGCTATCGAAGATAGAGACCCTCACTTGGCTAAACTGGACGAGGCAGCCGGCAAGTTCAGCGCGCTATCGCATATCCTCCGTGCAAAGGCCTAACAACCCGCTGCAAGCGACGCGCCTTCAGCGGCCTTCTTTGTTCCTCCACCGCGCTTGGCGCGCGCCTGAGCGGTAACGTCAGGCGCCCCAGGACAGCGACCGCGACACGGGAACGCCAAGTGGCCGTGAACGACTGGATCTCATGAAGACTCGACGGATCAACGCTGATAAGCCGCACCTCTGGAAGGCCGACATCGCGGCCTCTGTTGACCGGTTCAACCAATGGTTCATGCGCTTTGCGCCCGAGGCTTTCCGTTCCACGCGGGTGGAAACAACCGAACACGTCAAGACGGCGCTCTTGGCAACGCACGACCTGCGCACTCTGAACGCGGCCACGCTCAAGGCCAACCCCGGTGCGTTGCCGACGCTCCGCATGTGCACCGCCCCGCCGCTCGCCGTCGACCGCCTAGTCGGCTTGGCTGACGTGAGCAAGAACCTGGTTGGACGGATGGAAAAAGGTAAGCTGCCAACCAAGATGTCGGCCACCGAACTCGACGCTCAGCTGGCGAAGGCCTGCCGCATTCTCTCGCGCCTCTTGGATCGGGACATCTTTCCATGGCTCGACAACCGGAAGGCCCCGACCGACCACGAACGCGACCGGGCCTCAACGATCGTCGCCGATCGGCTGTGCAGCGCGGTGGCGAACCCGATCGTTCGCAACGCTCAGGAGCAACGACAGCTCGCCCTGATCGGGGACTATCTCGACAAGGGGGGTTACCGGAAGCAAGTCCACCCTCCGGGCAGGCCGCTCACGGAGATGGAACCGGGCACGTATAGCTTCCGCATGAACTTGGCCGTCGGAAAGGCTCACAAAGTCAATATTCCGGTCGACGTCGTGATCCAGCCAAAGAGGCTCCGCAAAGACCGGCTGCCAATCCTAATCGAAGCCAAGTCGGCGGGCGATTTCACGAACACAAACAAGCGCCGCAAGGAGGAGGCGACGAAGATTCGCCAGTTGCAAGCGAGCTACGGCGCGAACGTGGCGTTCGTACTGTTCCTCTGCGGATACTTCGGCAGCGACTACCTGGGCTACGAAGCTGCCGAGGGGCTCGACTGGGTTTGGGAGCACCGAATCGACGACCTCGCGAAACTGGGGCTGTAGCACCGATGATCACCCGACACGAGAATCCGATTGAAGTCCGCCGACAGGCCATTCAGGCGGCGCTCGATGCGGGGCGATCGGATGCCGAGCGTAACCGCCTCGGTCAGTTTGCGACTCCCAACGCGCTTGCAATCGAGATCGCCCAATACGTCAAATCCGTCACCGGCCGCCGCCTCCGCGCGGTCCGTTTCGCCGACCCCGCCATCGGCACTGGCAGCTTCTACTCCGCCGCGCTCGCAGTCTTCGGCTCCGGGCGGATCGAAAGCGCCGTTGGCGTGGAACTTGATTCCGGCTTCTGCGATGCCGCACGCGACCTGTGGGCGGAAGTGGGTCTTGATGTGGTGCACGGCGACTTTACCCGCATCGTCGCGAGCCGCTGCTGCCCGGTCGCGCCTAACTTGGTCCTCGCCAACCCGCCCTACGTCCGGCACCATCACCTGGAACGCGAGGACAAGGAACGCTTGCAGGCGCTCGCGTACCGAATGGCCGGCATCACGGTCAACGGCCTTGCGGGCCTGTATGTTTACTTCCTCCTTCTCGCCACTGCCTGGATGGAGGATGGCGGCTACGCCGCATGGCTCATCCCCTCTGAATTCATGGACGTTAACTACGGCGCGGCTCTCAAGCGATACCTCACGGATGGCGTGACGCTGATCCGCGCTCACCGCTTCGCACCCGACGACGTTCAGTTCGGTGATGCCCTGGTATCGTCGGTCGTCCTCGTGTTCCGCAAAAAGGGACCCCCGCCTGGACACGTCGTCGAGTTCACCTTCGGGGGCACGATCCGCGAGCCGCAGGCGTGCGATTCGATCCCGCTGGACCAACTGCGCGAGTCCCGGAAGTGGACCGTTTACCCTAGTCACGCCACAAACGATCGGCGCACGTCGAGCGACGGGGACGGTCCGACGCTGGGGGATTTCTTCCGCATCCAGCGCGGCATCGCCACTGGCAGCAACAAGTTTTTTGTGCTGGACCGCCGCGACGCCGAGCGACGTGGCTTCCCGAAGTGCTACTTGCGGCCCGTCTTGCCCAGTCCGCGCCTGCTCAAGACGACCGTCATCGAGGCCGACGAAGACAGCTATCCGCTCATCGAAGGCCAACTCTGCCTCATCGACTGCGACCTCCCCGAAGCTGTCCTCCAAGCCCGGCACCCGGTCCTGTGGGAGTACCTTCAGACCGGCGCGGTGCTAGGCATCAAGGACGGCTATCTCGTTAGTAAGCGAAGTCCGTGGTACAGACAGGAGCAGCGCGACCCGGCCCCGTTCCTCTGCACGTACATGGGGCGCGGGTCCCACGAGAAGCAGCCTTTCCGGTTCATCTGGAACCGTTCGCAGGCCATCGGGACCAACCTCTACCTCATGCTGTACCCAAAGAACGGCCTCGCGCGCCTGTTGCGGGACCACCCCGATCGTGCGGCCGACGTGTTTGCTTTGCTCGGGCGGGTGAGCGGGCACGAACTCCGCGGCGAGGGCCGGGTCTACGGCGGCGGTCTCAACAAGATCGAGCCAAGCGAGCTGGCACGCATTTCTGCGGCGGCGTTTGTCGATTGCTGGCCCGAACTCCGGTCCACGTTGCAGCGACAGGGAGAACTTTTTTAGTGAGTTGTCGGAGACGAGGGGGCGCCTAACAATCCGATGAAGCTGACGGTCGCCCGCGGCGCTCGCAGCTCATCGGCCAGCCGTTGGGTGTCAGATGATCGGCGCTGTCTCACCGTTCGAAGTAATCAACGGTAGTGTTCCGAAAGTGTTGTTGATGGTATGAAGAAGAGAATCGATCTAAGCGCCTCCGGTCTGCCACGACAACACTTCTGGAACACTACCTTTGGTGTAATATCCAAGTCTGGAACACTACCACTCCGCTGACGCTCCGCTCTACCCATCCTACCTCTACTGTAGAGCCGGCGTCTTGCCGGCTAAAGGTGCTAAGGCGCCTTCGGCTTCTCCCGCCAAACCTTTAACAGCACCCCGAGCTTTTCCTTTAAATGCAGGCGCTCGTTGGGCAGCGCTTCCAGGAAATCGGACAGGACTTTGGATTGCATGATGGTGTAGAGGACCAGCAGCGTTGTCGGCAGAAACACGATCAGAAAAATAACCAGGCGCTGCAGCCAGGGCCACTTATCGTTGTCGGTAAAGTCGAATATATTCATCCCCAGAAGGCCGGTGGCGATGGTGCCGATCATGCCGAAAATGGTCACCACCGTAAGCCGCATCAGCGTATTGGCCTGCCGCCGTTGACTGTCGCTGTCGAGATACTGGTGCATGTCGTGTACCGCCTGCCGCACGTCCAGAAACATTTGCTTGGTCTCGAGATGGGTCGTGCACATCCGGAACAGGTCCTTGATCTGCATCTGATTGGAAATCTCTTCGAACCAGTAGCGCTGGGTGAAGCGCAAGAAGATTTCCATCGTATGGCGAATGACCCGCTTGAACTGTTTGACGGAATTCACCTCCTGAAGGTCCAGGCCGCTGATGGCCACCTCCAGCCGATCGGAAAACATCAACAACGCCGCCTTGTGCATGTGGGCGATCAGGAACAGCAGGAAAAACTGATGGCGGAACTGGCCGAGCAGACCGGTTTCCGGGTCCCGGAAAAACTGATCTTTATGGTTGCCCACCAGGATAAACGCATGCCCACAGCAGATCGTCCGGGTATCGATCCAATCGAGACCCTCCCGATCTTCCCGATGGCGGTCGTAACAATAGCGGGCTTCGAAATTTTCCAGGTAACCGGAAGAAAACGGCAGGGTGGCGGAATCGCCCGGTTCCGTCACCAGGCCGAGCCGCACATAGTCTCCCCGAGTGAGTTGATGTATATCTTCCAAGGCGAGATAGACCATCAAAGGCATCCGGTGATATTCGATCTGCCGGAAGCGGAGCGCCCCTTGTTGCTCGGAAGAGTGCAGCACCAGCGGTTGTAGCAGATACTCCCAGTGCGCGGAGATGCAGGGCAACCGGTTCTGGCAGACAAAAGAGAGATATTTTTCGCGCTTTTCGTAATCCGACACCGCCAGCACCTCGCCCGTCGCCGCCAGCCATTCCGCCCGGTGCAGGCAACGACCACCCTGGCCGTCTTTCTCCCAGTACGGCGGATAGGCCCGTCCGAAGCGGTACAGCGTATCCTGCGCCTGCGCCAGGGTGAGGTTATGCGCATAGATTTCGACTGTCAGGATGATAATGTCGAGATCGTAAAAGAAATACAGATCGATATGGGCGATATCGAAAACGGCCGGCGGTTCCTTCGGGTTATAGGTCAGCCGTACCTGGGCGATATCGCGCCGGCGGAATACCCGTACCGGCGACTCGCCATACCCCGCCCGGGCGCCGCCTTCACCGTAGAGGAACCGCTGGACATAAGGCAGAAAGGTGATGAACTCGTTATAGTGCCGTTCCTGGAACTGCGTCGGATCGCTCGAAAACTCATCGTCGATCTCGGCCCACGGACTATCCGCCTGCTCCAGCCATTGCCAGTGCTTTTGAATGCGGGTATCGCGGGAGGAAGGGATCAACTGCAAAGGCCAGAGCAGGATCTGCCTGAAGTGCTTGACCACAGTGGTGGTGGAAACGGCGCTAGCGCTCACGTGATGGGTCCTGAATAGAGGGTCAGCCTGATTCCTGTTATGGGGGTATCCACTTAAGTCGGGACGCTTTACAGGCTGAGCCGGTAGGGGCGGTTCGCGAACCGCCCCTACGGGGATTCCCTAGTAGCGCCGGCATTTTGCCGGCTGTTGACTGGCGTCGAATGCCCTGAGGCCGGCGGGGA
>CAIMUS010000086.1 GCA_903844665.1 uncultured Pseudomonadota bacterium
CGGTTCGCGAACCGCCCCTACGGGGATTCCCTAGTAGCGCCGGCATTTTGCCGGCTGTTGACTGGCGTCGAATGCCCTGAGGCCGGCGGGGACGCCGGCGCTCCCAGGGTCGGATTGTCCCGCCTTAAGTTGGTAGCCTCCTTTCATAGCGCCTGTAAGAGCGGGCTGGATCGCGAATGGAACGGTTGGCGGCAACCCGGTGTTCGCGAGCCAGCTCGCTCCTACAGGTGAGCGGACGACTGGTTACACCCTTTTCAATTAGTCACAGTTATCAATCCTGCATGCCGGAGAATAAAGTGAAGTCAAAGCGATTTCTTCCCATCCTGCTGGCCGCCGGGCTGGCTGTCGGCGCGAGCGCAGCGGCGCTGGCGGATGTAAATCTGCTCAACGTGTCCTACGATCCGACCCGTGAGCTGTACAAGGATTACAATCAGGCGTTCGCACAATACTGGCAAACCAAGACCGGGGAAAAGGTCACCATCCAGCAATCCCACGGCGGTTCGGGCAAGCAGGCACGGGCGGTTATCGACGGGCTGGAGGGGCGAAATACGCCAAGCAGTTTGCCTCGATCAAGCTGTTCACCGTCGACGAGTTGTTTGGCGGCTGGCAGCAGGCCCAGAAGACACACTTTAACGACGGCGGCGTGTTCGACCAGATCTATCAGGCTGCCCGCTAAAACCGATGGCGTGGCCATTGCCTGATTGTGCTACTGTGAAACCGAGGTGGTCGCAGCCCGGGTCTCACGTTAAGCGTCGAATTCCCTGGTATCCCGTTGGATTGCCTGTATGAATTTTCAACAGCTACGCATCATCCGTGAAACGATCAGGCGCAACTTCAATCTGACCGAGGTGGCGAACGCGCTCTTCACTTCCCAGTCGGGAGTGAGCAAGCACATCAAGGATCTGGAAGATGAACTGGGGGTCGAACTGTTCGTCCGCCGCGGCAAGCGTTTTCTCGGACTGACCGAACCCGGCAAGGAGTTGGTAGTGATCGTGGAACGGATGCTGATCGACGCCAACAACCTGCGCCGGCTCGCCGAACAGTTCGCCAACCGGGATCAGGGCAATCTCTGCATTGCCACCACCCATACCCAGGCCCGCTATGCTCTGCCCCAGGTGGTACGGGCCTTCAAGAGCGCCTTTCCCAAGGTGCATCTGGTGCTGCACCAGGGCAGTCCCAACGAGATCGCCACTATGCTGCAAAGTGGGGAGGCCGATGTCGGCATCGCCACGGAGGCCCTGCAGCAGGCGCCGGAATTGCTGCCGTTTCCTTTCTATAGCTGGCATCATGCAGTCATCGTTCCTGAAGGACACCCCCTGGCAACCCTCCCCAAGCTGAGCCTGGAGGCCATCGCCGAGCACCCGATCATCACCTATCATGAAGGTTTTACTGGCAGAACCAAAATCGACTCGACCTTTGCAGAGGCCGGGCTGGTGCCCGACATCGTGATGTCGGCGCTGGATGCCGATGTGATCAAGACCTATGTGGAACTGGGTATGGGCATCGGCGTTATCGCTGCGATGGCGTTCGATCCTGCCAGGGATACCGGGCTGCGCCTGTTGGATTGCGCCCATCTGTTCCCGTTCAACACCACCTGGCTCGCTATCCGCCGCGGTCACTATCTGCGCGGCTTCGTCTATCGGTTTATCGAACAGTGCTCGCCGCAACTGAGCGAGTCCTATATCAAAAACGCCCTTGCGCCGGTGCGGGAGGAATAGATAGTGTCTGACCGAGCGCCTGCGCCAAGTCCGCCAGCAGATCATCTACGTCCTCGATGCCTACCGACAGCCGCACCAGACCCTCGTCAATGCCCAGTTCGGCGCGTTTCTCCGCCGGAATCGAGGCATGGGTCATGCTGCCCGGATGTTCGATCAGGCTTTCCACGCCTCCCAGGCTCTCCGCCAGGGCGAAGATCCGGCAGCTTTCCAGAAACCGCCGCGCCGGTTCCAGACCGCCGCGCAAGACCGCCGTCACCATTCCGCCGAAGGCGTGCATCTGCCGTTTGGCCAGTTCGTGTTGCGGATGGCTGCTAAGACCAGGGTAATAGACCTTTTCGATCCGGGGATGGGCCGTCAGCCATTCGGCGATTTGCTGGGCATTGGCGCAATGCCGTTCCATTCGCAGCACCAGGGTTTTCAGACCCCGCAGGACCAGAAAGCTGTCGAACGGTCCGGCAATACCGCCCACGGCATTGTGCAGATAGGCCAGCCGCTCCACCAAATCGGCATTGTAACCACCCGTTCCACCTGGGGACGGCTGCGACAATAACGCAGAGCAGCGGCTACCAGGGTACCGGCGGATGACCCTGCCAGTATGCCCTCATCGTGCAGTAAGGCCCGGGCGGTGGCGAAGCTCTCGGCATCGCTGATGGTGTAGGCCTCGGTCACGCCGGAGAGATCGCAGATCGGTGGAATGAAGTCCTCGCCGATGCCCTCCACCAGCCAGGAGCCTGCCTGTCCGAGCGTGCCGGTGTTGACGTAGCCGGGCCCGCCGGATCGGCCAGAATCATCCTGACCGTATGAAACCGACGCCCGATTGCCGTTTCAGTGGCCGCATCGCGCAACACGGTGCGCTTCATCTGCTCGCAGTAACCGCAATCGGCCTGCTCGAACATGACCGCCAGTTGTTTATTCCCGGCGCGGGCGGTGGCCACGGCGGCGGCCAGATCGCTGCCGGTCGTCTCGAACAGCGCGGAAAAGGCCGCCGGCGCATACAGCACCGTGGCGATGAACCACCGGCGGAAGCCCCTGTTGATGACCATGACCAGACCTTTACCGTAACCAGAACAGCGCGCGCTGTCTCACTCTGTCGAGCAAAGTCATTGCCAGATAGGTGACCAGCCCGGTGTAGACAATGCCGGCGACCATCCGTGGATAGTCGGCGAAATCGGCGTAATACTGCACGAACCGCCCCAGCCCGGCGTTGGCGCCAAACAGTTCGGCCACCGTCAGCAGAATAAAGGCGAAGCCCAATCCCACCGCCATGCCGGAGAAGATATGCGGCAGCGCCGCCGGGAATACCACCTGGCGCTGGTATTCCCAACCCCGGAGACCCAGGATGCGGGCGCTGTCGCGATGGCGCGCTTCCAACGCATGCGCGCCGGCGGCGGCGTTCTGAAAGATCGGCCAGAACGCGCCGATGAAGACCACGAAGATGGCCGATAGGCGGAAGGTCGGCAGGATCGCAATGGCATAGGGAATATAAACCGTCGGCGGCACCGGCGCCGCCACCCGCGCCACGGGAAAAAGCGCGCGCTGCAACCGGGTCGAACTGCCCACCCATAACCCGGTGACGATGCCCAACACGGTGGCCAGCGCGAAACCGGGCACCAGGATCAGGAGCGAAGCCACGGTGCCGCGCCATAATTCCGGCAGCGATTCCCACAGGGCCTGGGCGGTGGCGGCGGGCGATGGCAGCAGGGGATTGGGTCCCTGGGAGACCAGGGCGCTGAGCAGTGACCAAGCGAGCAAGAGTCCCGCCCAGACCAGCACGGCGTCGCGGTAGGCCCAGCATCGGGTCCAGCCGTTGCCGTCGGCGCGGGGTGGGGTCCGCTCCAATTCGAAAGGCAAGGCCTCGGTCTCGGTGGAGAAAACGGTTTCTTCCGACATCGGGTGCTCCTGTCAGGCGACCAGACGCTGCAAGGTATCGGCATGCAACTGCGCGGCGATCTGCTCCCGCAGTCGAGGGAACGTCGTGCTTTCGAACAGCGTGCGCCGGTCGCGCCGGCGCGGCGGCGGCACCGCCAGATCGGCGATGATTCGGCCCGGCGCCGAGCCCAGCATAATCACCCGGTCGCCCAGATACAGTGCCTCATCGACATCGTGGGTGACGAACACGAGGGTTTTGCGCGGTCGGGCGATCTCACAAATCTCTACCAGCAGATCCTGCAAGCGGGCGCGATTGACCGGGTCCAGCGCGCCGAACGGCTCGTCCATGAGCAGCAGCGGCGAACCCAGCGCCAGCAGGCGGGCGATGGCGCCGCGCTGCTGCATCCCGCCGGAGAGTTCGAAGGGAAACTTACCGAGCGCCTGTTCCAGCCCGACCTGACGCAGAAAGTGTCCGGCGCCTTCACGTCGTTCCGCCTTATCGGCCTGCGGCCTGGCCTTGCCGACGGCCAGGGCGACGTTATCCACCATACTGAGCCAGGGAAACAGGGAATAATCCTGAAACACCAGGCCGCGCTCCAGGCTGGCGCCCTGGATCGGCTGACCGCCCCAGCTCAGGCTTCCCCGGCTGGGTTTAAGCAGACCGGCCACCAGTCGTAGTAAGGTCGATTTACCGGACCCGCTCGCCCCTAGCAGCGAGACCCGCTGTCCCGGCGGGACTTCCAGCCGGAGGCGGTCGAGAATGGACGCGGCGCCGTAATAAACGCTGACGTCGTCCAGTAACAGCCCGTCACTCATAGCGCGTCTTTCTGCTGGAAACCGGCCTGGAGCTTTTTCCAGAAGGGGTCGTTCGGGTTTTCCCGAACCAACTGCTCGAGCACTTTCTTATAAATTCCAGTGTCTACGCTGGTGGCGATATCGCGATTCTGCGCCGGGATAAATTCACTGCTCTGCATGACCTGCCAGAACTGCCGGACACCCTTGAGATTCGGGTCGCTGGATTGATCCAGATAGGGCTGGTAATAGGCCCGCTCCAGCAGGCCGCGGTCCAGCTTGACGTATTTGGCGATGGCGTCGATCGTTTCCTTGTGGTTCTCCGCCGCGAATTTTTCGGCCCGCAGGATGGCGCGGAGGAATTTTTCCCAGGTCGCGGTATCCTGGACCCGGCTTGCCGCCACCACCAGCCGGCAGCAGGGATGCCCCGGTTGCAGATCGGTGGAATGGAACACGATCTTGAGACCCTGTTCCTCGGCGCGCAGGTCATGCGGACCCCAGAGCACGCCGGCGTCCACCTGGCCGGATTTGATCGCTTCCAGCACCGCCGGCGGATTCTTCAGCTCGAAGATCTGCACATCGGTTTTCCAGTTCAGCCCGGCATCCTTGAGCGCGCCGCGCAGCACGGCATCGCCGGTGGCCATCCGCACGGTGGCGATTTTCTTGCCCTTCAGATCGGCGATGGCATGCATCTTGGCCGCCGTCTCGGGGGTGGTGACGATGGAAGCATCGCCGCCCATGATGCCGCCGATGATCTTGAGATCGGCGCCTTTGGCGATATGGGCGAGCGGGGCGGTGGTGCCGAAGGCGCCGATATCCAGCTTGCCGGCGACGAGGGCGTTCAGACCGTCCGCCGAGTTGATGAATTCGATCAGTTCGACATCCAGCCCCTCCTGCGCGAATAAGCCCTGTTCCTTGGCGATGAAGAATTTGGCATGACCGGTCACCGGCAGATAGCCGACTTTCAGCGGTTCGCCGGCGACAGCGGCCGCTCCGGCAAGGATCAGCATCGCTCCGGCAATCAGGTTGAGCCAGGGTTTAGCTTGCATCTACGCGCTCCTGTGGTGACATGGATGAGATAGCGTGCGGGACCTGTCGAATCCGGCTGATCCTGCGTCGTAACCACCTTAGCCTGACCATGACCGTCTCCATCAGGAAAAGCCGATAAAATCGATAGGATTAGCGTGATATAGTATAGTGAAGGGCGCTATATAGCGGCAAAGAATAAAATTCGATTTAGTTATAATCCTTGGTTATTAAAAAAGGAGGTGACGCGCTGCGGCTTGGCGAGGGCGACCTCGGTGGCCTTGACCAGCGCGTGTAGAAGGACGTGATAGCGTCAGCGTATTGCGCCGGATCAAAGTGGGGGTGGATGCGTGAGTGTTATCGACAGTCTACGGTCCCTGTCATGGCGCAAAAACCTCCTCTAATTGGTGGGCCAACAACACCCGCTCGCCCCATAGCAGTAGCATATCCGGGTCGGCGGTCGCAATGCGCTCGCGGTACACTTCCGGTAAGGAACCGAACCGCAGTTCCAGTTGCCGCAGCAGCAGGCGTCTCTCACCGGCTTCCAACCATTTCTTTGCCAAGGTTGTTATTTCTGCACGGCCTTCCTGCCGACCTTGCTCCAACCATTTCTCTGCCAAAGTTGCCATAAACTTTTCCTCCAGCATGGGTAATACTTCGTTCAAGGCTTGACCGATATCGCGCTCGCTCAGCTTATCGGTCGCGGTAGCCAGATAGCGCAACAGCGTCTCCAGGTAATCGAGCAAAGTCTGCTTTTCGCTCAGTTCCCGCAACAGGCGGATAACTTCCGGCAACCGCTCCGCCAGTTGCGCATCCGCAATATGTTTCATGATCCACAGCGTTACCCGCAACAGCACCGCCCCCCGAATATCCGTATCCGCCAGACCGGTCAGATCGCACAAGGCATAGCGGAAATCCGGGGTATAGGGCGCCAGCGGCGCCGGCAGGTGAAACAACTGCTGGAACGTCTCTCCATACGGCCAAGGGGTATCGCCTTGATAGAGTACCACCGGCATGATCGGCGGCAGCCCCTCTTTGCCAATGCCTTGCGCCAAGGCTTTCTCCCAAATCTGCACCATGTAGCGCAACAACTGCAATGCGGTAGAGCGTTTGGGCGCACGCTTGTGCTCCAGCAGGAAGTAGACGAATCCCGGCCTGCCATCCTTAAATTTTAGCCGATACAACAGATCCGAATAGTGTTGGCGAAGACGCCTGTCTACGAACGAGTCTTTGGTCAGTTCCAGCGAGTCCAGGTCCAGCAAATCCACGATTTCCTGGGGTAGGTAATGGCGCAGGAAGTCCTGGCCGATGGCCTCGCGAGACCAGATTTCCTTGAAAAACCGGTCATGAGGGTTGCTGAGTTCTGAAGGCATGTTGGCGGTGGCGGCTTGGAAACAGCCTGAAGCTTAGCAAAATTTTACCTAACGGGTCATGCCCTATAAGCCGGGTAGCCAGGTAAGTCGGGTACAGGACGTGCCCGACAGTGCGCTGCGGCGGCAATCTTAGGTTTTGGACTTTGTTGCCGTGCCTGTTGGATGGCTTGCCAGCTACAACTGGGAAGTGTATAAACCTTCTTCACAGAGGGTATCGTTACCAAGTTGAATCATGGGCAAAGCCACTACTTTTGATAATTTGGTCGGGATAGATGCCGCATCTGAGTTAATTTGTGGCATCCGTTAAGGTGTCTATTTCATGTTGGGCATCACGGGGTAACCAGTCCCAGAATGTATCAGCACGCAATTGAACAGTGCCACGTTCTTGATAAGGAACGGCTCCGTCTGTTCCGGGACAAGAGGGAGACCTGGAGATTCTGGTTGCGCGGTGATGATCCTCATTCCATCTGGAAGCAAATCTGGGCGCTTTTGTGGGACGACGTTTTATTCAGGACGGTGAACGATCTCCGGCGTCATGCACTCGATCATCCCTCCGATACTGTCGGTTTTAATAGTGCCGTCTTGCGTCTGTTTGACGCTGGATTTGTAACTACGCAGGTGACGGCCATCCGTCGCCTTACAGAACGACAACCGCGGGACCCAGCCAAGAGTGTGATTTCCTTAAGGAGGCTTGTGGATGATATACGGGCTAGTCGGGAACTGATGACCCGAGAGGTTTACGTGGCCTATGACGGGCTCCCATACGACCCGGCGTCCGTCCTCGACGCAGAGATCGAGAAAAAGTTGGCTGCTGGAACCATAGCTCCCTTTGAATGGCTTGAGACGAGCGGTCCTAGCGCTTGGCGCATGTCCGAAATGGTTCATAAGAACTTCGATAAGTTCTCTAGGTGCTTGGTCCCGGAAAGTCGTTCCCGAACTGACTTGATCGCGCCAGATTGGTTCGATTGGCTAGATTCTCGCCTCAACGCATGCGAAGACATACGCAAGTTCGCTAACAAGTTTGTTGCTCATGCTGCTGAACCGTCTAGCCGCACCGGCCTGGCCGATACGCAAACCGGGGTCACGCTCGACCGGCTTGGTCTGTGCCACAAAGCTATCTACCAAGTTGCGGCCCTCGTCGGGTCCCTATTATGGGAAGGTTCTTTCAGAGCTGTTCCGATCCCACAGTATGCCCATCTCGAAAATCTTGAGAAGGGATGGGTGAAAAGGGATGACTTGAATGTGGCTCACGAGTTCTGGCATCAAAACCTTGAGGCGATTGAACGTTGGGAATCCGAATCATTCTGGCCTGAACTCGTAAGTTGGGTTGAGGAATGAAACCCAACATTGCCAAAGTAGGTTTACGGACAGGATTCCTTCGTCATCCTAACCTACGTGCTATCTACACAGGCATTCATTCAGCGCAATACGCTCACGCTATTGCGCCTACGCGAGCTTACAGCCTGTTATTACGGTGCGTAAACGCACCCCGCTTCACACCGGATTAGTAAACAAAGCCGTAGCGCGCTGCGGCTTTGCCAGGGCGACCTCGGTGGCCTTGACCAGCGCAATCACCTCAGTACCGACGGCGAGACCGAGTTCATCCAGTGAACGGGTGGTAATGACCGAGGTCACGATGATGCCGGACGGGGTTTCGACCTCGACCTCGGACACCACCGGGCCGGTAATAATGGCCTTGATCGTGCCGCGGAATTGATTGCGGGCGTTGATGGCTTGAATACTCATGATGCTTTTCTCTCGTCGCGGGAAGATAAAAAGACTGTACTGTCTGTAACTTGCCGCACCGTTCAAACCGCCCAGTGGTACTGGGCGATCATCTGTCCAGCAGGGGTCATCTGGCAGTGCTCAGATAAGGCGCCAGCAGTTGCGCCACCTGCCGGGTCTCGATCAGGAAGGCATCGTGCCCGTGCGGACTGCGCAGCAGGGCGAAGTCGGCTCCGGCCCATTGCGCCAGTTCTTCGATCTCAGCCGCGGGATAGAGAATATCGGTATCGATGCCGAGAAACAGCATCGGCAGCCGCAATTGCCGCAAGGCCTGTTTCAAACCGCCACGGTCCCGACCCACGTCGTGGGTATCCATGGCGGCGGACAGCACCAGGTAACTGTTGGCGTCGAAGCGATCGAGAAACTTCTCGCCCTGACGCAACAGATAATCTTCCCCCGCCGGCGGTTCCGCTCCCCAACGCCGTTCGAAGCTGGCCGGCGCCCGGTAACTGAGCATGGCGAGGGCGCGGGCCAGCGCCAATCCGCCCGGTTGTTCGTGATAGCGGCCGGCCTGATAAGCCTGGTCCTGCCGGATCGCTTCCCGCGCCAGCCGGTTCCAGGCGCGCGCCCAGGGACCATGGCGGCCCGGCGCGGCCAGCAGGAGTAACTGCCGGCTCCGTTCCGGGAACAGCAGCGCGAATTCCAGCGCCACCATCCCGCCCAGACTGCCGCCGACCAGAACCGCCTGGTTCACTCCCAGGCGATCCAACAGGCGGGCCTGTACGCGCGCCAGATCGCGCACGGTGACCGCCGGGAACTCCGGCCCGTAGCGTCGGCCGTTCGCCAGATCCCGCGTGAGCGGTCCGGTCGAGCCATAACAACTTCCCAGATGATTGGCGCAGATCACAAAGTAACGGTCGGTATCGAACAGTTTGCCAGGTCCGACCATAGTGTTCCACCATCCCTCCCGGCCGAACGCCTGCTCGCCGGGTGAGAGCCTGGCCCAGACCGCATTGGAATAGCGGCCCGCCAGGTGGGCGCTGCCGCTCAAGGCATGAAAGATCAGGATGGCGTTATCGCGCTCGGGATTGAGTCGGCCGTAGACTTGATAGCGCACACTGACTTGCCGGAGCTGACCGCCCAGTTCGAGGGTATAACCTTCGGCGCGTGACCAGAGCAGCGCATCACGGGGTAGCGGCGTCAGTTCCTCCGTACGGTCGAGCCGGCCGCGGCGTGGCGGGGACAGCACCACGGAACCCGACGCTTCGGGCTGGTAACACATGCCGGCCACTTCAGGCGAAAATCCGGGTCGTGGCGCCGCTGGCGGCTGTGAGAGCCTGGGTAAGATCGGCTTTCAGATCCTCGATATGCTCCAGTCCCACGCTCAACCGTACCAGATCGGGACTGACGCCGGCCAGCGCCTGATCCTGGGGTGATAACTGTGAATGCGTCGTCGAAGCGGGATGGATGGCCAGGGTCCGGGCGTCACCCACATTGGCCACATGCGATACCAGTTCCAGCCGGTCGATAAAGGTTTTGGCCGCCTCGAAGCCGCCTTTCAGTCCGAAAGTCAGAATCCCACCGGGCTTGCCCTTGAAATAAGACTGGGCCTGGGCATACGAGGGGTGGTTCGGCAGGCCGGGATAGTTGACCCAGTCGATCTCTTCCTGCGATTGCAGCCAGTGGGCCAGTTCGAACGTATTCTGGATCAGCCGCTCGGCGCGCAACGACAGCGTTTCCAATCCCAACAGGATGGTAAACGCCTCCTGCGGTCCCAGGCACTGCCCCTGATCACGCAAGCCATCGACGCGGGCTTTCAGGATAAACGCCACGGGACCGAAGGCTTCGATCAGTTTCAGGCCGTGATAGCCGGGGTCCGGTTCGCTGAGCAGCGGGTAACGGCCATTGTCCCAGGGAAAGTCGCCGCCGTCCACGATCAAACCGGCGATAGCGGCGCCGTGACCGCCGATCCATTTGGTGGCGGAATGAACCACGACCGCGGCGCCCCACTCGAGCGGACGGAACAGATAGCCGCCCAGGCCGAAGGTGTTGTCCACCACCACCGCCACCCCCGCTGTTCTGGCGGCGGCGAAGATCGTTTCGAAATCGGGGATATTGAGCGCCGGGTTGCCGATCGATTCGATAAACCAGGCGCGGGTCCTGGCATCGGTCAGCCGCAGAAACTCTTCAGCTTTCTCGGCACGGCTGGTAAAGCGCGCTTCGATCCCGACGCGCGGCAGGGTAATCTTCAACTGATTGATGCTGCCGCCGTACAGGTTGGGCGTGGAGACGATGTTATCGCCCGCCTGCGCCAGCGTGGTGAAGGTGAGGAACTGAGCAGCATGCCCCGAACTGGTGGCCAGTCCGGCCACTCCGCCTTCCAGCGCGGCAATGCGCTTTTCCAGCACGTCCGTCGTCGGGTTCATGATCCGGGTATAGATATTGCCGAACTCCTGCAGCGCGAACAGCCGCGCCGCATGATCGCTGTCCCGGAACTGATAACTGGTGGTGGCGTAGATCGGCACCTGCCGCGCCCCCGTGGTCGGATCGGGCTTGTAACCGGCATGCAGTTGGAGGGTCTCGTAACGCAGTTTCTGTTCGCTCATTGTGTAACCTGTCGCAGCGCTGGAAAATTAAAAACTTTCTTGCTGGAAATTTCACCGGGAGAATCAAACGGGTTTATGTTGCGGATGATGGACATAACAGAGGAATTCATCGGCCGACGGGAAAAACACCCCCAGCTTGATATTGGCCTCCGTTCTCAGATCGACGAACTGTTCGCTGACCGGGGACTTGAACACACTGGCGGGCAACGGCGCCAAGCCTTGATAGCGACACCGCTCGGTATACGCAGACGTGGCCCGGTTAAAGATCTCCTGGGTACGGACTTGGTGATGGGTGAGATTGGATAACATAACACGATGACCTCAGTGAGTGACTCCATCAGGGTACAGCCCTGGCTCGGCGCCGACTGATGGGCGCGGATGCGGCCACCCTTGACTCGACGTCTCCCGCAAAATTTGATGTCGATAGAATGACTTTAATGGCTGAAGAACTATTTTTCTAAGAATAAATTTCAATTTGGTTATAGCTTTCTCTTCTATGGCGCCAGCGCTGATCCGTTAATCATTCCATTGCATAAGCAATTCATTTTTTCTTCTTTTCCACTACCGCGAAAGTCGCTCTACAATTCCTTCAGCCCTTCGCAAGCGGTGCAGGAAGGCTTGAATTCAAGGCGATCGTCACAACGCGACTTCCATCCTGTAGATTCTGCACTGTCTGCGATCCGGTCCAAGATGGTTCCTATCGATTCAGTCCTTCCGATAGGTAACCAGATTGACGATTTTTATTACATTACGAAAACACTGTCCAAGGAGTTGGCGCCCACCATTCAGGTCTTCGACCCGATTCAGGACCCCGCAGGACCTCGATTTTCCCAATAGGCCATCAGTGGACGTCGAGAACGTGCGGCCTTCCCCCGGAACCTGCTCGGGGAACCCAATCGGACGGGCGCCCTGCTGTTTATGATGTTTATGAGGAGACGAAAGATGAGCGACCACGCTACCGTATCATCCGCCGTCCCTGTGACGACGGCCACCCGAAATGAATCCTACGGCCTGAAGAACGGGGTGCTTTCCCCGCTCGAGGTGATCGGTCAGTCGGTTGCCAACATCGCGCCGACAGCCACGCCGACAGTCGTGATCCCACTCGTCTTCGCCGCCGCCGGCGGGGCGACCTGGTTCGCCTACCTCTTCGCCCTCGTCGGCATCCTGCTGGTGTCCTTCAGCATCAACCAGTTCGCCCGCCGTTCGGCCTCCCCCGGCTCCCTCTACACTTACATTGCCACCGGTCTCGGGCCGACCTGGGGGATCGCGGTCGGCTGGACGCTCTTCATCGCCTACATCGCTTGCGCCTCCTCGGTGACGACTGGCTTCACCAACTATGTCAACGTCCTTGTCAGAGATATTTTCCATCTCCAGACCGACCTCTCGCCCGCCTTGCTCGTCGCCGTTCTGGCGCTGAGCGTGCTGGGCTCATGGTTCTTCGCCTACAAGGACGTGCGGCTCTCGACCCGGCTCATGCTCGGCTTGGAACTGATCTCGATCAGCTTTATCCTGCTCGTGGTCGGGGCGACGCTGTTCTACCACGGCTGGCGGCTCGATTGGACGCAGCTCTCGCTGCACGGGGCTACCGCCGACACTCTCCGCCTTGGCCTCATTCTCGCCATCTTCAGCTTTACCGGCTTCGAAAGCGCGACGGCGCTCGGCAGCGAGGCGCGGTCTCCCTTGCGGACCATCCCACAGGCGGTGTCGCTCAGCGCGGTGTTCGTCGGCCTGCTGTTCGCGGTCTCGGCCTACACCCAGGTGCTCGGATTCGCCGGCAACGACGTGCCGCTCGACAAAAGCGATGCGCCGCTCCAGGTCCTATCGGCGCGAGCCGGCGTTCCATTCCTCGGCGTGCTCATCACTGTCGGCGCCATCATCAGCTTCTTCGCCTGCGTCCTCGCGAGCATCACGGCGGGAGCACGAGTGCTGTTCCTCCTGGGCCGGCACGGCCTCTTCCACGCTTCTCTCGGCGGCGCCCACGAGATCAACGAGACGCCCCACGTGGCCGTAACCGTCTCGGCCGTGCTGGCTTTCGTCCCGGCGGCAGTCCTCACCGGACTCGGTGAAAACCTGTTCTCTATCTACGGCTGGATCGGCACCACGGCCACGCTCGGCTTCATCCTCGTCTACATTGCGGTAGCCATAGCCGCTCCGGTCTACCTGTACCGACGCCGGGAACTGCGCCCTTGGCACGTCCTGGCATCGCTCGCCGCCATCGCATTCATGGTCGTGGCGCTCGTCGGTGCGGTGTACCCGTTGCCGGATGCCCCCAACTCCTACCCCATCTTCGCGTTTGTCGCTCTCCTGGGAGTCGGCTTCGCCTGGAGCGCCGTCCAGTACGTGAGTTCGGCCCAGGTGCGCGGTGATATCGAGGCCGACCTCGCCGCCATCCGGAAGCGTTTCGAGAGAGGGCCGACGCCTGGGAAGACAGCCGGCCATGCCACCCGCGGCGCCAGCGCCGTGCTGGAGACCCCATGAGCGGAATCGACAAGGCCGCGTGGCTTGACTCCGATCGCGCCCACCTCATTCACCCTCAGCACCACCCGAGCGATCACCTCGATGCCCAGATCTGGGTTGCGGGCGAGGGCGCGCTGATCACGAACAGTGACGGCAACAGGTACATCGACGGCCTGAGCGGCATGTGGAATGTCTATGTCGGCCACGGCCGCCGCGAACTGGTCGAGGCCGCCTCGGCGCAGTTGTCGACCCTGGCCTTTGCGCCGTCCTATATCGGCGCGACCAGCCTGCCCGCCATCGATCTGGCCGAGCGACTTGGCGAACTGGTCTATCCGTCGATCAACGCCTTCTACTTCACCTGCGGCGGGGCGGAGGCGACCGATACCGCCATCAGGACCGCGCGCTACTACTGGCGGATCCAGGGCCAGTCTCAGAAGACCAAGATCATCTCGCGCCACCTCTCGTACCACGGCTCGACGCTGGCGGCGGCCAGTGCGACCGGCGTGCCTGAGTTCTCGGAAGCTTTCGGGCCGCGTCTGCCCGACTTTCTGCACATCGAGTCGCCCTACCCCTATCGCTTCACCGGCGGCGGCGACAACGTGACCCCGGGCGTCACGGCGGCCAATCTGCTGGAGGAGGCGATCCTGCGCGAAGGGCCGGACACGGTCGCGGCTTTCATCGCCGAGCCGGTCCAGGGCGGCGGTGGCGGCGTGATCGTCCCCCCGGCTGATTACTTCCCGCGTATCCGCGCGATCTGCGACCGCTACGACGTGTTGCTGATCAGTGACGACATCATCACCGGCTTCGGCCGCACGGGGCGCTGGTTCGGGTTGGAGCACTGGGGGATCGAGCCGGACATCGTCCAATTCGCCAAGGGCATCACCAGCGGCTATCTCCCCCTCGGCGGGATCGGCGTTTCGGATCCGATCAAGGCGATCATCGACACGGTTCCCTACGCGCGCCGCTGGATGCACGGGTTCACCTACTCGGCCCACCCGGTCTGTTGCGCGGTCGCGCTCGCCAACCTCAAGATCCTCCAGGAGGAAGGACTCGTGGCGCGGGCCGCCGAACTCGGCGCTCGCCTGTTGAGCCGGCTGCGCCCGCTGGAAGCGCTAGAACACGTCGGCGAGGTCCGCGGCCTGGGGCTTCTGGTCGGCGTCGAGCTCGTCGCCGATCGCGCCACCAAGGCACGCTTCCCCGCCGAAGCGGAGGTCGGAAAACGGGTGCGCGCCGAACTGTTCAAGCGCGGACTCTACACCCGCGTGCTGGGCGAGGTGATCTGCCTGGCGCCGCCCTTCGTCACCAGCGAGGCCCAGATCGATCGGATTGCCGATATCGTCCATGAGGCGATCCCGGCCGCGCTGTATCGCTGAGGTCGGCTCGGCGTGCGCTTCACCCCATCTTGCCACCGCTTTCCCGTCCACTACGCCCACGAGGATCTTGTCCATGGCCCGTATTCCACCGATTCGCTTCGAGGACGCCACGCCAGCAATCAAGGCCGAGTATCAGAAAGTCATCGAATCGCACGGCGTCGTCACTAACATGAAGGCGACCCTGCTGCATTCACTGCCGGCCCTGCGCGCCGTTCTTGAATGGTACACCTTGTTCGACCGGGTCAAGCCGGCGCTCGGCGAGCGGCTCGCCATCCTCTTCTGCCATGCCATCTCGCGCGAAAACGCTTGTACGCTCTGTACCACATTCATGCGACGCGCGATCATCAAGGGTGGCGAGGACCCGGACCATTTGGCGCTCGACGAACGCGAGCAGGCAGTAGTAGATTTCGGTCGTCAGCTTGCCGCGGACGCCAACCGGGTCTCCGACGCGCTGTACGCGCGGCTCGCAGCGCACTTCACTCCCGCAGAGATCGTCGACCTGACCGTCTTCGGCGCGCTGATGATCGTGAACAACGTGTTCAACAGCGCGCTCCAGGTCGATCTGGACGAGTCGCTGGACGCCTACCGCATCCAGCCCGAACAGACCTTCGCGACGCTGTCGCCGTTCCCGTCCAGCGCCATCGAGGGAGGCGTCGCATGAGCGAGAGAAAGCTGAAGTTCGACACGCTGCAACTGCATGCGGGCCAAGTACCCGATCCCGCCACCGGGGCGCGCGCCGTGCCCATCTACCAGACGACTTCCTTCGTCTTCAAGGACTTCGAGCAGGCCAAGGCGATCAGTTCGGTCGAGGAGTTCGGCTTCGACTACACCCGGATCACCAACCCGACGAACGAGGTGCTGGAAAACCGGATTGCGGCGCTGGAGGGCGGCAGTGGCGCGCTCGCGGTGGCGTCCGGCTCGGCCGCGACGGCCTACTCCATCCTCAATATCACCCACGCCGGCGAGGAAGTCGTCGCCGCCAAGACGCTCTATGGCGGCTCCTTCAATCTCTTCACCAATACCCTTCCCAAGCATGGCGTCAAGACCACGCTGGTCGATCCCATCGATACCGAGAACTTCCGCCGGGCCATCAACGATAAGACCCGTGCCGTGTTCGTCGAGACCATCGGCAACCCCGACATCAACGTTGTCGACTTCGAGGCGGTGGCGCGGATCGCTCATGACAATGGCATCCCGCTGATCGTCGATAATACCTTTGGCACCCCCTATCTGTTCCGGCCCTTCGACTACGGCGCCAACATCAGCGTCCATTCGGCGACCAAGTATATCGGCGGCCACGGCACCAGCATCGGTGGCCTGATCGTGGACGGCGGCAACTTCGACTGGTCGAACGGCAAATTCCCGGACTTCACCACGCCTGACCCGGCCTACAGCGGCTTCGTCCACTGGGACCGCTGGGGCAACTATCCGGGGCTTGGAAACATCGCCTACATCATCAAGGTCCGGCTCCACTACCTGCGCGACTTCGGCGCCTGCATGAGTCCATTCAACGCCTTCCTGTTCCTGCAGGGTCTGGAAACACTGTCTTTCCGGTTGGAGCGGCAGGTCGCCAGTGCGCACAAGATCGCGGAGTACCTGGAGGGGCATCCGCAAGTGGAATGGGTGAGTTATCCGGGACTGAAGAGCAGCCCCTACTACGCGCTTGCGCAGAAGTATCTGCCCAAGGGTCCGGGAGCCATCCTGACCTTCGGGATCAAGGGCGGCCTGGAACGGGCGAAACGGTTCATCGAGAGCATGACGATTTTCTCCTTCCTCGCCAACGTGGGCGACTCCAAATCGCTCGTCGTTCATCCGGCGACGGTCACGCATGGCCAACTGACAGAGGCGGAACAACTTCTCGCTGGCGTCAAGCCCGAGCAGATTCGCTTCTCCGTGGGCACGGAGGATGTCGAGGACTTGCTTTGGGACATCGAGCAGGCCTTCCAGAGGACCGGGACCTGACCCGCACGGCAGCATTGAAGCTTAGACAGCCACCGTCGACGGCGCTCGACCGCCTTGTTTAATAACTAATAATTATAACTAAATCAAATTTGATTCTTGGTTACTATATGTACCTTTGACTATACTAATTAGAGTAATTTAATCGACTTTGTCAGCTTTATTTAGGGAGGCACAACCGATGTTAAGCCCCAGCGATTATTTATGGAGTGCACTAACGATCCGACAGGCTCGGAACAGGGTATCCACTTAAGCCGGGACGCGCTTTGCAGGCTGACCGCAGAGGGGTTCCCCTGGGAGCACCGGCATCTTGGGCTGTTGACTGGCACCGATGCTCTCAAGCCGGCGGGGACGCCGGCGTTCCCAGGGTCGGATTGTCCCGCCTTAAGTGGGTAGCCAAAGCAGGTTGAATCAATAAAGCCACTACGTTGTTACATTTCGTACAGTTAAAACAGTCATGGGAGGCCATAACTATGAAGAAAATCATCGGTACGCTTCTGGGCATAGGCGCGACGCTGCTGGCGACCGCCGGTTGGGCAATCGAAGCGGGCGATGTCCTGGTGCGGGTGGGCCCGATAGGGGTATTCCCGAACGACCGCAGCACCTCTTTGAACAACCTGGGCATTTCCGATGCCAAGGCGAGCGTAGGCAATGCCTGGTCGGGCGGCCTTACCCTGGCCTATATGGCGACCGACCATATCGGTGTCGAACTGGTGGGCGCCTATCCCTTTAAACACAGTATCAAGGGTGATGGCTCCATCAGTGGCCTCGGTACAATCGGCGACACCAAGCAACTACCGCCGACCCTGCTGGCGCAATACTATTTCTTTCCCAAGTCACCCATCAGGCCCTATATCGGCGCCGGCCTTAACTACACGATCTTCTTCGACACTAATGCGAAGATGCCTCTCGCCAGTCTCGATCTGACCAATTCTTGGGGATTCGCCGGCGAAGTGGGCGTCGATGTGGATCTCAATAAGGATTGGTTCGTCAACGTATCCGGCTGGTACATGAGATATCGATACGCGGGCAAAAGCCGAAGTCGCCGGTGTCACCACCAAATCGCATGTCAACATCGATCCCGTGGTGCTTATGTTTGCGATAGGCACCCATTTCTAGGCCGGAGTCAGCCCTCACATCGCCCGGAATCCGGACAGGGGTCAGAAACGCTCCGGTTTCGGATCCCGGGCCAGCAAGATTTCCATCGCCCGGCGCGGGTCCTTGCCCTGGTGGAGTTTCCGCCCCTGGGTGAACACGTGATCGGTGCGCCGCCTTATCCTAATCTGTGGTATCCGGCTTTTCTATCGCACCAGGACTGGGGTTCGAACTTGGAAAAGAACCTTTCCTGCCTTAACTAAAGCAGGAAAGGTAATCGCCGGAGGAGAAACGCTATTTATTTAAGGCAGCCAGCAATCCAGAGGAAATCCAGTCTACTTCTTGGCAAGCAAGAATCGAGACAATACCAATTTATCATTTTACGGCCAGATATCATAGACAATTTAACTATATGAGTATAACTCAAATTGTCTTAACTCCAGGGCTGAAAGCAGTTATTATGGCTTTCATAAAACAATAAACTAACGGCTATTTGTAAATAATTTTTTATTCTTTTCAGTACCCTGCTTTTTCCGATAAGCTGTTTAATCTAAGGCTCGCGGCAGGTTTAATCCCGCCAGACCTACGAAGCGCGCCGGAATCCCATCGCCCGAAGGGGCGTTCCCTTGGAGCTACACGGATCAATTTTTGCTTAAGGTGATAACGATGTCTTTGGAAAGCCTCGTTCGACAACTGAACGCCGAGTTCGCTACGGCAACCTGGCACTCGACCCAGCGGCAACCCCTGCGCCTGGAGCAGGGGCGGGTTATCGGGCTATTCCAGGGCCTGTGTCTGCGCAGCACCTTTGCGAGCATCGTGGATATGGGTGGCGGCCTGCTGGGCTACCAAGCACTGCTGCAAGCGTACGACCGCAACCGGCGTCTGTTGGCATCATGGGTGCCCTATGCCATTGCCTGTCTCGATGACAAGGCCGTGGTCTATCTGGATCGCCTGTGCCGGACCCTGCATACCCTCAATGGCTTGGCGCATGCTGAATCAGCCTGGCTGCTACTGGATGTCCATCCGCGCCATGTGCAGGAAATCCGGCAGGGTCACGGCAAGGTATTCGAGAGAATTTTGCGGCTGTGCGGATTGCAGCCACGACAGATCGTGCTGCGGTTCCGCGCGGCGGAGCCGGTGGACCTTGCCCATCTTGGTCGTTCGCTGGAGCGCTTTCGAGCGCGCGGTTTCGCCATCGCCCTGGTTCATCCGGGTGATGCCGAGCAGAGCCGGTTCGAGCCGTTGCTGGAATTGGCGCCGGACTTTGTCCATATCGAGCGCCCCCGGAGGGCGCTGGCAACCGGAGAACGGGCCGCGCGCCTGGTCAACGGGGTCCTGCTGGCCCGCCAGCATCATTGCCGGGTCCTGGTCCAGGGCATTGACAGCTCCGATCAGGCGGATCTCGCCTGGCTGGTGGGTGTCGATGGCATCCAGGGAGAGTACGCCGAGCGGCTCGCCGCGGGCGCCGTTCCCGCGGGCCACGCCACCGCTCGCCGTCAATACGGCGGGGTTTGCTAAACTGCGGCCATTTTGAGACCTGAAGTTTTTGGGAATCAAACCGGTCCTGGCGTTGTGGGAGCGGCGCCCTCGCCGCGATCACTGGCCGCCGCACCCCCGTGGCGCTACCGGTTTGATCGCGGCGAGGGCGCCGCTCCCACAGGTTATAGAAATCGTTACCCTGCTTCAATCGTGGCTTGATGAAAAAAACCCTGAGGAACAGCAGGAGACAGGTGAGTACCTGATCCACACCCTGGATGAAGATCGTCTCTCCGACCGGCAGCTTTTTCCAGCAGAATTGAAGGATATAAGCTGGTGAGTCAAGTCGTGTTGCTCGATGCGGGGCCGCTCGGCCTGGTGACCAATCCGAGGCGTTCGCCGCCAAGCGTCGCCTGTGCGCAATGGTTACAGGCATTAGTGGCGCGCGGTAGCCGTGTTATTGTGCCTGAGATCGCCGACTACGAAGTGCGCCGTGAACTACTGCCTGCCAATAAGAGGGAAGGACTGGCGCGCCTGGATGCACTTGTCGGCCTGTTGGAGTATCTGCCCCCAGGGCTTTGAAGGTGGACCCAACCTCTGATAGGTTAAGTACTTTTCTATCGGAGCCCGTAGGTTGGGCTGACGGGCCACGATTCGCCAGTTTTGGCAATAAGCTCTTGTTGCGCATGGCGCAACGCGCTATCATTCCTCACATGATCGCATCGTTTCGACACAAGGGCTTGAAGAAGTTTTTTGAGTCAGGCAGCTTGGCTGGAATTCAACCTGCACACGCCAAACGCCTGCGAATGCAGCTGACTGCGTTGGATACGGCTCTGACCATTGAAGACATGGATATCCCGGGCTTTCGCCTGCACCCACTGAAAGGTGCTGATAGTGACCGTTGGTCGAGATGGGTAAATGGGAATTGGCGTATAACCTTCGCATTTCAGGATGGGAACGCTCATGTTTTGGATTATGAGGACTATCACTAATGGCTATGCATAACCCACCGCACCCCGGAGAATTCATTCGGTCGGTTTACCTGGAACCCAATGAGCTTAGTTGCCGGGAACTCGCATCCAAACTCGGCGTTGCCGCCTCAACTCTGAATCGCATTCTAAACGGTTCCAGTCGCGTCAGCCCTGAAATGGCTCTTCGCCTGTCAAAGGCCTTGGGCCGCTCCCCCGAAAGTTGGCTTGCCATGCAAGACAATCACGACTTGTGGCAGGCAAAGCAGATTGTGGACTTACGCAATGTCGCTAAAGTCGAGTTCAAGGCAGCCTAACAATCCGTTCAACCAGACGTGGGTGATCTAAGTACGCCATTCGTGTGTAGGTCGCCAACTGGTTGGCTTCTGCGGCACACCCCATCTTTCCCGCCAAAGTGGAGCTTGGAGCCACACGGATCAATTTTTGCTTAAGGTGATAACGATGTCTTTGGAAAGCCTCGTTCGACAACTGAACGCCGAGTTCACCACGGCAGCCTGGCGCTCGACCCGGCGGCAGCCCCTGCGCCTGGAACAGGGACGGGTTATCGGGCTATTCCGGGGCCTGTGTCTGCGTAGCACCTTTGCGACCATCGTGGATATGAGCGGCGGCCTGCTGGGTCATCACACCCTCGGTGTCCGAGAAGGCCGGCGCCGCCTTGACTCTCAGGCTCTGCAACAACTGCCGCGCCAGGGCCTGCGCCTGTTCCCGCAACTCCGGTACGGCGATCGTTTCCCACAGGCTGCCTTTTCGCGGCGGACCCAGGGTGTAGAGCCGGCGCGAAGCGACACCGGTCGCAATGACCAGCGCCCCGTTCGCCTCCACTTCCAGACCCAGCGTCAGGGAATCGGGCCGAATTCGACCGGATTCCAGCAAATTCATTATCAGGGGATGCTGTAACTTGCGATAGTTGCCTTCGGGTCCGGTGCAATTGATCACCCGATTCACCCGCACGGTGTGGAGTTCCGGCTGATGGCGGGGTCTATAGCTCACGTCGACGCCATCGTCCCGTTCTTCATAGGAGCGAATACAACCGGCGTAGACCCGCAACTGTCCAGACTGTTGCAACCGATCCAGGGTGGCGGCCACTTCGGGCGCTATCCGGTGGCGATGGTTGTCCCAGTACGGTCTGAGATGGCGGAGAAAGCGCCGCTTCTCGACAGCGGTGAGCGCTCGCCAGAGTACCTGCGTCTGCGGTCGCAAGGCATCGATGACCGTGCGCCAGTCATGGCCCTGGCGCGCGGCCTGGTCTATCTCCCGGCGAACCCGCCGCAACAATATCCGCAAGGTACTGGAGACATCGGCAATCGTCAGGAAGGGAGGATAAGGCGGCACACTGGGCCGATGGCACTGGGGTAACAGGCCATGCCGTGAGATCAGATGAATCACGCCCTGGTGGCCGCGCGCTTGCAGCGCCAACACCAGATCGATCGTGGTCAGTCCCGAACCGATCAACAGGATGCTATCCAGAGGATCGATATGACTGAGCGCGGTGGGAGACCAGGGGTCACTGCTGTAGCGCGGGCTCCGGTAAAACGCACTCTCCGCCACCACCGGATCGCTCGGCGGAAAATTACCCACCGCCAAGACGATCCGGCTGGCGTGCAGGGTCCTACCGCTACGCAGTTGAATCCTGTCGCCTTCTTGGTCGGGGAGAATGGCAATGGCCTCATCCTGGATTTTCTCCAGTTGCGCCAGCCGCGGCGCGTCGGCTTCGGCCTCCCGCAAAATCGCTTGCAGGTAAGCGCCATAGCGCCGGCGTGGCGCGAAACTCTCCGCTGTAAAAGGCGAATCACCATGGCTGTCCAGCCAGCGGAGAAAATGCCCGGCATCCTCGGGAAAGGCGCTCATGTTACCGGCGGGAACATTGAGCAAATGACGCTCTTCACGAGTGCCGTAAGCGACTCCCGGCCCCACCGTGGGACCACGCTCGATCAGCTTGATGGCGATAGGAACGGTGGCCGAGCGCAGCAGGTGAACCGCCACCATGCAGCCGCTGAAACCGCCCCCGATGATGGCAATGGTTGGGGGATTGTCTGAATCCAGTGCAGTCATGAACGGCGCCCCTCTCATTGGCGCGGCCCGGCGAGCAGGCTGTCGTAATCCGCGAACACCGATTCCTTCAGGGAGAACAGATCCATCCGTTGCAGGGGCGGTGAGTACACATGCAGGGTGACCAGATCGTGCCCCGCGGGCTGGAGATTACCCACCTGATGCATATCGCTATCCTGACAGACACCGGACTCGCCCTCGCGTAATTGCTTCATTTCGCGGGGGAAGAGTAGGCCACAGTCACTGCGGCTGAAGTTGATTTCGGTCGCGGTTCCCTCGATCACCTTGACGAAACAATTGGAGCCCGAGTGGTTATGGATGGGACTGCGCTGGCCGCTGCCCCAGCACAGAATCAGCGCGCGAAACGCTTTGCCCTCGTACAGCAGATGGCGCTGATAATACGCCTCGTCGAAGGCCACATAACCGGCGACATCGCTCCGCTTGAGCGGCAGCGCCTGCAACCGCTCCTGCAGGATGTGCAGGGGAACCTGCTCTTCGAAGCGGTCGAAGTCGGCGAAGACGCCGAACAGCTTATCGAAAGCCGAAGGCTGACTTCGAGGACGTATATTCATCAGTTCTCCGATTAAGTTAGTCATAATTTACCCTTAAAAAAGTTCAACAAACCGTCGTGTCAGGTCACATCGGCGATCGAGGTCTTTTCCATCGCCGTGGAAATCTGGGTGGCAATCTCCTGGAAGAAATGGATCAGAGACTGCTCCCGTTCGATCGGTGTGGGTTCATAGAAATAGCGGCTGACCGAGTAGGTAGGCGCCAAGGCACCATCCAACAGGCGGACGACTTCCGCGATGGTGATCTGGGCCGCCGGTTTGGCCAGGCGATAACCGCCGCGCGACCCGCGGACGCTGCGCACATAGCCGGAACGCTTCAGTGACAGCAGGATTTGCTCCAGAAATTTCGCCGGGATCTGCTGCGCCTGAGCGATCACTTCAACGGAAGAGCATGCCTCAGGGTCCTGTCGGGCCAGGAAAATCAGCGCCAGAAGGCCATACTCGCTGCGGGTAGTCAGTCTCATGTCACCTGTAATCATTACTAAAGTGGTAGGAATAGTAAACTTACCTGCACGCTCCAGTCAATACTTTTCATTCCACTACGGCTGGCTCATCAGAGGGTGCAATTAAAAGTGAGCGGGGCCTGCTTGTTGCTGTGAGCGTAGGTAAACCGGTGTGCTTCTCCGGCTAATCCAAAATTACTGGAAACCATATAATAAATTTGAATAAGGCGGCGGATGTTGGTGATATATAATCATTAGTTCACATCGTTTTGACCCGCACGACTACAAACTCAAAAGTTATACTTCCCTCACTGAGGAACTGATTCCATGACCGACGAGATCCGTCATACCCTGGGCGAGTTGGCGGCGCGCCAGCTCGCGAACACAACCAAAACCGTCCCCCAGATGCTGTCGATCACGCCGCGCTGGCTGGTCGCCTGCCTGCCGTGGGCGCCCGTCGAGGCCGGCACCTACCGCGTCAACCGCGTCATCGAGACGCGCGCCGATGCCCCCGCCGATGTCGAGTGCAGTCCCCAGGAAGAGGAAGACCTGCCCGAGACCTTCGTCAATTACGAGGAGCACCCGCGCGAGTACACGGTGAGCGCGATGACCACGGTTCTCGACGTGCAGACCCGCATCTCCGATCTGTACCGCAGCCCCTACGATCAGATCCGGGAGCAACTCCGCCTCACCATCGAAAAGGTCAAGGAGAAGCAGGAGAGCGAGATCATCAACAACGACTCGTACGGCCTGCTCCCCAGCGTCGTGCCCTCGATGCGCGTCCAGCCGACAACGGCGGCGGGTACGCCGACGCCTGACGACCTGGATGAACTGATTGTGCGCGTCTGGAAAGAGCCGGCCTTCTTCCTGGCGCACCCACGGGCGATCGCCGCCTTCGGCCGCGAATGCACGCGCCGCGGCGTCCCGCCGGTAACGGTGACATTGTTCGGCTCGCCGTTCATCACCTGGCGTGGGATTCCCCTCGTCCCCAGCGACAAGCTCGGCGTGGACAACAACAATCTGACCAACATTTTGCTGCTGCGCACGGGCGAAAAAAGGCAGGGCGTGGTCGGGCTGTTCCAGCCCGGACTTCCGGGGGAGGTATCGCCCAGCCTATCGGTCCGCTTCATGGGCATCAACCGCAAGGCGGTCGCCTCCTACCTGATCTCGCTGTACTGCTCGGTGGCGGTTCTCACCGATGACGCCCTCGGCGTGCTGGAGAACGTCAATGTCGGCAAGTACCCTGTATACACCCATGACTACCAGTGATCCCGGCTTGGCGGCCGTGCCCGCGCCGGCGCCCGTGCAGGATGTGGCCGGCGCGCAGCAGACCGGGGAGAGTTTGTCCGCTACGATGGCGGCCCTGCTGAACCCAATGGTGATCGCCCGGATGGCGAACGAGTTCTTCTCCGCCTTGCCCGGCAGCCCGGCGCCACCGGCCACCACCCTGCCGCCGGCGCCGCCGGCCACCATCCTGGCTTCGGCGCCGCCGGCCACGCCGCCGGTCGAGGTGGGGGCGTTGCCGGTCGCTTCGGCCATACCCCCGGCGTCGGCTTTCATCCCGCCGACCGAAGCCGAGCTTCGCCCGCTGCCCGCCACGGTGACGGGTGCGACGGGGCTGCCGCTGCCGGTTGCCGCCACCGTGCCCGCCATTCCTCTCGGGCCTTACGAGTTCCGCCCCGAGGTGGTCCCCGGCCTGCTGTTCGCGTCGCCGCCGGTCTCACCGCCATCGGCGCCTTCGGCCTCCGCCATGGCTTCGGCGCCGCCGGCCACGCCGCCGGTCGAGTTGGGTGCGTTGCCAGCCACTCCGGCCGTACCGTCGGCGTCGGCACCCGTCCCGCCGGCCGAGGCCGATCTCCGCGCACTGCCGGCCACACTGACGGGCGCGACGGGGCTGCCGCCATCGGCTGCCGTCACCGAACCCGCGTCGGCTTCATCCGGGTCGTCTTTCTACTTCCTCGAAGGGATCCCGTCAACGCCGTACACCGCGCCCGCTTTTCCTTTCGAGCCTTACGGCTTCGATCCCGCCATGCTCCCCGATCTGAGTCTCGCGGCGGGCCCGTACGATCCGCGGATAACCCGGCGTGACTTCCCGAACCTGTAAAGGTTTAGCTGAACTGGCGGCCGTCGAGCCGGCTCGACGGCGCCGTTACCCGGGAGTCACGGGCCGTCATCGATCGAACGGTGGCGGTCCTTGCGGAGGACGCCCCTGGCGTGCTGGAGAACGACCATGTTAACGACACCCCTGATGACAACCGATCCCGAAGCGACGCTTGCCACCACCCCATCGGCGCCGCCGTTCCCGCCGTTCCCGCCGGCGGGCGAGCAGTTCTCGTTGCCGGGCGTGCCGAGCCTGCAGTCATTGCCGGGTATTCCGGCAGTCCCGTCGTCGCCGCCGACCGAGGCGCCGACCGAGGCCGATCTCCGCGCCTTGCCCGCCTCGCTGGCGGGCGCGACGGCGCTGGTGTCCGAGCTACCCGGCGCCGTTCCACCAACGACGGCGCCCGGCGCATCGCCCTACTTTCTCAATCGAGAGCAGGCGATATCCCCACCCGCCACTTCGCCGCTGCGCCTTGAATCGCTCGAACTCCGTCCCGACCTGTTGCCGGATCTGGGGTTCTCCGCCCGCCCGTTCGATCCCAGGGCGGTGCGGCGCGACTTCCCGATCCTGCAGGAGCGGGTGCACGGCCGGCCGCTGATCTGGCTCGATAACGGCGCCACCACGCAAAAGCCCAACGCGGTCATCGAGCGCCTCGATTATTATTACCGGCACGAGAATTCCAACATCCACCGCGCCGCTCACACCCTCGCGGCGCGGGCCACCGACGCCTACGAAGGCGCACGGGAGAAGGTGCGCCGCTTCCTGAATGCCTCCTCGGCCCGCGAGATCGTTTTCGTCCGCGGTACCACCGAAGGTATCAACCTTGTCGCCCAGTCCTGGGGCCGGCGCAACGTCGGGCCGGATGACGAGATCGTCATCACCTGGCTGGAGCACCACGCCAACATCGTGCCGTGGCAGCAATTGTGCGCGGAGAAGGGCGCCCGCCTGCGCGTCGCTCCGGTGGACGACCACGGCCAGGTCATCCTCGAAGAGTACGAAAAGCTGCTTGGACCGCGCACCAGGGTGGTGTCGATCACCCACGTGTCGAACGCGCTGGGCACCATCACGCCGGTGCGTGAGATGGTCGAGATCGCCCACCGCTACGGCGCCCACGTGCTCGTCGACGGCGCCCAGGGCGTCTGCCATCTGCGGGTGGATGTGCAAGCCCTCGACTGCGACTGGTACGTGTTCTCGGGCCACAAGATGTTCGCCCCCACCGGCATCGGCGCCGTCTACGGCAAGGAAGACCTGCTCAACACCACCCCGCCGTGGCAGGGCGGCGGCAACATGATCCTGGACGTCACTTTCGAGAAGACCGTCTACCAGCCGGCGCCGACGCGGTTCGAAGCGGGTACCGGTAATATCGCCGACGCTGTTGGTCTCGGCGCGGCGATCGACTTTCTCGACCAGATCGGGATGGAGAACGTCAGCCGCTACGAGCACGAACTGCTGGTCTATGCAACCGCGGCGCTTGCCAGCGTCCCCGGTCTGCGTCTGATCGGCACGGCGCGCGAGAAAGCCGCGGTGCTCTCCTTCGTCCTCGACGACATTCGTAGCGAGGATGTCGGCGTTGCCCTCGACCAAGACGGCATCGCGGTGCGCGCCGGCCACCACTGCGCCCAGCCCATCCTGCGCCGCTTCGGCCTGGAGAGCACGGTCCGGGCGTCGCTGGCGCTGTACAACCTCCACGAAGACATCGACGCGCTGGTCGCCTCGCTGCTGCGCATCCAGGCCGGACGCGGCCATCGCGGGCTATGACGTGAGCCGGGGCCAAAGGCGCCGCGCTGGGGGTGAGCAGCAGCCCGCGTAGGGCGGCAATAGCGTTAGCGTATTGCGCCGCATGAAACCAGGGTGGGAATGTAACCAGTCGGGGCTAACGTAAGGTGGGCAGGCTGCCCACCTTACGGGTTGCTTGCAGGAAATAACCCCATGTCTACCCTTGTCAGATCCCCTCCAGGAAGGAAGGGATCAACAATGAACGCTGCCCGCTCTATATGCAAAATAGTAATTAGAAAATCATTTAAAATTCTTTTGTGTAATAAGTAACTGTCGCTATATTTGCCGTCTGTCGAATCCCTTTACTCACTTGCTGATCGAAAGGAGTACAAGATGCCAGAGCAGTTTCTTGGCGATGTCAGTCCCATCCAGGCCTGGGAGAATCTGCAAACCGAGGCCAGCGCGGTATTGGTCGATGTCCGCACCCGCGCCGAATGGACCTTTGTCGGCGGCCCCGATCTCACCAGTCTGGGCAAGCCCGTAGCAAGGGCCGAGTGGTTGGTATTCCCGGCGATGAAACGCAACCCCAGATTTGTCGAAGATTTACGTGCCCAGGGCATCACCCCGCGGCAGTTGGTGTACCTGATTTGCCGCAGCGGCGTGCGTTCGCGGGAGGCTGCCAAACTGCTGGCCGAACGAGGCTATACCACCTACAACGTGGCCGATGGCTTCGAGGGTCAGATCAACGGTAACGGCCACCGGGGTGTATGTGGCTGGCGAGCCGAGGGGCTACCCTGGAGGCAGAGTTGAGCCAATGAACGCTATCGATATTGAATGCCCCAGGCGGGCAGAAGGCAATCCATGAGAATCGCGAATAATGTTACCGATCTGGTTGGCAACACACCGCTGGTCCGTATCCAGCGACTGGCCGAGGGCGCCGTTGCCGACGTGGTCGCCAAACTCGAATTTTACAATCCGGCGCACAGCGTCAAGGACCGGATCGGCGTCTCGATGATCGAGGCCGCGGAACAGGCGGGACTGATTCACCCCGACACCATCATTGTGGAGCCTACCAGCGGCAACACCGGCATCGCTTTGGCGATGGTCTGCGCCGCCCGCGGTTACCGTTGCGTCCTGACCATGCCGGAAACCATGAGCAAGGAACGCCGGCTGCTGTTGCGGGCCTACGGCGCGGAACTGATCCTCACGCCGGGCAGCGCGGGCATGGCCGGCGCCATCCAGAAGGCCGAGGAACTCGCCGCCTCGGACTCCCGTTACTTCATGCCACAACAGTTCAAGAATCCCGCCAACCCTGAAATCCATCGCAAAACCACGGCCGAAGAGATCTGGCGCGACACCGACGGTCAGGCGGATTTCCTGGTGTCGGGCATTGGCACCGGCGGCACCATCACCGGTGTAGGCGAAGTCATCAAGGCTCGTAAACCTTCGTTCAAGTGTGTGGCGGTGGAACCGGACGCCTCGCCGGTGCTGTCGGGCGGCGTCAAGGGGCCTCACCCGATTCAGGGGATCGGCGCCGGGTTTGTGCCGGACGTTCTCAACACCGGGATCTACGACGAGATCATCCGCGTCAAAAACGAGGACGCCTTCGCCACCGCCCGGCGAGCGGCGCGCGAAGAGGGTCTGCTGGTCGGCATTTCATCGGGCGCCGCGCTCTGGGCCGCGTTGCAGGTGGCGCGCCGGCCGGAGAATGCGGGCAAGTTGATTGTCGCCATCATCCCCTCGTTCGGCGAACGCTACCTCAGCACCGCGCTGTTCGCGGACCTGGCCGATTAATGCAAAGACCCCAGATTCAGTCCGATGATGAAATCCCTTTCGCTTTGGAACGGCGCAAACAGTGAGCAGACTCCTCCACGCTCTCCGGTCATTGTGAGAATCTTCGACAGGATTCGCCGCGATGTTCGGGCGGTGCTGGAGCGCGACCCCGCCGCCCGGAGCGCACTGGAAGTTATCCTGTGCTATCCCGGTCTGCACGCTGTCTGGGGACACCGCCTGACCCATAAGCTGTGGCGCCACAATTTGCGCCTTCCGGCCCGCTGGCTGTCGCAACTGATCCGGGTCCTCACCGGCATCGAAATCCATCCCGGCGCCAGTATTGGGCCGGGTTTCTTTATCGATCACGGCATGGGCGTCGTCATCGGCGAGACCACCGAGATCGGCGCCGATGTGACGATCTACCACGGCGTCACCTTGGGCGGCACCAGCCTTAACAAGGGCAAACGCCACCCGACGCTGGGAGACCGGGTGGTCGTGGGCGCCGGGGCGAAGCTTCTGGGAGCGATACACATTGGGGACGACTGCCGGATCGGAGCCAATGCCGTGGTGGTGAAATCGGTGCCGTCGAACGCGGTAGTGGTCGGTGTTCCCGGCCAGCCCGTGGTACGGTCACAAATCCATTTGCCATCGACCCCCCTGGACTTGCAGCACGAGTTGCTGCCGGACATGATCGGCACCACCGTCATCAAGCTCTTGGAGCGGGTGGATCAACTCGAAAAATTAGCTCACGCGGAAGAGCCTCTTCCTCACTCGCCGCGACCGGATCAGGAAGGCTCATGGCGTGGCGAGGATTTTTCGATCTAGACGGTCTTTCATGGCTTGCGCTTGACGAGGACCGAAGGCTACCAACTTAAGGCGGGACAGTTCTCTTACTATAGCTCCGCTAATGATTATCCAGACATTGCAGGGTGGTGGGTAGCCGCGCAAATACCACCCCTGGGAGCGCCGCACCCCAGTGCGGCTCTCGCCACTTGCCACTGGCGTCATTACAATGCCGCACTGGGGTGCGGCGCTCCCAGGGCGCCAGCGGCAACGAATGTCTGGATAACCATTATCGGGACCA
>CAIMUS010000087.1 GCA_903844665.1 uncultured Pseudomonadota bacterium
CGAGAAGGAGGGAACGCCTGCCTATCTGATCGACGGGCCCGAGGATATCGATCTGGCCTGGTTGGCCGGACGGGATGTCATCGGCGTTACCGCGGGCGCATCCGCGCCCGAAGTGTTGGTGCGCCAGGTGGTGGACAGGCTGCGCCAGTTGGGGGCTGCCACTGTGGAGGAAAGCCGGGGAACACAGGAAAATGTAACATTTGCACTGCCACGCGAATTACGTTAAACGTAACCGGTGAGTATTGCTTACCGTGACCAGCACTCCTGCGCACTCAGTTGGGCGTTGAGATTACCCGTCTGGCCCAGGTTATTCAATGTCAATGTGCCGCACTTGTCGTTCGCCTGTGCCCCTTGAGGCGTGGCGCTTAACGTAAAGGCATTCCCGGCTATGTTATTAAAGGCGAAGGTGTAATAGGTCGATATATTTGCATTTTGAATTTGTGTTTGGAGCCATGTATTGGCCTGGGCCAGATTGATAAGATTGCCTTGGCTATCCTGATTATATTTTAAGTTTAGCATATAACTTCGCTCCATCCACTGAGCCAGTTCCAGCAGTGTTGCCTTGGCGTCTTCACGCCGGCTCCTGTTTACATGCTCCACATAAGAAGGATAGGCAATGGCAGCCAGGATGCCTACAATGGCCACAGTGATCATCAGCTCTATCAAGCTAAAACCTTTCACTGGGGTTACCTCCTCCATAATTGCCGCCATGATTGTCGCCCAAGATCATTGGGGCCAGAGTTGATAGTATATTTTGCAGATTCTCCTGTTGTCCCACCACCAATACCGATCAATGCCCCACGGATGCCGCCACAATCACCATTACTGCCGCCACCGCCACCGCCGCCACCGCCACCGCCGCCACCGCCACCGCCGCCACCGCCGCCACCGCCGCTGTTGTCAGGTGGTATATAGTATATCAGGCCTGGAGTTGGCAAGGCGCCAACCTGTGATTTTTGCCCGGCAACATTCTCGCCTCCCATAATAAGCGCCAAATCGGCTTGATCGAACTTGAAATCTCCATTTAAATCAAAGGTAACCTCTTTCGGAGTGCCGCCATCATTGGCATCCACCACCATAAGCCAACTCGAACTGCCATCGGAATCACAGGTCTGAGAGTTCTGAGGAAGAGGAAGGACCAGCGTAGTAAAAATAACCCGCTTATTCCGGATGGTAGGGTCGCTGATTTGCTTCTCACCTAACGGAAAGTCCATATACCAACCTTTATTGCATTGTGCTCCGCTGCTGTTCAACCATTGGATGGATCCGCTTGCAGGGGTGAGCTTGCGGAAATCGGTACCGACGAGCGCGATTTGCTGCTCGAATAGAGGTAGAGGTTGACAGCCTGTTGCTGTTACAGGGGTGTTTCGGCTAAAGGCGCTTGACCCTGCTGGTACATTATAGTCCCAGATGCCATAAAAACTTTGTTGTGTGGCGCCATTATACTGGTTATCGTTAATTTCAAAATACTTGCCGGTGCCAAAATAAATCATTTGACCGAAAGCTCTCCCCATTGGATGATAATTCACCTCCGGGCGTACTGTAATCGGTTGTGCTGTTCCATTTGTATCGGTAGCCTGGAACAGTTTTATTACTGTCCAATTACCTGAATTAGAATCACTGATATCGAATTTCCATAGATTGCCGAAAAGATCGCCCGCATAGACATAATCGGCATTCAAGTCATCATCGACATCCACGACCGCGGGAGTTGCCAGACCGTTGGGTCGGCCAGCACCGGTGGGATCCTGGCTGCTGCCTACACCCGTACTTATCTTAATGAACTGAGGAGTGGAATTGTCCAGATAATACACATAGAGCACGGCTTCACCACTATGTAAGCCTGTGCTAACTACCGTCTTACCGTTTCGTTTGGTATTGTCATTCGGATCGTTCCCATCAGGTTCTGTATTATTATAGCCGTTGCCAAAAATGACAGCCCACTTATTGTTGTGCAGGCGGGTAATAGTCGGTTTACTGAAGGAATAGCCTAAATCGGGATCGTCATTATCGCTGAACTCCCAAAGTACATTAGCCGTGCTAAAATCGACTGGATTTTGGATGGTTCCTGGATTGGTGATCTTGAGTGCGAAGACGGCTTGTCCGCCGGCACGCAAGCCACTTACCAGAACACTCTCCCAATGGCCGTCAAAAAAGGCATCACCCACCGTTGGAGAACCATCGACAAAATACCGATGGACATACTGACGCGAGGTTAGAGAGAGCAATTGACCAACCAAGTTACCTGGAATATAGGCAATCTTCTCGTTACCGTCAGTGGCATTGAAACCATGCAGCATGCCATCGTTAGCACCAACATAAACTATCGGTTGACGGAAAGCCCAAGCCGATTTAAAGGTTTTGTACGCGGAACACTCCGTGCAGTTGTATTCATCATAGCGGAAAGGAGGCTGGGCAACATAAACTGGATCGGACTGAATAATATCTCCGAGTAAATTCGGACGTGGCCGGAAGGTATTAGCATTAATCCAATCTTTATCATTGCTAGTGTTATTGACCCCTGTACCTGCGCCTCTGCCCTGGAGAAATTCAACTCGCGCCTGGCCCTTGCCATCACTGTTCAAGGCGTTCTGCTGGGTTAAATCCAAGTTGTCAAATGTAAAAGGAATGGCCTGGGGCAGCGGTAAGAGTTTATAGCTAAAGATTTTTCTGGTTAAGTAGCCGGTGTTATTAAGTTTGTCAGCCGCGCTCCAAATTTCGTCCCCGAGATTGCCTTGGTCATCCACAGCAAATGCTTTTAAATCACCGGTCCAATACTGACTTTCAAAACTGGTCAGGAAAACCTTACTACCTGAGCTGTAGTAACTGGAGCTCGATGCAGAACTAGCAAATGTTCGGGCTGTGCTGATCTGATTCAGTACCGCGAGCAACGCCGACCGCAGCTTTTCAGGATCCTGGGCAAAGGTATAAGCGCCATGACTGTTATAAGCCGCATGCCAGAGATCGTTGATTTTTTTCGGGCAATCACCGCAAGCTGTAGGTTGATTACCCCATGAAGAGTTAGCAGCCTGGCCCCAGTTGTTATGGCCGGCAGGAGGGGGACACCAGATAGGAGGATTTACAATATTATCAGGCCAACCATCGCCATTGGCATCCGTGAGTGTGCCATTCACACCGAGAGATATGCCAAAAGTTACCATATGCTGGTGTGATGGATAATTACTCGGATCATCGCAAGACGTTGGGTTGAGGATATTTGGAAAATTGTTTGTAGTTCTAAGATCGTTGATATAATAATATCTGGCCACATCGGCGAGAGTAACAGTGGGAGATCCATCTCCATCAGCATCTCCGATTGAGGTAAGGTTATCGGTATCAAACGTAGTATAATAGCCATCGGTAATTATCAAACTATAGTTACGTTGACATTTGTCAATTATCGGATCGACCGCTGTACCTGATATCTTGTTCATATAGTATTTCCCTGCTTGATTCAAGACCGTACGCGCTGGTGTACCACCACTATAATAATATAATCTAAAAAGTGCGTCGAGCATATTTTGATTATGCTCTTGAGAATCAGTAGTTTGAGTTGGAAATTCGAAAATTAATCCCAGTGAGTTTTGATTGGCATTACTTTGATCAAATTTCGCAAGCGATTGAGTATTATTATCATTAGCTATTATTAGGTTGGATTGATCAGATTGATCGAATTGGCTCATTAAACCATAACGGTAATTGGGAGCAATATAGGGCATTTCCGAAATTAATGCCTTCATTGTCAGCAGACGGCGACGATAATATTGAAACCAATTGGCGATATTCTGTTTTTCTTCTGTTAGTGTTCTATTTGGAATAACACTGGCAGGGAGCCCATTCAGTGGAGTGGAGGTGGAAGTGCAATTAAGAGATCCATTTGGGTTATAAGTATTCGAACAGGTGATCTTTTCAACCGTCATTGAATTTTCCGTAACGGTAACTTTATAGCGTGAATCCCACAAATCAACCATACCATTTGGACTATTAGTCACATTAATATTGGTGCCACGCTTGGGACGGTTCCCACTATAACCCTTATCATCTATCCATACGTAATAAACAAACCCTATTCTAGTACATGTAACATCTCCAGATGAGGATAAGGTGCAGGAAGTAGGATCAACTCCAAGCGGCGATAGGGGGTTCTGCCCATTTTGTGAACCTAAGTTGACTACTTTGTCATAACCCTTCTCATTGGAATAAGGATTACCTCGTGCTGCTGTAAAATCGGCATCTTGCAGATTATTTTGCGAATTTGATAGTTTCCAAGGTTTATAATTAACTCTGGGGTTATAATACATTACATTCAAATCGGCGGATCTCACTCTCCAATCTAATGCTTCGGTTCTAGGACAAGAAGCCAGAGAAAAATAAGAAATTGATCGTATACAATTTGTAGATACGAGATTATCGTCACATACAGTCTGAGTTGGATCACATGTTACATTTACCCCAACATTGCTGCTGCTCAAATAATCATATGATAAAAAATTTCTTACACCGTTTCCAGCTATTGCTGGATCGCAGATAAAAGAAGTACAGGGAGGGTTGCCGCTTTCTGCAGCCTCAGCGAGATCCGGCCCCGAAAGAGTAATATCACCATCCTCCCTTAAGATACCACAATCGTCATCAGGGTTAATACAGCTATTATTTAATTGGTGTCCATCACTAATATCCGCAGGGGTTGGCGCATGACTATTACCTGATGCATAACTATACTCGTATGCAGCTCGTTCCCAATGCGGTTTGGTCATGATTTCTTTATCCGTACTCTGAGAATTATCCAACAGGATAAGGATATTAGGCGGTGTGGTATTTGCCAAAAATAGTGGGCTCGAGCTCAAATTCAGGTTTGCTGCTGAAGCAGCAGATATGGTTTGTATAAGGATGCTGATCGATATACTTGCCAACTTAATAAAGAATTGAATTTTTCTCATCGCTATATTCCTTCTATAAAGTCAATAACAATACTCTATCAGACCAGCGCAACCTTATTGCTTATACCGCCAGGCAAATACGGACTGTAGCATGACGTCAGATTGGCTGTTTTGCCCGGTGCTGCTACGTGCAGTAATTCGATAAAGGAATTTTGGCGGTGGTGGGGGGTAACCATGTACGAGAGTGTCGTCCTTGACTTGTCCTCCTTGCTGTTCGATCAAATACATCGGCTGGCTGGGATTTTGGTTATTCTCCAGACTGAAGAGTGGATCAGAGAATTCGTATGCCCGCCCTGTGTTGACGACCTGACCTTGCCACCAGTTGAATCCACATGAAAACCACCAAGGATTATCAGGATCCACTGGGATAGCCCCTTTACAATCGTTGTAGGCACTACCTAGAGACCATATTGCGGGACTGGTTGTATTCTGAGTATTCCCGATTATAGGTCTGGTGGTGGACATACACAGACGGTTTTCACCGTTGCTAAGGGCGCCTTCGCCTCCTTCGAAAGCAATCGTGTAACTTCTATAATTGCCGGTAATTTTTGTGTCCAGCGTGGTTCTCTGCATAGCAGTGATCCCGATCAGCGTGATAACCACCAGAAAAATCAGGCCGATAATCAACACGGCGCCTCTTTGTCGCACAGGTATTCTTGCAATGGTATGAATGGACATAAAGAAGCCTGTTACCTTGTCTGGTTACGAAGATTAATCGTAGTGGTAAATATACGCCTAAGCCGGAAATCGTTCGCTGTAACCATAACCGGTGGTTGATTACTCGAGAGAGGCCAGGGAGGATAGGTATAAGTTTGATGTTGGTTTGTTACACTGACACCATTATTTTCCGAACTGAGTAAGAGAGCGATTTTGACACTAACCACATTAGTCCAATCAGTTACGTTAGCGGCTGTAAGATAGGTTCCGGTGCTGGTACCATATAATATCTGCATATCCTGAACATTGTTTACAAATGTTGCTGTCCTGACGGTCGAACCATTAGCACTTAATGTCGTAGACTTACATCTGAGTGCCCAATCGTTAATATTTTGATCAAAAGCTAAAAAGAATACATTAATTACAGTTTCTGCGTTATTATTTACTGGGGTACCAAAGCAATCAGTGATAGAACCATCGACATTGCCACGATAGCGAAATATTATACAACCACTATTATAGTTGCCTTTAACACTGTCTATAACATTGTCTTTACCAATTATTACTTGGCCTTCCTTAAGTGTAATCGCTTGGCCGCATGCATTTATATCATTATTACCAAAAGAGTAAGTATTCTGAATTGTCGGATCATTTCTATACCCTGTTATCCTGATATATTTATTAAGCCATTCCAGGGCAAAATTTCCATTTTCCTGAATTCCTGAGTTTTGTTCCTGGGTAAGGTAGACTCGTTTTGAGCTTAAAAAAATTTGCAGAACTGTTGCAGTTACAAAAAGACCTAAGGTGAGAGCGACCAGTATCTCGACTAAGGTAAGACCTTTTTGATCCCGGTAGCTGTTAATGAGAAAAATCTTTGCCATAACAATCTCACTGATCTGTAGAATGATAACTATTCAGCCAACCAGCACCCTCACTGCCACCTGAGAAAGAAAGTCGTTAGCTGCTGACGGCCATTTGCTTGGGCAGGATCATCCCATGTAATCCTTACCATAAAGGGGGTTCCTGGAATGTTGGCAGCATTAGCATTGACGCAGTCCTGGTTATCGAGGGGATTACTGTCTATACAAACTACTGTATTAGCACTTGGCAGAGCCCGATTGATAGCTTGATTCCACTCCCAAAGATCATTTGCCGCCATCTGTTGAGGAGTACAGGGTTGCTGTGGATTCGAGCAATTGAACTGTTGAGGTGCTATGCCATTATAGTTAGCAGTGTTGTTTGATCGCATTCTATCAGTAATATCATTGGCAAGCCACATCGCCTGCGATGTTAAGTTGACACTATGGTTGTTACGTAATCCAACGGTTTGCAAATTAGCAAGGCCCAATAAGCCAATCGCGACCACGATCAGCGTAACCAGCACCTCGATAAGAGTAAAGCCGATTTGATTTTTGGAAAATATCATCTGCTTTTTCGACATAATCGCAAATTGACCTGTTAATTGATTGGGCAATCATTACTTTCCTCTACTCTAACACGTCCAGTAACACTTATAACGATGTGGCGTCCATTATTATTCCCTTGTTGACAGAGGCGTAGAGTTGTATTGTTAAACGAAGCTGGTGTACCGTCAGATCTATAGCTAACTGTTTGGTCATCCAAGCTCATTCCTTGAGGCATGCCCTGATTCGTGTTAATAATTGCTTCAAAGTCTGGGTCAGATGCCTGGAGAACATCGTGTATACCGAAATTCTGTTTATCTACAAACACTATCCATCCCTGTTCAAAGCCGCTGGCGTTATTACTGCAATTCTGCCCATCTCCACTTTTGCACACGGTGACATCCAGGTTGCGCTTGATAGCCTCCGCGCGGGCGAGATAAAGCGCACCGATGAAAGCATTGGCTTGAGTACTTAGCCTATTATTAGTAATAAGTGCTTCAAAGCTCGGTACGGCCGTTGTGAGCAATATCGCTGCTATCACTAAGGTTATCATTAGTTCTATCAGCGTAAAACCTTTGTTGGACATCATTCAATCACTAATACTGATGATTAAAGGATAGTAAATAATTTCAGCGTATCTGTGATCCAAATGTGTTTCACCTATCTCTTTAAGCTGACTTACTGGCGCCGACAAGCTTATGGGAGGCGTTTCCTCCTCGGTAGGTGTGGACTTTATCTCTTTGTTTATCATATACTTTGAAAATAATTATGGCAATAGTAAATTGAAAGTGGTGTAGCTTGCAGCCTTTACTGCTTCACTCCTACAATTTTACATGATTTTAACATGAAACCAGCTTATTGTACCGCCTGTTCGATCCCGCAATATAATCGGAGTTGCAGATTATTCCCACCGCCGGTCACACCGCTACCGAGCCTGGCATCAGCAGTGCGTTGGTGGCGGCCACCCGGACGCTGGCGGGCCCGCCTGGCATGATCGCTCTGTTGCAACGCGTCAGCGAGGCGCGGGTGGAAGTCGAGGGAGAAACGGTCGGGGCCATCGACGCCGGTTTGCTGGTGTTGGTGGGTGTGGAACGGGGTGATAGTGAACCGCAGGCCGATCGGCTGCTGGAGCGTATTTTGGGATACCGGGTATTTCCCGATGCCCAGGGGCGGATGAATCTGAGCCTGCGGGAGATCGACGGCGGTTTGCTGCTGGCGCCACAATTCACCCTGGCGGCGGATACCCGCAAAGGCATGCGCCCGAGCTTTACGCCGGCGGCCTCGCCGGAAGAGGGAGCGCGATTGTTTCATTATCTGGTCGATAGGGCCCGGGCAAGCCATTCAAAAGTTGCAACCGGCCGCTTTGGCGCCTATATGCAGGTTAGACTGAGCAATGATGGGCCGGTTACTTTCTGGTTGCGGGCGGCGGCGAGTGACTGAGACGCAGCAGGAACTCCAATAAAAAAAGGGCGGCCTTATGAGCCGCCCTTTTGGGCCGATAGACCTGAGCTTACAGCGTCTTCACGTGCTGGATCAACGCGGCGGTTACTTTCTGGGCATCGCCGTAGACCATATGGGTGTTGTCCAGGAAGAACAGCGCGTTCTCGATGCCGGAGAAGCCGGCGCCCTGGCCGCGTTTGATGACCAGTACGTTCCTGGACTCATCCACATTCAGGATGGGCATTCCATAGATGGGGCTGTTGGGATCGGTCTTCGCCACCGGATTGACCACATCGTTCGCGCCGATGACCAGGGAAACATCGGTGCTGCCGAACTCGTTATTGATCTCTTCCAGATCGAAGATCTTGTCGTAAGGCACGCCGGCTTCGGCCAACAGTACGTTCATATGGCCGGGCATCCGACCCGCCACCGGATGGATGGCGAACTTGACCTCCACCCCGCGCTCTTCCAGCAGTTCCGCCAGTTCCCAGACCTTATGCTGGGCCTGGGCTACCGCCAGACCGTAACCCGGCACGATAACGACCCGGCTGGCATAACACATCTGCACCGCTGCATCCATCGGCTCCATTCCCTTCATGGTGCCGGTGACCTCCATGGCGGGACCGCCACCCTCGCCGAAGCTGCTGAACAGCACGTTGCTGATCGGCCGATTCATGGCCCTGGCCATCAACTGGGTGAGCAAGGTGCCGGCGGAGCCTACCACCGTACCGGCGATGATCAGCGCGGGATTGTTGAGCACAAAACCCTCGAAGGCCACCGCCAGACCGGTAAAGGCGTTGAACAGCGAGATGATCACCGGCATATCGGCGCCGCCGATCGGCACGGCCATCATGTAGCCAAAGGCGAGCGCCAGCAGGAAGAACAGCAGAATCCAGAAGGCGCCGAGATGGGGGTAGAAGGTGATAATCAGACCCAGCAACACCATCAGACCGAAGACGATCAAGTTGACCTTCTGCTGACCGGGGAAACGAATCACCTTCTTCATGACTCCTTGCAGCTTGGCCCAGGCCACACAGGAGCCGGAGAACGATACGGTGCCGATCAGCGCGCCGAGCACCGCCAGGAAGACGATGAAGGTGTGATGGTCGCCGCCCTTGACCAATTCCACCGCCGCGATTGCGCCGGCGGCGCCGCCGCCCATGCCGTTATAGATAGCGATCATCTGCGGCATATCGGTCATGGCCACCCGCTTGCCGGTCCACCAGGCGATCGCGCCGCCGGCGACAATGGCGATGATCATCAGCAGATAGTTGCCGGCGATCTCGGGGTGGAGAAAAGTTACCACCGTCGCCAGCACCATGCCCCAGCCGGCCCAGACGATACCGCTGCGGGCGGTAGTGGGATGGGACATGCGCTTCAGTCCCATAATGAACAGCACGGCGGTTACGAAATAGCTGATTTGAATGATAAGACTCATCACTTCCATGACTATTTCCCCTTGCTGCTCTTGAACATTTCCAGCATCCGTTCGGTGACTACATAGCCACCGACGGCGTTGCCGGCACCCAGGAATACGCCGATAAAGCCGATCGCTTTCTCCAGGGTGGTATCGGCCTGACCCAGGACCACCATCGCGCCCACCAGCACGATGCCATGGACGAAATTGGAGCCGGACATCAAGGGGGTATGCAGGATTACCGGCACCCGGCCGATGACCTCATAGCCGACGAAACCCGCCAGCATAAAGATATATACATAAATGAACGCTTCGATCATGACGCACCTCTCAACCGTCTGCCGGTGGGTTCGTGTTTTATTTCACCCTCATGAGTCAGTACGCTCTCACGGATAACCTCGTCTTCCCAGTTCAGGGCCAACTGGCCATCCTTGAACATCGGCGAGAGGAAGTTATACAGGTTCTTGGCGTACGTCTCGGTGGCGTGTACCGGGATCAGGCTGGGGATATTGACCGGTCCATGAATAATCACGTCGTTGTACTCGATGGTCTTGCCGGGCTCGGTCAGTTCGCAGTTTCCGCCGGTCTCGGCGGCCAGGTCCACGATCACCGAACCCGGCTTCATCGCCTCCACCATCGCCCTGGTGATGATCTTGGGCGCATCCCGTCCGGGCAGAGAGGCGGTGGTGATCACCGCGCTGGCGGCGGCGACGTGCTTGGCCAACACCTCGGCCTGTTTACGTTTCTCCTCGTCCGTCAGTTCGCGGGCATAGCCACCAACGCCTTCGGCTTGTATGCCGGTGTCGATCAGGCGGGCGCCCAGCGATTCCACCTGCTCCTTGGCGGCGGCGCGGATATCATAGGCTTCCACCTGGGCTCCCAGCCGTTTGCAGGTGGCGATGGCTTGCAGGCCGGCTACGCCGGCGCCGACGACCACCACCTTGGCGGGGCGGATGGTGCCCGCCGCCGTGGTGAGCATGGGAAAGAAGAAACTGGCCATTTCGGCGGCCATCAGCGCGACCTTGTAGCCAGCGATAGAGGCTTGCGAGGACAGGGCGTCCATCGACTGGGCGCGGGAAATACGGGGCAGCAACTCCATGGCGAAACTGGTGATTTTCTTATCACACAGCTTGTGCACCATGTCGGGGTGACGGTGCGGCTGTAGAAAGCCGACGATGATGGCGCCATCCCGTATCAGGTCCAACTCGTCCAGAGTAGGCGGTTGTACCTTAAAAACAACGTCCGCCTCGGCGTATAATGCGGCGGCATCGTCCAGAAGACGGGCTTTGCCTTCATAGGCGGCATCGACGAAGTGAGCGCCCTTGCCGGCCCCCTTTTGCACCAGCACCTCGGCGCCCAGTTTGGTAAAGCGTTCGGCTACGCTGGGATCCAGCGCAACCCGGCGTTCTCCCGGAAAAATTTCCTTGGGGACTGCCAAACGTACAGGCATGGTTTTCCTCCAATCTATTAAGCGCAACCTGGACACCCGCTGCGTCCAGGTTTTGACAGGGCAAGGCTAATAGCCTTATTGTTGTTTGCTTTACTGTAGGGCATGCCCACCAGCGGGTGGGGCGGGCATGGACAGAACGAATAGTATCCCAGATTTGCGGCATCGCACAAAGCTTGTTTGCAGTATCCTGAGAACTTGGCCCAGCCCGTTACCGTAACCAGCCAAGTCACGGTGCTATTGTAATTCAGGGTTCACCTCAGCGCAGGAAAATGTCAAATTCAGGTGGTTTACGCCACGTACGGGAGATTCTTCATGTATGGCCTTGAGCAGCAGGTCTTGCGCACCGACGTGTCGGGCATGCCGCTGGAATGGATCGATTACCAGGAGGCTGTCAGACTTTACCATTTAGAGCAGGTGGCCTATACCTGCGGTACGCTGTTGTATCGCATCCGCGGCGGCATCAACGCCAGCAGCGGCCGCCGCAGCGTGGTCGAAGTCAACTCGATTATCGCCACCCAGGGCGGCACATACGCCCAGCTCAGGGCCCGGCACGATTACGTCCCGCCGCTGACCAACGGTGCGCTGTTCCGGCGCGACTTCAATCTGTGCCTGTACTGTGGCGGCAGCTTTCCGGTGCGCGAGTTGTCGCGCGATCATGTCACCCCCATGGTGCAGGGCGGCGCCGATCAGTGGAACAATGTGGTCACGGCCTGTAAGCGCTGCAATCATCATAAGGGGGGGCGTACTCCCGAGCAGGCCGGGATGCAGTTACTGGCCATTCCGTTCACGCCCAACCATGCCGAGTATATTTATTTGCAGGGGCGCCGGATCCTGACGGATCAGATGGAGTTTCTGCGCGCCCATTTTCCCCGTACCAGTCCGCTGCGCGAACGTCTGGCGCGGCTGGCCTGACAGGATCTCCGACCGGAGTGCGGCCAGGTGTTTTCGCTACCGTTGTTCGTAGGAGCGAGCTGGCTCGCGAACAGCGCCGGCGTCTTTATTCCCCCCCCTGCCAAGGGGGGGGGGGGCGCCCGAAGGGCGGGGGGTCAAGTCCGCCAAGTCGAACCACCCCGGCGCTGCGCGCCACCCCTCCTTATCCAAGGAGGGGAATCCATACCCACCCACGCCCGACTTTCCGGTATAGCCTTTGCCAGAAATCACCTTACGCCCTTCTGGATTGATGCAATAGATATTCCAGATAGTCCCTTCGCTTTAATGAAATGTTAATTCTTTCCTGAAGTTCTGCATCGATTTCATCACACAGATAGAGCAGGTCTTCATAGAAGAAAACAGAAAAGCTGTCGATGTATTTGATCTGCGAATTCCTGTCCAGGATGAGATTATCGATACCATAAAGATCGATGACCTTGGCATTGTTCTGGGTATACCACTCCCTGGCGGCGGTCAGAAACAGCTCCAGTTGGTCCTGCGCCTTGGGCAATTTTCCAAGCAGGGGTATGGCCTCTTCCTCGTTGGCCGGATTGGCGATATTGAACCAGGGATAGACCGTCTCGGCGATGGCGATCACGCCTTCCATGCCGTCCACGCGGGTGGCGACAAAAACCGCCGTGGGGATGATTTCGCCTAGCCTGGCTTTGATTTCCCGGTAATCCCGATTCAGGATTTCGACTTCTTTCAGTGGACAGGGATCGTTGTATTTTTTAATGACATAATCGATGGTTTTTGTGCCCCATTCGTGGATAAGAAGCATCGTGCTCTGCCAGACTTTGCAATGGAAACCGGTCGTGGAAATCAGCATGGCCGGAATCTGATGGGTATTCAGGCAGGCAATATTACCGATAGCCGTGGATTGAGAACGTTTTCTATGATGGGTGTTTTCCATGGTATGGGATAAGGTAAGGACAAGGGGAGCGATAGCGCTGGGCGCCCATCAGGGCAGTAACGTTTCTCCGGCATATAATTCGGCCACCGTTTCCCGGCGGCGCACCCGGTAGAACCGATCGCCGTCGACCATGACTTCAGCGGCGCGGGGGCGGGCATTGTAATTGGAACTCATCGCAAAACCATAAGCGCCGGCGGAACGCACGGCCAGCAGATCTCCGGCCTCGATGCGCAGTTCCCGTTGTTTGCCCAGAAAGTCCCCGGTTTCACACACCGGCCCCACCACATCATAGCAGCGGCTCACCCCCTCGCTGCGCGGCGCAACCGGAATGATTGCCTGCCAGGCGGAATACAGGGCCGGCCGGATCAGATCGTTCATCGCGGCATCGACCACGGCGAAGTTCTTATGCTCGCCCGGCTTCAGCAGTTCCACGGTGGTCACCAGGATGCCGGCATTGCCGACGATAGCCCGGCCCGGTTCGATGACGATTTCATAGGGAAGATCATCGAGAGTCGCCAGCAGCGCGGCGGCCTGGTCGGCAGGCAGGGGTGGATTTTCTTCCTGGTAACGAATGCCCAGGCCGCCACCCAAATCCAGATGCTGGATGCCGATCCCCTGGGCTTCCAGATCTTTCACCAACACCAATAAGCGTTCCAGCGCCTGCACCATGGGTTCCAACCGGGTCAATTGCGAACCGATATGACAATCCACCCCGACGATACGAATATGGGGCAGCCTGGCGGCCAGTCGATAGACCGATAGCGCCTGTTTAATATCGATACCGAACTTGTTTTCCTTCAGCCCGGTGGCGATATAAGGATGAGTGTTGGCGTCCACATCGGGATTGACTCGCAACGACAGCGGCGCGCGTTTGCCCAAACGACCGGCTATCTGGTCGAGCTGCACCAGTTCGGCCTCGGATTCCACGTTGAAGCAACGGATGCCCACCTCCAGCGCACGGGCCATTTCATCGGCGCGTTTGGCCACTCCCGAGAAGACCACCTTGCCAGGGTCGCCGCCGGCGGCCAGCACCCGCTCCAATTCACCTACCGACACGATGTCGAAACCTGAACCCAGCCGGGCCATGATATTCAGCACCGCCAGATTGCCGTTCGCCTTGACGGCGTAGCAGACCAGATGCGGATGGGCGCCGAAAGCCTCGTCGAAGGCGTGCCAGTGGCGCTCCAGCGTGGCCCGTGAATAAATATAACAGGGTGTACCATAGGTGGCGGCGATGGCGCCGACGTCTACCTCCTCGGCGAACAAACGGCCATGGCGATAGTTGAAATGATCCATAAGTCACCTGCTGGTGGATGCGGATTTTTGCTTTCCGGTTTGCTGGGGCTCATCCGGCAGATACAGATTGCCTTTCTGGCCCAGATAGTAACAGCCGGCCAGAGCATTTCCCAGTAACCCGAGCGCTACCAGCAGGGCAAGCCGTCTTAGAGATTTGCTCATCGTCATCTGCTCTCCCGTTGATCAGGACCGGTGCAGTATATAGCGGGAGGACGGTGGAGCCTATGCTTAGGTGGTCGGCCTCGTTCCCATGCTGTTCCCAGGCTGGGCCGGCCTGAGACCACTTCAATTCCAGCACAAGCCCTTCTCTGCCTATGTTATGCTGTTAAATTAGATGGTCTCCACCGCTGCTCCGGTTTTCCCATTCGACGGCAATCATAATGTAGGTATTATTTTAAGACCCCTTCATACAGTCAGTCTCTCAAGCAACAATCTATCATGAGTGATTCTTTGAACATCGATGTGGCTATCGTCGGTGGCGGTATCGCCGGCTTATGGCTGTTGTCTCACCTCCGTGCCCACGGCTATGGCGCCTTGCTGATCGAAGGCAGGCGTCTTGGGCAGGGGCAAACCATTGCCTCCCAAGGCCTTATTTATGGTAGTTCAAGTTATACCTTGGCCGGTGCGGGTGCGGGTGCGGGTGCGGGTGCGGGTGCGGGTGCGGGTGCGGGTGCGGGTGCTGAAATCGACCGGACAGCCGACAAACTTACGGAAATCTGGCGGCGTTGTCTGACGGGCAGCGGCGAAGTGGACTTGAGCGGCGTCAGGCAGCTCAGCCAGCTCCAGTATCTTTGGATGCCCAAACCGCGCTCTTCATGGCTGAACCGGTTGATCCACCCGTTCAAGCGCAAACCGGCGATAGCTATACCCACCGGGATCGATTGCCCGGCACTGCTCTCCCAACTGGGTGTGGATGGCGCTGTCTACCAACTGGATGAACCGGTGTTGGACGTCGCCTCCTTACTCCAGGTGTTCGCCGAAAGGCAGCGGGAAGCGATTGTCCTCAATCGGGGTTCCCTGGTGCTGTCTTCCGATGGCGCGATCGCTTTGCTGGCGCCGGAGCGGAATCCGGTTACCATCCGGCCGCGCTGGTGCGTGTTCACGGCGGGGGTTGAAAATGCCGCCTTGGTCTGGGCGCCGGTGAAAATCCGCACTGTGCATATGATCATAGTGCGCGGTAAGCACTTGCCGGATAATGTTTATGCGCATTGTCTGAGCGATGGCGCCACTCCGCGCCTGACGATCACCAGCCACCGCGCCGCTGACGGTTCAGTCATCTGGTATTTGGGGGGACAATTGGCGGAAGAAGGCAAACGCCGCCGTGTCTCGCAACATCTCCGTGAGGCGCGTCGGGAATTGACCCGGTTATTGCCCAAGGCAGACCTGAAGGATGCTCAATTCACCACCCTGCGCATCCGCCGGGTGGAGGGTCCGCGAACGGAGGGGAAGCACCCGGACAAACCTGGCGTTTCTCAGAACGGTAAGGTGATCGCCGCCTGGCCTGGCAGCCTGACGATGGTTCCCATGCTCGCCGAGGCGGTCGTGCAGCGGCTGGAACGAAACGGATTGCGGCCTGCTGCCGTCTCTCTTGAACCGTTGGCCGACTGGCCCCGTCCCGAGGTGGCCAGCTATCCCTGGGATAACGAGCAGTTGGTTTGGCAGTGACCCAGGGCAAATCGCCGGATCGCATTTCCAGGTTGACACTGGCAGGCGGCGGCGTCGGGAGAAATCCCGGCTGGATTGGCATTGAACCGGGTTTATCGTAATTTTCCGCGGCTGGCTGACAGCCGAACGGTGAGGACAACAATAATGCACAAGTATCTGTTGCCAGGCTTTGCAATGGTATTGATAGCAGCTTTTCCCAAGGATGTTCAGGCCGCTGACACCGAGCGGGGTAAGCTGCTGTATGAAAATCACTGCATGTCCTGCCACGAGAGTGTGGTGCATATTCGTGAAAACCGGCGCGCCAGAGCGTTGGGCGAGATCTACTGGCAGACCACTCGCTGGGCTGTGACACAGCAACTGGAGTGGCGTTACGAAGAGGTGCGTGATGTGGCGCAGTATCTCAATAATCAGTTCTATAAATTCGACGAGCGGCTGGAATGCAAGTAGTGCGTTCGCTCTCGCTACCGTAGTCAAGGCATATCATCCGGAAATCTATCCATGACGGTCCAGGTTCTTCCCCTAAAAGTGCTTTATAGAAAATGCGATCCCGCGTCGCTGCCTTTTGAAACGACGGAGGCGCTGCCGGACTTAAGTGAAGTACTCGGCCAGGCGCGCGCGCTGGAAGCGATGCAGCTCAGCGTGGGCATGAACCGCAAGGGTTATAACCTGTACGCGATGGGCAGCCCCGGCATCGGCAAACATGCCATCGTGCGCCGGGTGCTGGCGCAGCGGGCCGCCGCCGAACCCTCCCCTTGTGATTGGGTATACGTCAATAATTTTTCTCAGCCGCATCAGCCGCTCGCCCTGGAGTTGCCCACGGGACGGGGAGAAGCGCTATGCCAGGATATGGAACAGTTGGTGGAGGATTTACGGGATGCCCTGCCGGCGGCGTTCGACAGTGATGACTATCGCAAACGGGTCAGGGAAATCGAGGAGGATTTCAAGCGCCGCCAGGAAGGGGAATTCCGTTCCTTGCAACAGAAAGCGCGCGCTCTCGGCATCGCCCTTTTGACCACGCCCGCCGGCTTTGCCCTGGCGCCGATGAAAGAAGGCAAAGTGTTGAGCCCGGACGAGTTTGCCGATCTGCCGCCGGCCGATAAGGAGCAGATCGAGCAGGTGGTGGCCCGGCTTCAGGAAGATCTGCAACACATCGCCCAACAGATGCCGCGCTGGCGGCGCGAGCATCGCGAGCGGATCAGGGCGCTGAATGATGAAGTCGCCCTGGCCGCCGTCGGCCATATCATGAGTGAGTTGCGCCGTCGCTACGAGGATCTGCCGCGGATTCTGGAGTATCTCGACGCCGTGCAGCAGAGCGTGCTGGATAATGTGGACGATTTCCTCGCCAAGGAGGAGGGCGGGGGAGGACAAGTGCCGATGATGGGTAACGGTCCTTCCTTCCGCCGCTATGCGGTCAACGTGCTGGTCAGCCGTCAGGACGGGGATGGCGCGCCGGTGATTTACGAGGATAATCCCACCTTTCAGAATCTGATCGGGCGGGTGGAATATATGTCCCAGTTCGGCGCCCTGATGACAGATTTCACCCTGATCAAGGCCGGCGCTTTGCACCGCGCCAACGGCGGTTATCTGCTGCTGGACGTGCGCAACCTGTTCCGTCAGCCCTATGCCTGGGAGGGTTTGAAACGGGCGCTGTTCGCCGAAGAAGTGCGGATCGTCTCGCTGGGAGAAATGTTCAGCCTGCTCAGCACCGTCTCGCTGGAACCGCAGGCGATACCCCTGAAAGTCAAGGTCGTGCTGCTGGGCGAGCGGATTTTCTATTACCTGCTCTACCATTACGATCCGGATTTTAAGGAGTTGTTCAAAGTCGCCGCCGATCTGGAGGAGGAAATCGACCGCAACCCCGATCATGATTTGCTTTACGCCCAACTGCTCGCCACCCTGATCCGTAAGGAGAAGCTGCGACCTTTCGAGAGGGGGGCGGTGGCCAGGGTGATCGAGCACAGCGCCCGCATGGCCGAGGATGCGGATAAGCTATCCATCCATATGCAAAATATCACCGATCTGCTGCAAGAGGCGGATTTCCGGGCGGGTAAGGACGGCGCCAAGGTGGTCGAAGCCGGCCATGTGACCCAGACCATCGAGGCACAGCGCTATCGCAGCGGGCGGGTGCATGAAAAACTGGTGGAGGCTGTCCGTCGTGAGATCATCCTGATCGACACCCGCGGCGCCAGCGTCGGTCAGATCAACGGTTTGTCGGTAATCGATCTGGGCGACAGCCGCTGGGGGCAGCCGTCCCGGATTACCGCCACGGTGCGGCTGGGCAGCGGTCAGGTGTTGGATATCGAGCGGGAAGTGGACCTGGGCGGTTCGATCCATTCCAAGGGCGTACTGATTCTGTCTTCCTTCCTGGGCGCCCGTTATGCCGGCAAACAGCCTCTGTCCCTGCACGCCAGTCTGGTGTTCGAGCAATCCTATGGCCGGGTGGAAGGCGACAGCGCTTCATTGGCGGAGTTGTGCGCCCTGTTATCGGCTCTGGCGGCTGCGCCCATCAAGCAGTCCTTCGCCGTGACCGGCTCGGTCAATCAGCAGGGTCAGGTGCAGCCCATCGGTGGGGTCAATGAAAAAATCGAGGGCTTTTTCGATGTCTGCAGAGAGCGCGGCGGTCTTGACGGCCAGGCGGTCATTATTCCGACGGCCAATGTCCAGCACTTGATGCTGCGGGAAGACGTCGTCGATGCGGTCGCCGAGGGACGTTTTGCGGTCTACGCGGTCAACACGGTGAACGAGGCGCTGGAATTGCTCACCGGTCTGCCGGCCGGCGAACGGGATGAAACAGGCGAGTTTCCCGAGGGTAGCATGAACCGGCGGGTTGAAGAGCGGTTATTGGAGTTCTCGCAGTTGCGTCTGGCCTTTGCCAGGGAAGGGGAGAAGGTCAGGGAGAAAGTATCTGCGCCCACGCCGGAACCGGAAGCGGATCGGCCGCCAAAGGAGATGCCAATGACCCTGTACCGGGTGACTCCTGAAGTAGGAACAATGGACCCAGATTTCCTATGAAAATGAGAGACGATAATCCCTTGCGGGTAGTGCAAATCACCGATACTCACATCAAGTCCCAACCCGGCAGCCGGCTCTGGGGCGTGGATGTGGACGCCAATTTAACCGCCGTGTTGCAACGGCTCAAGACGCGCCATTGGCCGGTGCAGTTCATCCTGGCCACCGGCGATCTGGTCCACGATGAGGGCGCCCAGGCGTATGAGCGCCTGTACGCCTTTCTGGAACCGCTGGGAGTGCCTGTCTATTGCCTGCCGGGCAATCATGACGCGCCGGAGGAGTTGGAGCAGACGCTGACCAATCCGGTACGCCGGCAGCGTCATATCAACGCCGGCCACTGGCAGTTCATTCTGCTGGATTCCACGGTTCACGGCTCCGACGCCGGCCATTTGCTGGACAGCGAGCTGATGTTCCTGGAAAGCGCCTTGCGGGTCCATCCGCGGCGGCACGCCATCATTTGCCTGCACCATCAGCCCCTGCCGATCGGTTGTTCCTGGCTGGATACCATGGTGGTCGACAACGGCGAGAAGCTGCTCGCCATCGCCGGGCGCCATCCTCAGGTGAGGGCCATCGTCTATGGCCATATCCATCAGGAATTTGCGGCACGGCACGGCGCCGTGGAATTGCTGGGCGCCCCTTCCACCTGCGTCCAGTTCAAGCCCGACGCACCCACTGCCGAAGCCGATCCTATCCCACCGGGTTACCGCTGGTTCGAGTTGTATCCGGACGGGCGCCTGCTGACGGGAATAGAACGGACCAAAGGGATTATCTAAGCGTAGGCATGGTCATGTTCGCAAGCCAGCTCGCTCCTACACCAATCCACCTGCAAAATTCACGCTCGCCCTTATGAATTTCAAAGACGATCTCGTGCGCCATTACCACTGGCTCCGCCAGTACGGACTCAATGATTCCCACAGCGGCAACGCCTCGGTCCGGGAAGGGAACTCGATCTGGATCACACCGACCGGTTGCTGCGCCGATACCCTGACCAGTGGTGAGTTGGTGGAATGCCATAGCGATGGTCATCCCGGCCAGGATGCTTCCCTGGATGCGCCCCTGCATGTGGCGGTTTACCAGGCCAATCCCAAGGTTCGGGCCGTGCTGCACAGTCATGGCCCCTATTCCGTGGCCATGACCATGGACAACAAAGAATTCCTGCCGGAGGATTTCGAGGGGCAGCTTTATTTCAGCCGGGTGCCGGTGCTCACCATTCCCTATGACCGCTACGTGGCGGAATCGCCGCGGCTGGTATCGGCGGTACTGGCGGAATATCCCATCGCCGTGGTCCGCGGCCATGGCATTTATGCCCGCGCGGAAAGCCTTACCCTGGCCTATAAATGGACCTGTTCGCTGGAACTCTCCGCCAAGACCGCCTTCATCGCCCATCAGGCGGGGAAAATCTAAAGTCCGGCCGTGCCCGGTGTTAAATCTCGATCATTTCGAAATCATCCTTGGTCGCCCCGCACTCCGGGCAGGTCCAGGTGGGCGGCAGGTCCTCCCAGCGGGCGCCGGGGGGAATACCTTCTTCCGGCAATCCTTTCTCTTCTTCGTAGATAAAACCGCAAATCACGCACATATACGTCTTCATAAGGCTTCGCGCTGGTTCGCTCCGATCGTTCCGACCGCGGCCGACCAGGGACCGCGTTCGAATTGCTTATTAATACCGTATTAACACCGATTAAACCCGCCTATTGTCCCACATCCAAATCAACCGGTGAAATCGGGTATGAAATGGTAAAATCCAGCATCTTTTTTTCTAGCGCAAAATGCTGAATTCATGAGAACTCCTGTTTCCATACCGGTAGTGATGACCCTGGCGGGCCACGATCCCAGCGGCGGCGCGGGCATCCAGGCGGATATCGAGGCGATCGCCAGCATGGGTTGTCATGCCGTGCCGGTAATCACCGCGCTGACCGTCCAGGATACGCGCAATGTCAAGGATATGGTACCGCTCAGCCCCGGCCTGGTAACCGCCCAGGCCCGCGCCGTGCTGGAAGATATGACCGTGGCGGCGATTAAGATCGGCCTGCTCGGCAGCGCGGAAACCGTCGAGGCTATCCATATCCTGTTGACCGATTATCCCCGTATTCCCGTCATTCTCGATCCGATACTGGCGGCCGGCGGCGGCAGCGAACTGACTACCGCCGACCTGATCGACGCCTTGCAGACTCTGTTATTACCCCTGACCACGGTGCTGACCCCCAACAGCAGCGAGGCCCGCCGGCTGGCGCCGAATGCGGATTCGCTGGAAGCCTGCGCCATGGCCCTGCTGGAACAAGGTTGCGAATTCGTTTTGATCACCGGCGGTCATGAACCTTCGCCCCAGGTCATCAATACGCTGTACGGCAATAATCGGCGGCTGGAGGTATTTACCTGGGAGCGACTGCCGGGCGACTACCACGGCTCCGGCTGCACCTTGGCCGCGGCCATCGCCGGCCTGGTCGCCCAGGGGCGGGAGTTTCTGTCCGCGATTCGCCAGGCCCAGGAATATACCTGGCAAAGCCTGCGCGCGGCTTACCGGCCGGGTAAGGGTCAGTCCATTCCCAACCGTCTGTTCTGGGCGAACCGGCAGGGCGCCGCCAAGCCATGAATAAGGCGCGCCGCCGTCCAGGCGTATGCCCGTCTGTTCGAGGAATCCCAGCGATGAGCCGGTCCCATGAGTTATTTGTAGAAGCGCAGCGCTATATTCCCGGCGGGGTCAACTCGCCGGTGCGCGCTTTTCGCGGCGTCGGCGGCGAGCCGATCTTTTTCCAGCGGGCTGCCGGCGCCTATCTGTTCGATGTGGATGGTCGCCGCTATATCGACTATGTCGGCTCCTGGGGACCGATGATCGCCGGCCACGCTCACCCGGCGGTAGTCGGGGCGGTGCGGGAAACCGCCGGCAACGGCTTAAGCTTCGGTGCGCCCACGGCGCTGGAAACCGAACTGGCCAAAGCCATCTGCGCGGCCTTGCCGTCTATCGATCTGATACGGTTTTGCAACTCCGGCACCGAGGCCACCATGAGCGCCATCCGGCTGGCGCGGGGTTTTACCGGGCGGGACAAAATCATCAAATTCGAGGGCTGTTATCATGGCCATTCCGATTCATTGCTGGTCAAGGCCGGTTCCGGCGCGCTGACGCTGGGCGTGCCGACCTCGCCCGGCGTGCCGGCGGATCTGGCGGCGCATACCCTGACCCTGACGTTCAACGAATTGGACAGCGTGCGCGAGACCTTCCGCATCTTCGGCGAGCAGATCGCCTGTATCATCGTCGAGCCGGTGGCCGGCAATATGAACTGTATTCCGCCGGCGTCCGGTTTTCTGGAGGGTCTGCGCCGGGTCTGCGACGATTACGGTGGCGTATTGATTTTCGACGAGGTGATGACCGGTTTTCGGGTGGCCCTGGGCGGAGCGCAGGAACGCTACGGCGTGACGCCCGATCTGACCACCCTGGGCAAGGTCATCGGCGGTGGCCTGCCGGTGGGTGCGTTCGGCGGCCGGCGGGAGATCATGGAGCAACTGGCGCCGCTGGGACCGGTCTATCAGGCCGGTACTTTATCCGGCAATCCGGTGGCGATGGCGGCGGGGCTGGCGACCTTGCAACTGGTCTCGGCGCCGGGATTCTTCACCGCGCTGGAAGCCAGGACCCGGCTGCTGACCGAGGGGATGGTGGACACGGCGCAGGAGGCTGGAATTCCGTTGACGGCCAATCAGGTGGGTGGCATGTTCGGGCTGTTTTTCACCGAAACCCGCAACGTGACCCGCTATGCCCAGGCCACAGCCTGTCATCTGGAACGGTTCAAAGCCTTCTTCCATGGCATGTTAGGGGAGGGCATCTATCTGGCGCCGTCGGCCTTCGAGGCCGGTTTTATGTCGGCGGCGCATACCGAGGCGGATATCGAGGCGACGCTGGCGGCGGCGCGGCGGGTGCTGACGGGATTGCAGGTTTAGCAAGCGTGGAGTGCGTTCCACGCCAGTGATCGCGGCGAGGGCGCCGCTCCCACAGCGCAAGGACCGGTTTGATTCCCAAAAATTTCAGGTCTCGAAATGGACGCGGTTTAGAACCGATTAGGTGGCAAGGGCCCCATGAGATCTGGTCTCATAGGGACAGACTGCGGCCGCCGTCCACGGCGATGATCTGCCCGGTGATATAGCGGCCATCCTGCAATAGAAACAAGACAGTACTTGCAATGTCCTCCGGCTCGCCACGCCGGCGCAGGGGAATACGGGACAACAGTTGCGCCTTGGTCGCCTCGCTCATTTCTTGCTCGGGCCAGAGAATCGCGCCCGGCGCAATGCCGTTCACCCTGACAGCCGGCCTCAGTTCCCAGGCCAGGGAACGAGTCAGCATCGCCAGCCCAGCCTTGGCGGCGCAGTAAACCGGATGATTCTCCAGCGGCCGCCGGGCGTAAATATCCACCAGGTTAATGATACTGCCCTCCACCGCCCGTAACGGCGGCGCGGCGGCCTGGGACAGGAAAAACGGCGCTTTCAGGTTGCTGGCCAGCAGGTCGTCCCAGTCGGCTTCCGTCGTCCGGCCCAGCGGAGTCGGATAAAAACTGGAAGCATTGTTGATCAGCGCATCCAGCCGGCCCCAGCGGGCAATGGTCTGTTCCACCAGCGCCGGCAGGCTGGCGGTATCCCGCAAATCCGCCTGCAACAGGATGACCGAGTCCGCCCGTCGACGGTTCAGTTCATCCTGCAAGGCGGCGGCTTCTTCGCCGGAGGAACGATAATGCAGTGCCAGGTTCATGCCGGCCCGATGCAGCGTGCGGGCGATGGCCGCGCCGATACGGCGGGCGCCGCCGGTCAGCAGCACGATCTTGGTGAGGGTGGATTGCAAGCGAGTCTCCTAACAGGTAGTGTGCGCGGGTGGCAACCTTGAGCCGAATCCTTAAGTTTTCCAAGAGTATGAATCCTGCCGACCTCTATGCCTTGCCTGCCCCCGAGCCGGCAGCCGCCGCCCACAGCGCCCGCTTGGTGGAAGCCATTCGGGCCGAGATGGCGGCCGGCGGCGGCGCCATCCCCTTCGCCCGCTTTATGGAACTGGCGCTGTACGCGCCGGGACTGGGCTATTACCGCGCCGGCGCCCGCAAGTTCGGCGCCGGAGGCGATTTCGTCACCGCGCCTGAACTTTCGCCGCTGTTCTCCCGCTGCGTAGCCCGCCAATGCCAGCAGATACTGGCCCGGTTGGGTGGCGGTCACATTCTGGAGCTGGGGGCCGGTTCCGGCGTCATGGCGGCGGCCATGCTTCAGGAACTGGACGCGCTGGATAGTTTACCCGAGCGGTATGAGATTCTGGAACTCAGCGCCGAGTTGCGTGAGCGGCAGCAGCAGACGCTGGCGGCGCAGGCGCCGCGATTGCAAACGCGGGTGTGCTGGCTGGATACCCTGCCGGCGGCCGGATTCAGCGGAGTCATGGTCGCCAACGAGGTGATGGACGCCATGCCGGTAGAACGCTTCCGCATCACCCCGGCGGGTCCCCGGCCGTTGCAAGTCGCCTGGGAGAAAGACTGCTTTATCTGGCGCGAAGGGGAGGCGGCTCCGGCCCTGACGGACGCCGTGAACCGGCTCCAGGAGACGCTGGGCTATGCGCTGCCGTTGGCTTACGAGTCCGAGTTCAACGCCCGGCTGCCGGGCTGGATCGCCGCGCTGGCGGAAAGTCTGGCAAGCGGGGTGGCGCTGCTGATCGATTACGGCTATCCACGCCGCGAGTACTATCAGCCGGCGCGGCGGACGGGGACCTTGCGCTGTTATTATCGCCATCGGGTACATGCCGATCCGCTGCTGCTGCCGGGCTTGCAGGACATTACCGCCAGCGTGGACTTCAGCGCCCTTGCCGACGCCGCGCTGAACGCGGGTTTGGCGGTGGGGGGATATACCCGGCAGAATTACTTTTTGTTCGGCTGCGGACTGGAAAATCTGTTGGCCGAGGTGGATCCGACCGATACGGTTCCCTATCTGCGGTTGAGCAATCAGGTCAAGCTCCTGACCCTGCCCGGCGAAATGGGCGAGCTTTGCAAGGCGATAGCCCTGTGCAAACGGATGGACGCGCCGCTGCGTGGATTCAGTTTTCTCGATGAACGCGGCCGGCTGTAACGGGCTGAAGCCAATAGCAAATTAACTCCAATAAACCGATTGGGAGGGATTATATGTCTCGTCTTCCGCTCGTCATGGTGGTGCTCGCCCTGATGCTCACCGCCTGCGCTTCCGGCAAAGTGACCCATAACGAGTTGCGGCAGGCCCAGGGGGCCACCACCGCCGGTCGTTATGAAGAGGCCATCCGGTATTGGAATAAGGTGATCAAAGCGGGCAAGCTGACGGACAGGCAACTGCTCGCGGCTTATCTCAGCCAGGCCGAAGCGTATGCCGCGCTGGGCCAATACCAGGCCGCACTTAAAGATTACGGGCAGGCGCTTCGCCTGAATTCCAAGGATGCCGGAATCTATAGCAAGCGGGGTCGGGTCTACACGCTGATGGGAGACTATCAGCGGGCCTTCGAAGACTGCGACCGCGCCCTCCAACTCAAGCCGGACTCTGCCGAGGCTTACCTTAACCGGGGCGGCGCTTACCGCGCTCAGGGCGATTATCCGCGAGCGCTCGCCGACTATGACCAGGCGCTGCAACTGAACCCGGAACTGGCGACGGCTTATCTGCAGCGCGGCAGCCTCTATCTCCAACAGGGACAGTATCCGCAAGCCCTGGAGAATTACGACAAAGCCCTGCGGTTGGACGACAAGCTGGCCAAGGCTTACACCAAGCGGGGTCTCATCTACCAGACCCAGCGGCAATATCAGAAAGCCATCGCCGATTTCGAACGGGCGCTGCGGCTGGATTCGAATGACGCCGAGGCTTACGGCCAACTGGGTGCGCTCTATGCCACGCTGGGTCAGTACCAGCAGGCTGTCGACAACTATGACCAGGCGCTGCGGCTGAACCCGGATTACATAGAGGTCCTGAACAATCGGGGGCTGGCTTATCAGTCCCAGGGTGAGATCCAGCGGGCGCTGGAAGAGTATGATCGGGCCGTCAGCCTGAACTCGAACTATGCGATTGCCTGGCTGAATCGGGGGTATGCTTATTACACCCTCGGTCAATACCCGCAGGCGTTGGAAAACTACGATCGGGCCATCCAGTTGGATCCCAATCTGGCCACCGCTTACAGCAACCGGGGCAGGACCTATACCGCGCTGGGTCAGCCGGAACGGGCTGGCGAAGATTTCGACAAGGCCCGCCAGTTGCTGGCTGAAGAACGGCGTTAGCCGTAGCGGCCTTTCGGGTAAAATTGAACTTAGCCTTCATTTGATCGGGTAGGATGGGTAGAGCGCAGCGAAACCCATCTATTAACGCGGCTTGGCGCTGATGGGTTTCGTTCCGCTTAAGCTCCACTCTACCCATCCTACCGGTCGGCGAAGTTTTCGGTCAGGCGCCCTCTGCAATACGGAGCAAGCGAGTTCTTATGTCCATCTGGCACATTTCAAGCACTGTAGACGAGATCAACGCCAACTGCCGTGGCACGCTGTGCGAACATCTCGGCATCGAATTTCTGGAAATCGGCGAGGATTATCTGAAGGCCCGGATGCCGGTGGACCATCGCACCATTCAACCGGCGGGGATTCTGCACGGCGGCGCCTCGGTAGTGCTGGCGGAAACCCTGGGCAGCGTGGCGGCCTTTCTCTGCGAGGACCCGCAGACCCGCCACTGCGTAGGGCTGGAAATCAACGCCAATCATGTGCGCCCGGTGCGTTCCGGCTATGTCTACGGCGTGGTCAGACCTTTGCATATCGGCAGTTCGACCCAGTTGTGGGAGATCAGGATTACCGATGAACAGGAGCGGCTGGTATGTATCTCCCGCCTGACCATGGCGGTGCTGGCGAGAGTCAATCCAGAGGCAGGCTAACCGGCAACGACCGCCCTCATCTAAAAAAATGTATTAACGGTAGGAAACGGACCCGTTTTAATGGTAAGCTTTTTAAAGGTTGTGCTCCTGTGCCGGGTTCACCGCCTGGCCGGGAGAGGCAACTTCAACACACCAACAATCCAGCAACAAACTTCACAAGAGCTAGCGACTAGCTCAATACTCAACCACAAGAGGTAAATTAGAATGGCTGATAATGGTAACACCAAAGTGTTTGGAATGCAGGCGGAAGCCGGGAGGTGGGGGTTTGTGCTCGCGGGCATGATCATGAACCTGTGTCTGGGTACGGTCTATGCCTGGAGCGTGTTCAGAAAACCCCTGCAGGAACTCTTCTCGACCCCTGAAGTAAAAATCACGGCCACTCAGACCTTATGGCCGTTCATGCTGTTTCTGGCGGTCTTCACCGTGCTGATGCCGATTAGCGGGCGACTGTTGCAACGGGGGATAAAACCCGCTGTGCTCAGCGTGATCGGCAGCCTGATCGTGGCCGCGGGCTGGATTCTGTCCAGGTATGCCACGGACATGAACTTCCTCTATTTGAGCTATGGCCTGATCGCCGGCGCTGGCGTGGGCATCGTCTACGGCATACCTATCGCCGTAGCAACGAGATGGTTCCCGGATATCAAGGGCATTGCCGTCGGCATTACGGTACTCGGTTTTGGAGCGTCGGCGCTCATCACCGCTTATGTGGCGAGCAATCTAATCAAAAGTGAAGGGGTTCTCCTAGCCTTTCTTCACCTCGGACTCTTTTTCCTGGTAGCGCTGGTATTGCTGTCACTCGTGCTCAGGTTTCCGCCGGCCGGTTGGAAACCGGCGGGCTGGCAACCCGTCGCCGGCTCGAGCGGTACTGTCGATTTTACCCCTACTGAGACGATGAAGACCTCGTCCGGCTGGGGCTTATGGTTGTGTTTCATCATCGGTTCTCTGAGCGGTTTGATGGCCATCGGCATTTCCAGTGGAGTTGGGCAGGAAATTATCAAAGTGGATGCCGCGACGGCGGCGGGCTTGGTTTCGTTCTTCGCCATCTTCAATGGTGGTGGACGGCCTGTCTTCGGCTGGCTGACGGACGCCCTTGGCCCTGGTAAAACAGCAGCCTTATCTCTTGCCTTGGTATTGCTGGCTTCGGTGTTGATGATCCTGTTTGCCGGCGAGGGCAAGCTGATCCTGTTCATGTTTTGTTTTGCCTGCCTGTGGGCGGCTTTAGGCTCCTGGCTGGCTATCGCGCCGACCGCCACGGCGTCCTTTTTCGGCATTAAAAACTCCGCCGCCAACTATGGCGTAATCTTTTCAGCCTATGGCATCGGCGCGATAGCGGCGGGACTGATAGCCGGTCAAGCCAAGGATGTGTTCGGCAGCTATATCTATGCCTTTTATGTCACCGCCGGACTGGCAGTGCTCGGCATCATCATCGCCTTGACCCTCGTGAAGCCGCCCAAGGCCAAGCGAGCTTACTAAGACGCATGATTCGAAGGGACTCAAGTTCTTTTTAAGCCAAAGGGCGCCCTGAAAAGGCGCCCTTTGTTTTTCCGCCCATCCCGCCCCGACTCTCAGGGTCGATGAGCGCCGCCGGCAGGGTGCATGGGTTCCGGCTCTGCCTTGGTGACCGTGACCTCGACCGGGATTTTACCGGCTTTTTCGAAGTTCAGGGTCAAAGGAAACCGTTGTCCCGCCACCAGAGGTTGCTTGAGATCGATCAGCATAATGTGCAAACCGCCGGGTTCGAGTACGGTAGGCTCGCCCGGCTTGACGTCGATGGCCGCCACCGGACGCATCTTCATCTGGGCGCCTTCCATGATATGAGTATGCAACTCGATGGTTTTAGCCACCTCTCCACTGGCCCCCAGCAGGCGGTCCGGCTGCTGACTCTGATTGAGCAGCGTCATATAGGCGGCGCCGTTGGTCACCGTCGGAGGGGTCTCCCGCGCCCATGGATGCTCGATTTGAACAGTGGCCGGGTCGGCAGCCCATGCCAAGCTGCTCAAGGCTCCTGCCAACACCAAATATTTGAGTTTTTTCATAGTTTTTTGCCTTATGGTAATGGCTGAGATTGACTCAGCCGGTTCGCCAGGTTTCCCGGCCACTCTTGGAAGCACTGCGGGTGATTTGTTCGGCCAGGAGAGCGACTTCGCGCAGTTGGGCGTTGGCAAGCAGTAAACCGAGAACGATCTCCCGGCATTCGGATGTTCCCAACCCGGCATCCAGATAAGCCTGGGCGCGTTCGATCAAAGCCCGGTTGTCCCGCTGGTTCCAACCCTGAAGTTGAGAATCCCCGCTCAGCATAGTGTTGCTATCTTGATACATTTCCACGTTCCTCGGATTCAATGACAAAATCTAATCGCCATTCGACTCTGACTCAGTCTGTTTTGTGCCGGTGAAAAATCATAGTGGGCGTTTATCCCGTAGTTTAGAAGATTGTCCAAAACAGATTGTTAATCATTATGAATTTTAAATTTTCATTTTGAATCAATGACATATTATCCTCTACCCGGAGTGATGCGGTATGGCTGCGGACCTGTCGGCAGGGGAGATAGGGGCGGCATGACAACAGCCGGCGCAATGATGACATAGCGCCACTCGATCCCGCAATCACGACTTGCCTCTCCCGGCGGCGCAAGCGAAGTGCTGACCTGTCAAGGGATGAGGGCTTCCAGGAAATCAGTCTCCGGCGCCTGCCGTAGAGCGGCCTCGATGACCTCCACGCCGGCGCCCCGACGATGCGCCTGTTCGCTGAGATAGCGCCGCCAGGCCCGCGCCCCCGGCCTGCCCTGAAAGAGACCCAGAATATGGCGGGTCATGGCGTTCAAGGGTACGCCGTGCGCCAATTGCCGGTCCACATAAGGCAGAAAGGCGGTCACGATCCGGCGCCGGCCCGGCGCCGGCCGGGCGTCGCCGAAAAAGCGCCGGTCCACCTCGGCCAGCAGATAGGGATTTTGATAGGCGGCGCGGCCGATCATGACGCCATCCAGATGCAGGAGCTGCCCGGCGGCCTGCTCCAGGCTGGTAATACCCCCGTTAAGCACGATCCGCAACCCGGGGAAATCGGCTTTGATCTGCCGGACCACAGCATAGCGCAGCGGCGGAATTTCCCTATTCTCGCGGGGACTTAAGCCCTGCAGCCAAGCCTTGCGGGCATGAATGATAAAGACCCGGCAACCGGCGGCGGCGACAGTGCTTACGAACCGGACGAGATTCTCATAGGAATCGTTCTCGTCGATGCCGATCCGGGTCTTGACCGTAACCGGAACGGTCGTGGCCGCTGTCATGGTGGCCACACACTCGGCGACCAGTTCCGGTTCCGCCATCAGGCAGGCGCCGAACCGGCCGGCCTGCACCCGGTCGCTGGGACAACCCACGTTCAGGTTCACCTCGTCGTAACCCCAGGCGGCGGCGATGCGGGCGCATTCGGCCAGCACCGCCGGTTCGCTGCCGCCGAGCTGCAGGGCCAGGGGATGTTCGGCGGGATCGTAGCCCAACAGATAGTCCCGGTCACCGTGGATGACCGCGCCGGTGGTCACCATCTCCGTATACAGCCGGACATGACGGCTGATCAGGCGCAGAAAGTAGCGCTCATGCCGATCGCTCCAGTCCAGCATGGGCGCGACGCAAATGCGATGCTCCGTCATGGCCGCAAGAGGGTGCAATTAAAAGTGTGAGGCGCCTTCATCGTTGTCGCTGGTCCCCTGGGAGCGCCGGCGTCCCCGCCGGCACAAAGCCGGCCTTTGGCCGGCGTTTTCAGGAAGCCGGCGGGGACGCCGGCGCTCCCAGGAACAGGCAACCGTCTGCGCAGTCCTTAACTCCCGCCAGATAAATACGCGATCAGCCGACGGATAAACTGCATGCCGGCCTCCACCTGCTGGAGGGTAATGTATTCATCCGGCTGATGCGCCTGATCGATGGAGCCGGGACCGCAAATCACCGCCGATAGCCCCGCTTCCTGGAATTGGCCGGCTTCCGCCGCATAGGGTACTTTATAAATCGCTTCATTACCGAGCAGGGTCTTGACCAAGCGCGCGGCCACGCTGTCGGGTTCATGCCGCAGGGCCGGCGCGCTGGCGAAAATTTCGGTCTGAATGCCGGTTTCCGGGGCAATCGCACGCATGGCCGGCTCGACCTTCTGCCGACAGAAGGTCTGGAACTGCGCCAACAGGTCCTGCGGTTCGTCGCCGGGGATGTTGCGGATATCCCAGACAAACTCACAGTGACGGGAAATAATATTGACCGCCGTGCCGCCCCGGATCACGCCGACGTGGACGGTGGTAAAGTCCGGTTCGAAGCCGGGATTGCGTGGCCTGACCTCCTGCCGCCGCCGGGCCAGATCATCCAGGAAAGTAATCAGCCGGGCGGAGGTCATCACCGCGCTGACGCCGCGATGGGTCTGGCTGGAATGCGCTTCATGACCGATGACGCTGGTTTTCAGCGCGGTAATGCCCTTGTGCGCCGTGACGAGCTGCATCTTGGTGGGCTCGCCGACGATCACCGCCGTCGGCCGGGGCACATTTTCCAGCAGCGCCCGAATCAGCGACGGCGCTCCCTGGCAGCCGATTTCTTCGTCGTAAGAAAAGGCCAGGTGAATGGGTTTTTGCAGTTTTCCCATCTCCGGCGCCAGCGCCAGGACGATCGCACAAAAGCTCTTCATATCGCAGGCGCCGCGACCATACAGCCGACCTTCCCGCTCCACCACGGTAAAGGGTTCGCTGCTCCAGGGTTGACCATCCACCGGCACCACATCGGTATGGCCCGACAGGACCACGCCGCCCGGCGCGAGGGGACCGATGGTGGCATACAGATTGGCCTTGTTGCCGGCTTCATTGGTTACCAGGGATGACCGTATGCCGAAACCGTCCAGATAGTCGCGGATAAAGTCGATAAGCGCCAGATTGGAATTACGGGATACGGTCTCGAAGGCGACCAGCCTGGCAATCAGCTCGCATACGGTCATCACTAAACCCCTCGGGTCTATGGTCTCTATTCCAGCATTTTACCGATTATTAAGGATGATCGGTCCTAAATTACGCCGGCGGCGCGCAACTGTGCGATCCGCGCCGTGCTGAAACCCGCTTCGGTCAGAATCTCCTCGCTGTGTTCACCCGCCAACGGCGCTTCCCGCTCGATGGCGAATTCGAACTCGCTGAATTTGACCGGAAAGGCGTACTGGGTTACCGGACCGTCGATGGGATGGTGGGAGGTGACGAACATACCACGCGCCCGCAACTGTTCGTTCTCCATCGCTTCGGCCATGGTGAGCACGGGGGTGACGCAGCAGTCCACCCGATCGAAGATCTCGACCCAATGGGCCTGCGGTTGGGATTGAAATAGCACCGCCACTTCGGCGCGGATCGCCGCGGCCTTGGCGCCGGAGACCCTATGCTGCTCGGCCAGATCCGGGCGGCCCAGAGTCTGACAGCACAGCGCCCAGAATTTCTGTTCCAGGGCGCCGACCGCCATATAGCGGCCGTCGGCGGTTTCGTAGACACTGTAGCAGGGCAAGGCACCGGTCAGGAAATCCTCACCGCGCGGCAGGACCTGGCCATGGCTGAGTTGGCTGATGAGCGGGAAGATCGTATGCGCCAGGGCGCAATCGGTCATGGCTACATCGACATACCGCCCCTGGCCGGTGCGCCGGGCGTCCAGCAGCGCCGCCAGAATGCCCATGACGGCGCTCAAGGAACCGCCGACCAGGTCGCCGATCTGGAAGTTGGGAATCGCCGGGGGGCCGCCGGCCACGCCGATCTGATCGCTGATGCCGGCATAGCCGCAGTAATTGAGATCGTGGCCGGCCCGATCCTGGTAGGGTCCGGTCTGACCGTAACCGGTGATCGCGCAGTAGACGATGCGGGGATTGCCGGCCCGCACGGTGTCGTAACCGATGCCCAGCTTGTCCACCACGCCGGGACGAAAACTGTCCACGATCACATCGGCCTGGTTGGCCAGTTCCAGGAACGCCTCCCGTCCCGCCGCCTGCTTAAGGTCCAGACGCAGCGCCCGCTTGTTACGGTTCACCAGCAGGAACAGCCAGGCATGGGTTTTGGCGCCCGCGCCGAGGGTGCGGGCATAGTCGCCGGCGCCGGTATCTTCGATCTTGATGACATCCGCCCCCAAATCCGCCAGATGCAGCGTGGCCAGCGGGCCGGGGAGGAGTCGGGTAAGGTCCAGTACTTTAATGCCGTGCAAAGGTTTGTCGCGCATAGAGTTTCCTTGGATAATATCGCTTGGCGGAAATGTGAAGTTTGGATAATCTTTTGCATCGCTCGATGCATGGCGGTTATTCTAATAGCAGTCAGTCATTATCAGGATAGGAGTTTGGAGTGTGAAAGCCTTACAACTCGCCATTATCGCCTTTATCGTTTTATTGGGAAACGCCTGTAGCCTCTGGCCGAAAAAAGAGCCCGAGATGCCCGCGATCGATTTTTTGAGCACACCGACGAACGCTTTTCGAAGAGATCTGCAATCGGCGCAGCAACGGGAAGTGTTTGCGGCGACGCGGACGGCAACGGCCCGGGAGGCCTACGAGAAATTGAAGAAGGATTTCAAGGAGACCGATGATAAAACCAAGCCGGCCATGGCGGTACAACTGGCCACTGCCCAAGGCGATTATATCAGTGCTCAGGAACAGCACATGGAATCCAAGCGCTCGTTACGGCAGGTAAAAGATGCTTATCTCTATAAGCTGTACGTGAACAAGCATCCTGAGGCTGCCGGCCCTGCCCTGGATATCACCGCCGAGGCCGGGTTGCCGGCGGCTAAGCCTACACCAGCGGCCAGTGGCGGCGCCCCGCCCGTCGAGATCATCTCTAAGCCGCAGACGCCCGCCGAGGAGGGAGCAGTCGAAACTGGCCCGTCCGGCGGATTAAAAGGCAAGTAGTTACTCGTTGACCACCCTGTCCGGGCCGGTATAGAACTGCGGCCAGTGTTGTTTGATCACCGCGCCGTCGCTGCGCATGGCGTGGCAACTGTTCAACAAACGCGACCGTTCCTCGTCGCCGGCTTTGGGTTTTTTCGCCCCCCGCCGCCTGGGATGGATGGTTTGGAATGCCGTGGTGGCCACCGGACCCAGCAGTTCGGTCAGATGGGTGCAACCCTCCACGCCGTGGAACAACTGCTTTATCTTGAGATTCCAGCCCGGCTTGACGTGCAGGCCGATGAGTTGCTTATAACGCCCGGCGATTTCAGGACAGATATGGAAAGGTGACCCATCGGTGCAGGCTTCGGCGTCGTGAATACACAGATCCGAATCCAGGGTCAGGCGTATCCACATTTCATGGAGCGGTTCGCCGGCCTTGACCTCTCCCCCCCGGTCCTGGTTGGGAAAGCTGTAGGTTTTGACGTCGGTCATATGCCCTTCGATATCCCAAAGACCATCCTCGCGCTGATAGCCGTAGCATTGCACGGTGCGGGTATGCAGGAGCTTGCGGGACCTTGGGGGGCGGCTTAAAGGCATTGCGGATCCTCCCGGCGGACGGGTTGCGGTGCGGCTAGATACATAAGGCTTCGCCCCAAATCCGCAGACAACGTTCCTCCAGTTGGGCCAGGACGGCACGTTTTTCCTCCGCGGTGTAACTTCTCCAGGCGGCGATTTCAGCGAGCGTGCGGTAACAGCCATCGCACAGGCCGGTTTGGGAATTCATGGCGCAGACGCCGATGCAGGGAGAGGGGGGGTCGGGTTCACCCATAGTGGACATTACTCTACCGGATTGGAACTGGGAAGGCGATAACCGTAAGGTGCGCCATCATACTGCACCGCAATAAACAATGCTATGGCTTGGGTTGTTCGACTTACCGCCCCGGAGTTGGCAACCTCATCGCAAGGTGTATCATGATAGCGGTAGTGAGCCTGCAAACACCCTGACAACGATAACACTATGAGCGACCTCAAACTCAAGCAACTCGGCCGCGACGTCCTGGAGACCGAAGCCCAGGCGGTGGCCCGTCTGAAAGACCGGATCGATGACAACTTCGTTCGCGCCTGTCAGTACATGCTGGCCTGTGAAGGGCGTATCATCGTCACCGGCATGGGCAAATCGGGTCATATCGGTGGTAAGATCGCCGCCACCCTGGCCAGCACCGGTAGCCCGGCCTTCTTCGTCCATCCCGCCGAGGCCAGCCATGGCGATCTCGGTATGATCACCGCCAAGGATCTGGTGCTGGCGCTGTCCAATTCCGGCGAAACCGAGGAGATCAAGGTCCTGCTGCCGCTGATCAAGCGGCTGGGGGTGCCGTTGATCGCCCTGACCGGCAACCCGGCATCCACCCTGGCCAGGGCGGCCGATGTGCATATCGATGTCAGCGTCGATAAGGAAGCCTGTCCCCTGGGACTGGCGCCGACCGCCAGTTCCACGGCGGCCCTGGCGATGGGAGACGCGCTGGCTATCTCGCTGCTGGAGGCGCGCGGTTTTACCGCCGATGATTTCGCCCTTTCCCATCCTGGCGGTCGGCTGGGACGGCGCCTGCTGTTGCTGATCGACGATGTGATGCATACGGGCGATACTATCCCGCGCAACGCGCCCGAAGACCGCCTCGATGTCGCCCTGGTGGAAATGACCCGTAAGGGACTGGGCATGACCGTCGTCACCGATCCGGCCGATCGTCTGCTGGGCGTGTTTACCGACGGCGATCTGCGCCGTACACTGGACCGGCGCATCGATGTTCACGCCGTCAGCGTCGCCGAGGTGATGACTCCTAATTGCAGGAGAGTACATCCGGGCATCCTGGCCGCGGAAGCGCTGGGGCTGATGGATACCTATAAAATCAACGCTCTGCCGGTGGTGGATGCCGATGATAAACTGCTCGGCGTGCTGAATATGCACGATCTGCTGCGCGCGGGCGTCATGTAACCTCGAAAGCTAACGACTATGCAAGATATTCTGCACCGAGCCGCCCAGATTCGTCTGGTCATCTTCGACGTCGATGGAGTGCTCACCGACGGCCGTCTCTATTTGGCCGACGATGGCAATGAATTCAAGGCCTTCCATTCCAGGGACGGCCATGGCATGAAGATGCTGCAAAACCAGGGCGTGGCTGTCGCCATCATCTCCGGCCGCCGTTCGCTGGCGGTGGAGCGGCGCATGGCCGATCTGGGCATCGATTATGTCTATATGGGCGTTCAGGACAAACTGGTCGCCTTCCAGGACTTGCTGCAACACCAGGGCCTGGATCCCGCTCAGGTGGCTTACGTGGGCGATGACGTGATCGACCTGCCCGTGATGAGTCGGGTCGGACTGGCGATCGCCGTGCAGGACGCCGATCCCTTCGTCAGACGCCACGCCCACTGGCAGACCCCCAGTGCCGGCGGACGGGGGGCCGCCCGCGAGGTCTGCGAACTGCTCCTGGAAGCCCTTGGCCGGCTCGAACCGGAGCGAGCCAGGTTCATCGAACCGCCGTCGGCTCCGGTTTGAGAGGCGGCGAGGCCGGCGCGCGGGCCGCAAGGTAGAGGAGTGAGGAGTGAGGAGTGAGGAGTGAGGAGTGAGGAGTGAGGAGTGAGGAAGAAATCGCCGGACAGTTTCAAATTTACCATGAAAATTCAAGTAGTTATTTTTTATACAGCACTAACGTCTCAATCCGAGGATACCTATGTACTTGCCACTGCGCCTCAGCGCCTTATTGCTACCGGCCCTACTGTTGCTGCCGGGTTGGCTTTATGCCCTGCCGGAGGATAGCAAGCAGCCTGTTCAATTGGAAGCCGACCGTGGTCAATTGGACCAGAAGACCGGCACCAGCATCTATGAAGGCAACGTGGTCATCATCCAGGGCAGTCTGCATCTGACCGCCGATACCGCCACCGTCTATACCCAAAACGGCCAGTTTCAACGGATCGAGGCCTTCGGCAAGCCGGCCGCCTGGCGCTACAAAACCTCCCCCGATAAGGAGGAGATGCATGGTACCGGCCAACGGGTGGATTACGATGTCACCAAAGATCTAATGAGCATGACGGGTAACGCCAGAGTGACTCAGGGTAACGACGTCTACACCGGCGATTACATCGAATACGAAACCAAAACCGACCTGGTCAGGGCTCGGGGCGAAAAAGGCAACCGTATTCAGATCACCATCCAACCCAAATCATCGACCACGGGATCTGCCTCATCCCAAAAGTCGCCTAAAACCCCGACGCCGTCCGCCAAGGTCCCGGGGACGGAAGGGCCAAGCGTTGGCAAACAGGAGCCTTCCAAAGCCCCGACGCCGCCCCCCAAAGCGCCTTCCCCGGGCCGCTAGCCCTATGTCGCAACTCGTCGTCAACCAGATCGCCAAGCACTTCAAGCAGCGCCGCGTCGTCGATGCCGCCTCGCTGACGGTCACCAGCGGCAGCGTGGTCGGACTGCTCGGCCCCAACGGCGCCGGCAAGACCACCTGCTTTTATATGATCGTCGGCCTGATTCCCTGTGACGCCGGTCAGGTCCTGCTGGACGAGCAGGATATCACCGCCCTGCCGATGTATGTGCGGGCCCGGCGGGGCATCGGTTACCTGCCGCAGGAACCCTCGGTATTCCGGAAACTCTCCGTACTCGACAACATTCTGGCGGTGCTCGAGCTGCGCCGTGAGCTGGGCCGGAAGCAACGCCTGGCGACAGCCGATGAACTGTTGCAGGAATTGCATGTCGGGCATCTGCGCGACGCCTTGAGCATCAGCCTGTCCGGCGGCGAACGCCGGCGGGTGGAGATCGCCCGGGCGCTGGCCGCCACCCCCCGATTTATGCTGCTGGATGAGCCCTTCGCCGGGGTCGATCCCCTGTCGGTGGTGGATATTCAACGGATTATCAAGCATCTGAGGGACCGCAACATCGGCGTGCTGATCACCGACCATAACGTCCGGGAAACCCTCGGCATCTGCGATCATGCCTATATTCTGAACGAGGGCCGGGTGATCGCCGCCGGCACGCCGGCGGATATTCTCGCCGATCGACAGGTGCGGGACGTCTACCTGGGCGAATCTTTTCGTCTATAAGAAAATCGGCACTGGCACATTAAATGCTTTACTATAAAATGCAGACTATGAAACCTGTGACCTGAACCCGTTCATCCGGCACGTGAACCTATGAGACAGTCGCCGCAAATCCAACTGCAGGTAAGTCAGCAGTTGACCATGACGCCCCAGTTGCAGCAGGCCATCCGCCTGTTGCAGCTTTCCAGCGTGGACCTGCAAACGGAAATCCAGGCGGTGCTCGAATCCAATCTGATGCTGGAACGGGTGGAGGAGGCGCACGACAGTCTGTCACCGGCGGATGAAGCTCTGGCCATGGCGGCGCCCGACCCGGCCGAACTGTCTGCCGCTGGAGAGGAACTGGATGCCGCCAATACCACTTTGCCCGAAGAGTTGCCGGTGGACAGCGCCTGGGAGGATGGTTACGACAGCTACGATGGCGCCACCAGCTTTTCGCGGGGTGACGATGAGCCATGGGACCCTTACGAGCAACAGGCCGACGCCCCCGGTTCGCTACGCGATCATTTGATCTGGCAAATGGAGCTGACCCCTTTTAGCGAGCGGGATATCGCTATCGCCACCGCCCTCATCGACGCCATCGACGAGACCGGCTATCTATCCCTGCCGCTGACAGAGATTCACCAGGGGCTGCCGGCGGAACTGGACATCGAACTGGACGAGGTGGAAGCGGTACTGCATCGGATCCAGCATTTCGATCCGCCGGGGGTGGCGGCCCGCAACCCGGCGGAATGCCTGCTATTGCAGTTGAATCAATTGCCGCCGGATACCCTCTGGCTGCCGCAGGCACAGGAACTGGTGCAACACCATCTGGACCTGCTGGCGGAACACAACTTCCCCTTGCTGCTACGCCGGCTGAAGGTAGCGCGGGAATCCCTGCAACAAATCGTGCTGTTGATTCTTTCTCTGAACCCCCATCCAGGCGCAGCGTTGTCGGTCAGCAAAACCCAGTATGTTATCCCGGATGTCTTCGTGCACCGCCATAGCAACATCTGGCGGGTGGAGCTCAATCCCGATAACACCCCCCGCCTGCGCATCAACAGCCAGTATGCCCGACTGGTGCGCCGCGCCGATAACAGCACCGACAATGTCTATTTGAAAAATCATCTGCAGGAAGCGCGCTGGTTCCTGAAAAGCCTGAAGAACCGCAACCAGACTCTGCTGAGAGTCGCGGGTTGTATCGTCGAGCGCCAGCGGGAATTTCTGGAATACGGGGAAGAATCCATGAAACCGCTGGTGCTGCGGGATATCGCCGAAGCGATGGAGATGCATGAATCCACCATTTCCCGGGTCACCACCCAAAAATATATGCATACCCCGCGCGGCATCTACGAGTTCAAGTATTTTTTCTCCAGTCATGTCGGCACCAGCGACGGCGGTGAATGTTCCTCCACCGCCATTCGCGCCATGATCAGGAAATTGATCGCCGAGGAAAGTCCGCAACAGCCGCTCAGCGATAGCACGATCGCCCGATGTTTAAGCCAGGATGGCATTCAGGTGGCGCGGCGAACGGTGGCAAAATACCGGGAGGTGATGTCGATACCGTCATCGACCGATCGTAAACGTCTCACTTGATCACAGCGAAGCCTGCATCCCTGCCTGCTATGAATATCGTGGACCTGCTAACCGCCGAGCGCGTGGTTTGCATCGGAAGCGCCGACAATAAGGGGCGCCTGCTGGAATTATTGGGCAGGCTGCTGGCGGTTGGCCAGACTGGCCGGACTGGCCTGACAGCCAGACAGATCGCCGACAGCCTGAGCAAACGCGAGCGCCTGGGCAGCACGGGTCTGGGCAATGGGATTGCCCTGCCTCATGGCCGTCTGGGCCAGGGTCCCCGGGTCACCGGCGCTTTTATCAGACTTAAACAAGGAGTGGAGTTCGATGCACTCGATAGACAACCGGTGGACTTGGTATTCGGCCTGTTGGTGCCGGAACAGTTCACCGACGAACATCTTAAAATTCTTGCCTATCTGGCGGAAATGTTCAGCGATCATGCCTTTTGCGGGCAATTACGGCAAGCCGATACTGGTAAGGACCTGTTCGAGCGACTCAGCCAATGGCTACCGCCCGTTCTGACATGACCCAGGGGATCCTGGCGGAGGCCGTTTTCCGGGCCTTACAGACCGTGCTGGAACTGAGCTGGATCGGCGGCCAAAGCGGCGCCGGGCGGGTGATCTGGACGGCGGACAATACCGCCGACACCCCGGTTGGGCGGTTAAACTGGGTACACCCTCCCCGCATCCAGATTCTGGATCAGGACGAACTGTATTTTCTGGAGACTCTGGAAACCGCCGCCCGCACCGTGCTGATAGAGCATCTCCTCGGTCCCCGGGCGGGGGCGGTGCTGATCTGTGGCGACCGGGACCGGGCCAGCCTGCTGCAGGGCGCCGCCGCCGACACCGGCACGCCCCTGTGGCATACGCCGGCCACGCCGGAAACGGTGCTGGAACGATTCCTGGAATATCAGCACAGCCTGGGAGGCGCCACCGTGGTTCATGGCGAATTGCTGGAGGTGTTCGGCCTGGGATTACTGATTACCGGCGCCAGCGGCATCGGCAAGAGCGAACTGGCCTTGGAACTGATCAGTCGTGGCCATCGCCTGATTGCGGATGACACCCCGGAACTGATTCGGACCGCTCCCAATGTGATCGAAGGCAGTTGCCCGCCCTCCCTGTGCGGTTTTTTGGAAGTCAGGGGCCTTGGCGTCCTCAATATCCGTCGGATGTTCGGCGACAGCGCCATCAAGCGCAATAAGCGAATACGCCTGATCATCCATCTGGTACGGCTGGAAGAGGCGGCCATTCCGGCGGAAGCCAGATTGAACGGCGCCCGGATCAAGCGCCGGATTCTCGATGTGCACATCCCGACGATCAATCTGCCCATAGCCCCGGGCCGTAACCTGGCCGTCCTGGTGGAATGCGCGGTGCGCGATCATATCCAGCGTCTGGGCGGTTATTCCGCCGATGAGGATTTGATCGAACGATTGCAACGTGAAATGGTGAGCGCCACCGTATGCGAATGATCGTCGTCAGCGGCCTGTCCGGCTCGGGTAAGAGCATCGCCTTGCAGACACTGGAGGACGTCGGTTACTACTGTGTGGATAACCTGCCGATCACGCTGCTCAAGTCCTTCGCCAGTGAAATCCTGCGGCACGGGCAACCGCCATCCCATCCCACCGCCGTCGGTATCGACGCCCGTAATTTTCTCGGTGAACTGGATCGGTTTCCCTCGATTATCGAAGAGTTGCGCGGTACCGGTCTGAAGGTCGAGATTCTGTTTCTGCAAGCCGCCGATGAGGTGCTGTTGAAACGCTACAGTGAGACCCGCCGCAAGCATCCTTTAAGCCTGGATGAGGTTCCCCTGTTGGAAGCCATCCGGCAGGAGCGGCAGTTGCTGGGCTGTATCTCGGCTTATGCCGACCTCATCATCGACACCAGTCTGACCAATGTGCATGAACTGCGCCGCCTGTTGCGGCAGCGCCTGCACGAGGCCCCGGCCGGCGGCATTTCGATCCTGTTCGAATCTTTCGGCTTTAAAAAAGGGATTCCGGCCGATGCCGATTTTATCTTCGATGTGCGCTGTCTGCCCAATCCTTATTGGGAGCCGCAGTTGCGTTCGCTCACCGGTCTGGATGAGGCGGTCATCGGCTTTTTGAACCGGCAGCCCGAGGTGCTGCGGATGATCGAGGATTTACGTAATTTCCTGCTGCACTGGCTGCCTTACTTCGAAAACGGCGACCGCAGCTATCTTACCATCGCCATCGGTTGTACCGGTGGGCAGCATCGTTCGGTTTTCATCGCCGAGGCGCTGGCGACTTATTTCCGTCAGAGCCGGCGCGGCACCATGATCCGCCATCGAGAACTGCCGTGAGCGTAGGTTTGCCGTTAATGGCTGCCCCGACCGGCCGGCTGAATGAGATTTATCACCACCATCGGCTGCTAGACCATGAGGAGCCAGGGGATTGAAACGGGAAGTGACGATTATCAACAAGCTGGGGCTGCATGCCCGGGCGGCTGCTAAATTCGTGACCCTGGCTTCCAGATTCGAAGCCGATATCCGCCTGTTGCGGGACAAAAGGGAGGTCAACGGCAAGAGTATTATGGGGGTTATGATGCTGGCTGCCGCCAAGGGTACGCGCCTGGAGATCCAGGCCTGCGGCGCCGATGCGGCGCAGGCGCTGGATTCCCTGGAACAGCTCATCTTCCAGCGCTTCGGCGAAGATGAATGAGTCGATCCCATGATGTTCTCTTTGCATGGGGTCGGGGTAGCGCGGGGCTGCGCCATCGGCAAGGTCGCGCTGTTGCAGCGCAATCAGCCGGAAATCAGCGAATACACCCTGCCCGAGGCGATTGTCGAGGACGAGGTGCAACGGTTTTTGGACGGCGTGGCCAGAGCCCGGCAGCAATTACAGGAAATCCGGGCCCGCCTGCCGGCCACCATTCCGGCCGATACCGCCGCATTTATCGATATTCACCTGCTGATGCTGGAAGATTCCATGCTGACCCAGGCGCCGGTGAAGCTGATCCGCACCCGGCGCTGTAACGCCGAATGGGCGCTGAAGCTCCAACGGGATCTGGTGGTCCAGGTGTTCGAGGCAATGGACGATCCTTACCTGCGGGTCCGGCGCGATGATATCGATCATGTCGTGCGGCGGATACAGCGCATTCTGTTGGCGGACGAAGCGGCCTGCACCGATCTGGTCGCCACCCGCCTGGAGGATCGCATCGTTATCGCCGATGATCTGACGCCGGCGGACACCATTCTGATGCAACAGCAAGGGATGAGCGCCTTTGTCACCGAGCACGGGGGACCGCTCTCTCATACCGCTATTCTGGCCCGCAGTCTGGGCATACCCGCCGTCGTCGGCGTCCGCAACGCCCGGCGCTATGTGCGTGACGATGAATGGCTGATTGTCGATGGCCAGCAGGGGGTGGTCCTGGTCGGACCGGACGCGGCCATGCTCGCCTTCTACCGCTGGAAGCAACAACAGGAACAAGGACAGTTGCGGGAGCTCGGCAAGCTGAAGGAGCAGCCGGCGCTGACCCGGGATGCCGTATCGATCGGCCTGTATGCCAATATCGAGTTACCGGAAGACGCCGTGCTGGTGCGGCAGGTGGGCGCGGCCGGCATCGGCCTGTACCGTACCGAGTTTCTGTTCATGAACCGCACCGACCTGCCCGATGAGGAAGAACATCTGGCGTCCTATCTGCATGTGATCAAGATACTGGAGGACCAACCGATTACCATCCGCACGGTGGATCTGGGCGCCGACAAGCGCCTGGATGGGGAGCAGGGGGCCACGGTGGTGGCCAACCCCGCCCTCGGCTTGCGCGCCATTCGCCTGTGCCTGAAGAATCAGGAATTGTTCCGCCCGCAATTGCGGGCCATCCTGCGGGCCTCCGCGTTCGGCGCCATCCGGATGATGATTCCCATGCTTTCCACCTTGCAGGAGTTATTTCAGGTCTTGCGCTTGGTGGAGGATACCAAACGGGAGTTGCAGGCGCGGGGGCAACGCTTCGATGCCCGCCTGCCGGTGGGGGCGATGATCGAAGTGCCGGGAGCGGCCATTTGCGCGCCTTATTTTGCCCGTCATGTCGATTTTCTCTCGATCGGCACCAACGATCTGATTCAATACACCCTGGCGATCGACCGGATCGACGATGCCGTCAATTATCTCTACGATCCACTTCATCCGGCGGTGCTGCGGCTCATCCATGTCACCATCCGGGCCGGCCGGAAAGCCCGGATTCCGGTCAGCCTGTGTGGCGAGATGGCCGGGGACCCGCGCTATACCCGACTCCTGCTGGGCATGGGGTTGACCGAATTCAGCATGCATCCCAATAATCTGCTTGAAGTCAAACGGATGATTAGAAACAGTGACTTGTCCAAGCTTACCCCTATCGCCAAGCGCCTGCTGCAAACCACCGATGCCGGGAAACTGGCTGAGTTATTAAGCGCTATTACAGAAAACACATAATGAGAGTATTATTACCTCGATTAATCTTTTATTGAAAATAGGCGTTAACCAACTTTTGTAGCAACGATAACAGGCTCTACAGAGGCCATATCTACACTATGGATTCTGGTGTTAAAGGCTGACTAAATTGCACTCTATGTCCATAAGAACATTTTCTGTTGTTACGACGTGTCATAAGGAAGGCTATGATCTCTACGGTCGCCGGATGGTCGAAACCTTCGACCGCCATTGGCCCAGGGAAATTGTCCTTTACCTCTATACCGAAAATTTTAAACCTGACATTATCAGTGATCGCATCGTTTGCTTGGATCTGCTCGCCGAATGCCCTGAGCTTGTCGCATTCAAGCAGCGCCATCAAGATAATCCCCTGGCTCATGGCTCCGCGAGCGAGAAGCATTGGAAGGTACGAATAGACTGGCGTAAGCCTAAATTAAAGCTCCGCCGTAAGCAAAACCTTGGCTATCGTTGGGATGCGGTACGTTTCAGTCATAAGACCTTCAGCATCTTTGCTGCGGCGGAACGCTGTGCAACCGATGTCCTGTTCTGGGTGGATGCCGACATTCAGTTTTTTGCCGATATTCCTTTCGAGTTCTTGGAGGAAACTATACCTCCGGATTGTATGGTGAGTTTTCTCGCACGGCCTCAGTTTTCCGAGTGTGGTTTTGTCGGCTACAATCTTCGGCATCCAGCTACGGGCAAATTCCTTAAACAGTTCAAGGCACTGTATACCACTGACAGCCTTTTTAAGGAAGACCAGTGGCATGACTCTTATTTATTCGATGTGGTTCGCAAGCGCTTCGAGAAAAAGGGTCATAGGACTTATGATATTGGCAAGGGGATGGGAGAGGAGGTGGGCCATGTTTTCATCAACAGCGACCTTGGCCGCTATATGGATCATATGAAGGGCGACCGCAAAATCACTGGCTCAAGCTATGGAAGCGATCTCAAGGTCGATAGAGATGAAGCCTACTGGAAAGAAAAAAGCAACCATTCGACGAATTCTTAAGCCTTTATCGGCAGGTAACCATTCGATAAATTTCATTCTCCGCTAATCCAATTACCATGGTTTTAGTCAAATTGGAGTATAGAAGAAATCAGCCCAAGCTGGTATGGGAAAGGCCCTCGCAAGAAACTGGAGCATTACATGCAGGAACGCCATAGAATTATGAATATGTCCTAACCAACAGCGAGGCTTTTACCAGGCGCGTAGCGTAAACCGGGTAAAGGCTTGTCCATTACACACATCTCTAACCGATTGATTGGGAATGTATTTCAGACGCCAATTGCATGCCCCACGCCAAGTCTCGCGCCCGCTGCAAGCCGATCCAGAGGGCTTTGGGACCGGGCGGTCCCATCGTGCTTGCGCCCCAAGTGGCCGCCCAGTCGGGCGATCTAACGGAGCATGACGGGCAGCGGCGGCGGGGTCACCGGCGGCGGCCGGTGGTGAATCGCGACGTAGACAGCTTGCCATTCGGCCGGGTCCAGGACCGCATCGCACGGCAGGTCGGGGGTGGCCCGCCCGCAGGGTGCCGGGTAAGATGGGCATGCCCATCTTTTCCATGAATCCTATGTGAAAGATGGGTCATGCCTATCTTATACAATTTTAACATTACAAGATTGAGTAAAAACACATGCTTACTAAATTTTTCGATAAATATATCAGCCCTCAACCTTACTCCATACGACACGATTACGAAATTTTTTCATTATTCATAATCCTGGTTATAGGATTAATCATGCGCCTTTACAAGATCGACGCGCTTTCACTTTGGTTGGATGAATCATTCACTTATTATGCAACAAAACTTCCATTTGATAATCTTATGTCATTTGAAGCCGATATTAATCATCCTCCAATCTATTACATGCTGCAGAAATTTTTTCTTCAATTAGGATCCTCAGAATTCAATTTAAGAATAGGATCGGCTCTATTCGGATCTTTATCGATATTACTGGTTCATCTCATTGGAAGAAAATTCGTGAATCCGCTTTGTGGCCTAGTAGCGGCTGCTATCATAGCGACATCCAGTACACAGATTGAATATAGCCAGGAAGCGAGAAGTTATGCTTTACTATTTCTTGAATTAAGTATTGCGAGCTATGGATTTATTGGATTTATTGTTTCAGCTATGGATAAAGGAATGTTTAAAACATCCGATCTGAACAAAATAAAATATCTCGCTATTTACTTTATTGGCGCTCTCACAGCACTTTATACTCACAATATTACTGTTTACTATTGGCTTATTTTTAATATAATAGCTATAATTTTCTACCGCCCATGGAAACAGATAAGTGATGCTTCTTTGATAGAATGGATACTTTTAAATGGAGCCTTATTCATTCTATGGCTGCCCTGGTCGTTTTATATAATAAGAGGAGTAAATACTTTCAGTTGGTTGGAACAATATACCCTAAAAAAAGCTTTTTCTAAATTTCTCGACGTTCAAGGTTTTGCCTATATAAAAAGCTTGCAATCAGCTTTTAATATCTTCGTATTACTTTGTGCATTAGCTGGCACCATTATTGCATTTTTCAGAAAAAAATATGTAATAGGCATTTTTATCTTATCGACACTTATCTTGGTTCCTTGTCTTATATGGTTGACAGGATTCGTTAAACCTGTTTTTATGACACGGACGATAATCTTCAGTGGAATAGGGAGTGCCCTGGCTATTGGGATTACCGTGGTTTTTCTGCGTAATCGCTACATTGCTCTAACGATCATTTCGGCTATATTATTGATAAATTTTATTTCGGCTTTTAATTACTATCAAAATCATAAGAAAGAAGAGTGGAGGTCGGCTACGAAATATTTGGAAAATGTTATTAGTAAAGATGATGCAGTCCTTTTATGTGCTAATTATATGTATTTTCCATTTCGTTATTATTATAAGAATGATATTAATATGTACGGGTGGTTCGGAGATAAAAAAATAGTGATGGAATTATCGGATAGCGCTCATTACTTTGCGGCGAATAACCCGATGGAAGTTACCAACTTAAACAAATTATTTAATAAAATCTGGATCATTAAATCTCATTGCCAGGAAACAGACTGGGATGCTTTGGGAAGAGAACTTGATAAAGCTGGCTGGCAGGAAGTGCAAAGAAAAGATTTTTACCGGATTGAATTGATTATTTATAAGTTTGATTGAATCAACCTTTGCAGAATACATTTTGTCAGCAATTCCCGCTCACTCGTAACCTTATGTTTTTAAAAGTTGTTATTTTGCAACAAACGCATAAGAATTTACTAATATTCTTTGCCGATCATAGTGTTACGAAATTTTGACCGGGAATTGCTGGCCCTGGATACACCGGAGTTCGCAGTTACCTGTCCATAGCGCCGGCAAACGGCTTTCAGGCAGGCTCATACGTAGTACGGATACCGTAATAAGCGTCGAGTGTCTGCTGGCCAATGGTTCCCCAATCGTATGGGTCGAGGGGTGCCTGTTTTCCCCGTGAACCCCACCGTGCCCAAGCGATGGCTTCGCGCAGAACCGTACCGTCCAATTCTCCCTCATAGGTCTTTACCCAATCCGGCCCCACAGCGGTCTGTAGTTCAGCCATCGCACCTAAATTAGGCACGAGTACCGGGCAATCGAAGGAAAGGCCCAACAAGGCGCTGCCGGAATTGAGTATGTTTTTATACGGAAGAATTAGCAGGTCGGCTGCTTTCAGGTAAAGCTGCACGTCATTATCGGCGATGTAGTTGAGAAGCAATCGGATACGGGTATCAGCAGCGGCTGCCGCCTGTATTTCATTGACGAGAGAGGAGTGTTTCCTATCAGGCTTACCACAGACCAGCAGAGTCGTATTGGCATCCCTAACTTCACGGACAACCTGAATCAGCCTGGGGACGTTCTTATAAGGGCGAATTTGACCGAAATAGGTCAGCACGGTGGCCTCCTGCGGTATTCCCAACCTCTGGCGGGCTGCGTCCCGATCCACCGTCTGGGGGTAAATACCACGATAATGACCATGAGGAATAATAAAAGCCGGCAGCCCGCCGATAATCGGCATGCGTTCGTGCGTCAGTTGTAAACCTGTTCTGGTCAGGGCGATAACGCCATCGAGTCGTTGCAAAAACTCCGACCAGAATTGTTGTTCCAGATGGGGAAAAAATAGATGGTGAGGTTTTAAGTCATGAATCGTCCAAACTATTTTGGTTCCCTGCTGTCGCGCGAAATCTATCAAGCCAAGATATTTTTTTGCAGACCACCAAGTCGATATTCGCGTTTTTCTTTCTAACAAACTTTCCGGCCAATGGATATGCCAGATATCCCAAAACGATGATTTGAGCCTCTTCACCGAAAATTCGGCGATTTCGACATCCAGATTCTGTAGGGCTGAATACAATAAAGCATTATAAGGATTTTTGGCAGCGTTTTTAAACGCCGGTTTGGCAATAACTTTCAAGGGTTGCTCCTGGTCGGTCTGAATAGAGCGGACTGCTGGGCCCGACGGCTGGTGACAGCAAGGCTGAGCGGTCTGATTCTATGTGAGAATCAGGGACCTGGCAAGATTACTGACTGACACTTTCTCAAGCCTTGGCACGATGATGCGTCATGATCAGCGCCAATACCAACCAGAGAATCAGCCAAAGTTCTCTGGGTCTTGTAATCAGCTTATCAGTTTCCGGGATCATACAGATCATTCCATAGGTTAGCAGTATAAGGTATAGATAATCCCCACTTTGGTTCCCTATCTGTAATGCCCGCCTACCGGCGTAAAGCAAAATGGTCAGCATTAACAACAAGCCAACCACACCGCCATCCCGGAGAGCGGCCAGATAAGCACTGTGTGCATAATCATAAGTTACATCCTCTGCAGGGACATAGACTGTCAGATGATTCAGGTAGCCATGGCCGAATAAAGGGGCTTGCATCACGTCGGCGAGATAGCTACTCCAGATGATTGTTCTGGGACTAATATCTCTATTGAATAGAGTAAGCAAGGCCTCGCCAAAGAACACAGATCCCCCAATCAAAATGCTGGCAAGCCAGCCGATGAAAAACAGGTTCGATTTGTCACGATGGATCGAAACCCCTAGAAAGATCAACGCCAGTATTACGGCAATCAAGGCCGTTCGGCTCTGGGTAAACCACACAAAGCAACACAACACCGTAGCAATAGCCAAGAAAAACAGACGCTCCATCAGTGCCGACGCTCGCAGTGCCAGTTGTGCAGCGACGATGGCAAAGCAGCCATAAGCGAGCCCGCTGGGATTGGGGTTTACCAGTATGCCCAGACCGACCAAGCGAGAACTGGGAAATGGATGATCCTGATACCAGAGTAAGATCGATACAGCAGCGGCCACCCCCGCGCCAGTACAGAGGAATCTAAGAAGCGCTGGGAACGCGTCGGCGTATTTATGCCGCAGGACGGCCATCAGCAGGATAAACATCACAATATAGGCTGCAAGGCGAAGATAATGCCAGAATTCTTTGATAGTAAAAGGCTGACTCCAGCACGAACTGGCCAGCATATAACCTAAATAGAGCAGCACCAACAGAAATAGATGATCGCTTTTAAGCAAGCACCAACCTGTCGGCAGCATCAAAAGACCCGGTAAAAATACAGTAAGGGTAAAAAATTTATAAAGATCGATGCCGTTTGGAATATAGAAAAAACCCAGCAAGAAGAGTCCGTAAGTAATCCACAGGACAGGAATAAGAATATTTTCTGCCCTAGATAAGTAGACAGCAGCATGCATCAAGGTACCTTTATTAAGGCTTATACGCTAGAGAAGATTACAGACTTGCCAAGAACAGTCTATCTGGGTAGAGAAGTCAATAAGATTAAGTCAAGTGGCGCCCCGAACAGGACTTGAACCTGTGACCTACCGCTTAGGAGGCGATCTCTCTATCCACCTGAGCTATCGGGGCGTATGTTAAAGTGTTGATTATCTGGCCGACAGATTATAGCAGCCTGATTTTACAGCCACCAGCCAATTCCTTGGCTTGCGTTCTCAGCCGCGCCGCCGCCGAAAAAATTCCCGCAACAGTTCGCTACAGACGTCTGCCTCCAGGCCGGCGGTGACGTCGGTCCTGTGATTCAATTGCTCCGCTTGTAGCAGATTGAATACGGCGCCACCCGCTCCCACGCGGGAATCGACCGCCCCGAACACCACCCGCTTGACTCGGGCATGCACGATGGCGCCCGCGCACATCGGGCAGGGTTCCAGCGTTACGTACAGGGTGCTGTCGGGCAGGCGGTAATTGCCCACCCGGGCGGCCGCCTGACGCAGCGCCAGAATCTCCGCATGGGCGGTGGGATCACAGGCGCCGATCGGCCGATTGTAACCCTCGCCGAGAACCTCACCCGCCCGCACCAGCACCGCGCCTACCGGCACTTCGCCCAGCGCGGCGGCCTGCCGGGCCAGGGCAATCGCCCGTTCCATCCAGTCAAGGTCCTCGCCCCGACCAGGCTGCCCCACCCGATATAAAGGCTGAGCGCTTATTCCCATTCGATCGTGGCCGGCGGTTTGCCGGAGATGTCGTACACCACCCGCGCCACTCCGCCCACTTCATTGATGA
>CAIMUS010000088.1 GCA_903844665.1 uncultured Pseudomonadota bacterium
AGCATGAAAAAATTAAGTTATTCAAACAGTTGCTTATAAATGATTAGCAACGGTTTTGGAACACTACCGTCAACTTACAGCCAAGTTGGCGGCCTAAAAAATAGAGGAATTAATAGGTTACGTGAAAAGTTAGTGCCATTCAGACCTGACCCCCTTGTTTTGTTTGATCTTTATAGAGTTAATATTTCCAACGATTTTTAAAAAGCAATTAGAATCAGTATGTTACTGATTAAGTCCGACAAACTCCTAGCGTTAACGACTATCATCAACCGCGCGCGTAGCGCGTCGGCTGTATGCGTTTGTTAGGGTATCGGAATAAATCGAGCTTTGCACCCATTTTCCTGCCGATCCCAAGGCATGGCATGCCGCCTGGATTATCGTCCAACGCGTCAAACCACAGCTAAAAATATTATGCCTTCCGCTGACGGTTAACAAGTCGCTTGCACGCCCGGCCGCAAGTTCCAAAGACGTTGAGAGGAGCTACTTCCTAAACAGGCTGGCGGGGACGCCGGCGCTCCCAGGGGCCGGCGGGGACGCCGGCGCTCCCATCCCCTACCCCGCCAAATCCGACCCCCCCATCAAGAACTCATCCACCGCCCGGGCGCACTGCCGCCCTTCGCGGATGGCCCACACCACCAGCGATTGCCCCCGCCGCATGTCGCCGGCGGTGAACACCTGGTTGAGCGAGGTCTGGTAGTTGTCGGTATTGGCGCGGACATTGCCCTGGGCATCCAGCGCCACCCCCAGTTGGGTGAGCATCCCTTCGTGCATCGGATGGATGAAGCCCAGCGCCAGCAGCACCAGTTCCGCCGGGATCACCGCGTCGCTCCCCGGTATCTCCTGCATAGTCCAGCGCCCCTCCGCTTCCTGCCGCCACGCCAGCCGCACGGTCTGCACCCCGGTGACCCAGCCGTTATCGCCCAGAAAGGCTTTGGTGCCGATGGCTCAGTCGCGCTCGCCGCCTTCTTCGTGCGAGGTCGAGGTCCGGAGCTTCAGCGGCCAGTGCGGCCAAGTGAGCCCTTTGTTTTCCCGCTCCGGCGGCTTGGGTAGCAGTTCCAGTTGTACCACCGAGCGCGCCCCCTGGCGGATGGCCCACACCACCAGCGACTGTCCCCGCCGCATGTCGCCGGCGCTGAACACCTAGTTGAGCGAGGTCTGGTAGTTGTCGGTAGTGGCGCGGACGTTGCCCTGGCCGTCCAACGCCACCCCCAGTTGGGTGAGCATCCCTTCGGGCGCCGGATGGACGAAGCCCGGCTATACATCCATCAGTGAACTATCATACTCTGCAAGTTTTTCCTGTAACCAAAGATTAACCAAGGTTTCGACCGTTACCCCGCGCCGGTTTGCTTGTTGCTCGACAGCCGATAACAAATCGGGCTCGATAGCGATATTGGACGAAATACTGAATTCGATGTCCGGGGCCTCCGTGTCGAAATCCGTCAGATCATGGGTGTCCCAAAACTCGCCCATTTGTTCCAACGTGTTGGCTTTGGAAACACTGCTGACTCTATTTTTTCCCATACCGTTTTCGCTCCTTTGGAGTCATGTTGCGTGCACTGATGATGATAGCCGTTGCGGTGGCAGGCTTGTAGACAAAAAACACGGCCAGATAGCGTCCAGCATACGTCCGACCCAAGGCCGCATAGACATCCTCATTTTCGACAAGGCCTTTTTCGGCAAAACGAATACGCGGCTTGTTGAGCAGCACCTGACGGGCTTCACGGGCGGTGACGCCATGTTTGGATTCGATCTTGTCCTCAATAGTAGCAGGACAAACAATGGATTCAATCTTGATAGTAACCTATCCTTCTGTCATAAGCAGAAAGTCTCAACAGAGCAATCATAAATGGGGCTTTCTCGGCTGCTGAACGGGCCAGCGGGGACGCCGGCGCTCCCAGGTACTACCCCGCCAAATCCGACCCGCCCATCAAGAACTCATCCACCGCGCGGGCGCACTGGCGTCCCTCGCGAATCGCCCATACCACCAGCGATTGCCCCCGTCGCATGTCGCCGGCGCTGAACACTTGGTTGAGCGATGTCTGGTAGTTATCGGTATTGGCGCGAACATTGCCCTGCGCATCCAGCGCCACGCCCAGTTGGGCGAGCATCCCTTCGTGGATGGGATGCACGAAGCCCAGCGCCAGCAGCACCAGTTCCGCCGGGATCACCGCGTCGCTTCCCGCGATCTCCTGCATCGTCCAGCGCCCCTCTTCCTCCTGCCGCCACTCCAGCCGCACCGTCTGCACCCCGGTGACCCAGCCGTTATCGCCCAGGAAGGCTTGGGTGCCGATCGCCCAGTCGCGCTCGCCGCCCTCTTCGTGCGAGGTCGAGGTCCTGAGTTTCAGCGGCCAGTGCGGCCAAGTGAGCCATTTGTTCTCCCGTTCCGGCGGCTTGGGCAGCAGCTCCAGTTGCGTCACCGAGCGGGCCCCCTGGCGGATGGCGGTGCCGATGCAGTCGGCGCCGGTGTCGCCACCGCCGAGCACCACCACGTCCCGACCCCGGGCCAGGATCTCCTCGTCGCGGGGGATGGGCCGGCCTTCGTCCCGGCGGTTCTGCTGCACCAGGTAGTCCATGGCAAATTCGATCCCGAACAGTTCCCGGCCGGGGAGGGCCAGGTCGCGCGGGGACTCGCAGCCGCCGGCCAGCACGATGGCGTCGAACTCGTCCAGCAGTTTGGCCACCGGTACGTTGACCCCGACGTGGCTGTTGGGGCGGAACTCCACCCCTTCGGCCTGCAGTTGCGCCAGCCGCCGGTCGATCAACTGGTTGCCGAGCTTGAAGTCGGGGATGCCGTAGGCCAGCAGCCCGCCGCTGCGGGGGTTCTTTTCGTACACCACCACCACATGACCGGCCCGCGCCAGTTGCTGGGCGCAGGCCAGCCCCGCCGGGCCCGAGCCGACCACCGCCACCCGCTTGCCGGTGCGATGGGCCGGAATCTGCGGGGTGATCCAGCCTTCCTGCCAGCCCTGGTCGATAATGGCGCATTCGATCGTCTTGATGGTGACCGGGGCGTCGCTTAAGTTCAAGGTACAGGCCGCTTCGCACGGCGCCGGACAGACCCGGCCGGTGAACTCGGGGAAGTTGTTGGTGGCGTGCAGCGCCTCCAGCGCCTCCCGCCACTGGCCTTTGTACACCAGGTCGTTCCAGTCGGGGATGAGGTTATCGAGTGGACAGCCGCGGTGACAGAACGGAATGCCGCAGTCCATGCAGCGCGCCGCTTGCCGTCGCAGTTCGGCTTCGGCCAGGGGCTGGACGAATTCGTGGAAATGGCGGATGCGCTCCTCGGGGGGCGCATAGTCGCGGTCGTGGCGGGGAATCTCTAAAAATCCGGTGGGTTTGCCCATGCTATAACCTGTACGAAAACTCATATTGCGATGCTATTAACCAATTCCTCCAGAGAGGCGTTTCCTCCCGCAGGGTGGGGGGACTGGCGGTAGCGTCCCACGCTTTACCCCTCTCCCTAACCCTCCCCCGCAAGGGGGGAGGGGATTTTTACCCCTCTCCCTAACCCTCCCCCACCAGGGGGGAGGGGACTTTGCGCGCTTAGGCTCCCATGGTCAGGCTGATTTCCGGTCGTTTGACCGTTTTGGCCCGCTGCATCTCCTGCAACGCGCGGCGGTATTCCACCGGCATCACCTTGACGAACTTGGGCAGCGTTTCGCTCCAGTGGTCGAGAATCCAGCGGGCGCGGCGGCTGCCGGTGTAGCGATGGTGTTGCTCAATCAGGTGTTGCAGCCGCAGCGCGTCGAAGCGGGTCAGGTCGCGCAGCACGTCCACCAGGCCGCGGGTCTCCAGGTCGCCACCCTGGGCGTCGCTGCGCTCCAGGGCCAGGTCTTCGGCTTCGACCGGCTCCAGTTCGACCATGCCTAAGTTGACCCGGCGCTCGAAGTCGCCCTTCTCGTCCAGGACGTAGGCGATGCCGCCACTCATGGCGGCGGCGAAGTTGCGGCCGGTGGGGCCCAGCACCACCACCACCCCGCCGGTCATGTATTCGCAGCCGTGGTCGCCCACTCCTTCCACCACCGCGGTGGCGCCGGAGTTGCGCACCGCGAACCGTTCGCCGGCCACGCCCCGGAAGTAGCACTCGCCGCCGGTGGCGCCGTAGAGGACGGTGTTGCCGATGAGGATGTTGTCATGCGGCTCGAAGGTGGCCTCGGGCGGCGGGTAGACGATCAATTTGCCGCCGGACAGGCCCTTGCCGACGTAGTCGTTGGCCTGGCCGCTCAGTTCCAGGGTGACGCCGTGGGCCAGGAAGGCGCCGAAGCTCTGGCCGGCGGCGCCTTGCAACCGGATGTAAATCGTGTCGTCCGGCAGGCCGCGGTAACCGTAGCGCCGGGCCACTTCGCCGGAGAGCATCGCGCCCACCGTGCGATGGGTGTTGCGGATGGCGGTGTCGATCCTGACCGGCGTGGCCCGTTCCAGCGCCGGTCGGGCCTGTTCGATCAAGCGATGGTCCAAGGCGCCCTCCAGGCCGTGATCCTGAACTTCGCAGTGATAGCGGGCGGTGGCGGGTCCAGCTTCGGGCCGGTACAGCAGTCGGCTGAAGTCCAGTCCCTGCGCCTTCCAGTGGTGGATGGCGCGGCGCATGTCGAGCTTGTCGGTGCGGCCGATCGCCTCGTTGACCGTGCGAAAGCCCAGTTGCGCCATGATCTCCCGCACTTCCTGGGCCAGGAAGGTCATGGTGTTGATGACGTGTTCCGGCTCGCCGGGGAAGCGCTGCCGCAGTTCCGGGTTCTGGGTGGCGATCCCCACCGGGCAGGTGTTGAGATGGCATTTGCGCATCATCAGGCAGCCCTCGGCGATCAGTGCCACGGTGCCGAAGGCGAAGGCGTCGGCCCCCAACAGGGCGGCGATGACCACGTCGCGACCGGTGCGGAAGCCGCCGTCCGCTTCGACCGCAATCCGGCCCCGCAGCCGGTTGGCCACCAGGGTCTGATGAGTCTCGGCCAGGCCCAGTTCCCAGGGGGCGCCGGCGTGGTAGATCGAGCTTAACGGACTGGCGCCGGTGCCGCCGTCGTCGCCCGAAATCGTCACATGATCGGCGTGGGCCTTGGCCACGCCGGCGGCGATGGTGCCCACGCCGGCCTCGGACACCAGTTTGACGCTGATCCGGGCCTGGGGATTGACGTTCTTGAGGTCGTGAATCAGTTGCGCCAGGTCTTCGATGGAGTAGATGTCATGGTGCGGTGGCGGCGAGATCAGACCGACACCGGGAGTCGAATGCCGTACCTGGGCGATCCACTTGTCGACCTTGTGGCCGGGCAGTTGCCCGCCCTCCCCCGGTTTGGCCCCCTGCGCCATCTTGATCTGGATGGCGTCGGCGTTGACCAGGTATTCGGTGGTGACGCCGAAGCGACCGGAGGCGACCTGTTTCACCGCCGAGCGCATCGAGTCGCCGTTGGCGAGCGGCACGTAGCGGTCCGGGTCTTCGCCGCCCTCGCCGGTGTTGGACTGGCCGCCGAGCCGGTTCATGGCGATGGCGAGGTTGACATGCGCCTCCCACGACAGGGCGCCGAAGGACATGGCGCCGGTGGCGAAGCGTTTGACGATGGCGCTCACCGGTTCGACTTCGGCCAGCGGCAGCGGTTGGGCGGCGGGCTTGAACTCGAACAGGCTGCGCAGGTTGAGCAGGCGGTCGCCACGGGCGTCTACCGCGCGGGCGTACTCCTTATATATAGTGTAATCGCCGGCGCGGACCGCGTGCTGCAATAAGGCGATGGTCTCCGGGGTCCAGACGTGATCTTCGCCGCGACTGCGCCAGGCCAGTTCGCCGCCGACATCGAGGGCGTCGCGGTAGATCGAGGCCTCGCCGTAGGCCGCCTGATGGCGGCGGGCGCTCTCCTCGGCGATCTCTTTCAGGCTCACCCCCTCGACCAGGGATTTGGTGCCGGTGAAGTAGCGGTCGACGAAGGGGGTAGCCAGGCCGATGGCGTCGAAGATCTGGGCGCCGCAGTAGGATTGGTAGGTGGAAATACCCATCTTGGCCATGACCTTGAGGATGCCCTTGTTGACCGCCTTGATGTAGCGCTGGTGCGCTTCCGCTTCGGTCAGGGGTTCGCTCAAGGTGGGTGCCAGGCGGGAGAGGGTGTCGAAGGCGAGGTAGGGGTTGATCGCCTCGGCGCCGTAGCCGGCCAGGACGCAGAAGTCGTGCAACTGCCGCGCTTCGCCGGTCTCCACCACCAGCCCGACGGAGGTGCGCAAGCCCTCGCGGATCAGGTGATGGTGGGTGGCGGCGGTGGCGAGCAGGCTGGGGATGGGGATGTGGTCGGCGTCCACGCCGCGGTCGGACAGGATCAGGATGTTGTAGCCGCCGCGCACCACCGTGGTGGCCTTGCGGCAGATCGCCTCCAGCGCCTTGTCCATGCCGGCGGCGCCGCGGCTAGCGGGATAGACGATGGGGAGGGTGTAGGTGCGGAACACCTGATCGACGTGGTTTTCGATCCGGCGGATCCGCTCCAGGTCGACGTTGGCCAGCACCGGCTGCCGCACTTCGAGGCGCTTGTGGGTCCCGCCGGAGTGCAGCTCGAGCAGGTTGGGGCGGGGGCCGATGAGGGACACCAGCGACATCACCAGTTCTTCGCGGATGGAGTCGATCGGCGGGTTGGTGACCTGGGCGAAGTTCTGTTTGAAGTAGTCGAACAGCAGTTTGGGCCGGCGCGACAGCACCGCCTGGGGGATGTCGCGGCCCATCGCCCCGACCGGTTCCTGGCCGCTCAGGGCCATCGGTCCGAGGAAGAATTTGAGGTCTTCCTGGGTGTAGCCGAAAGCCTGCTGCCGGTCCAACAGGGTCCTGGGATCGGGCGGCATCGGGCCGATCTCGGCGGGCAGGTCGGTGAGCTGGATCTGGGTCTTGCGCAGCCACTCCCGATAGGGCCGGGCGGCGGCCAGTTTGGCCTTGATCTCGGCGTCGTCGATGATCCGGCCCTGCGCCAGGTCGATCAGGAACATTTTGCCCGGTTGCAGCCGCCACTGCTTGACGATATGGTCCTGGGGGATATCCAGCACCCCGGCTTCGGAGGCCAGGATCACCCGGTCGTCGGCGGTGACGAGGTAGCGGGCCGGCCGCAGCCCGTTGCGGTCGAGGGTGGCGCCGATTCGGACGCCGTCGGTGAAGGCCACCGCCGCCGGGCCGTCCCAGGGCTCCATCAGGGCGGCGTGGTATTCGTAGAAGGCGCGGCGCGGTTCGTCCATCAGCGGGTTGTCGGCCCAGGCCTCGGGGATCATCAGCATCATGGCGTGCACCAGCGGATAGCCGCCGGCCACCAGCAGCTCCAGGGCGTTATCGAAGATGGCTGAATCCGAACTGCCATCGCCGATCAGCGGCCAGAGTTTGTCCAGGTCCTTCCCCAGCACCGCCGATTTCATGGTGTGGCGGCGGGCCTGCATCCAGTTGACGTTGCCGCGCAGGGTGTTGATCTCACCGTTGTGACAGAGGTAGCGGAACGGCTGCGCCAGCTTCCAGGAGGGGAAGGTGTTGGTGGAGAAGCGTTGGTGCACCAGGGCGAGGGCCGAGGCCAGTCGTGGGTCCTGCAGGTCGCGGTAGTAGACCGGCAGGTTGGGGGCCAGCATCATGCCCTTGTAGACCAGGGTGCGGGAGGACAGCGAGGCGATGTAGAAGCGGGCGGTGTCGGCCAACTCGGGCCGGTCCCAGATGGCGTGATGCACCTGTTTGCGGATGACGAACAGTTTGCGCTCGAAAGCGGCCGGGTCGGGGCAGTCGGCGCCGCGGCCGAGGAACACCTGCCGCACCACCGGTTCGGTCGGCTTGACGCTGTCGCCCAGGCAGGTGTTGTCGGTGGGGACTTCGCGCCAGCCGAGCAGGGTCTGGCCCTCGGCTTCGGCAATCCGGGCGAAGGCCGCCTCGCAGCGCGCCAGGGTGGTCCGGTCGCGCGGCAGGAACACCATCCCCACGGCGTAGTCGCCGGCGGGCGGCAGCGCAATCCCCAACCGGTCGGACTCGGCGCGTAGCAGGGCGTCGGGCAGTTGCAGCAGCAGGCCGGCGCCGTCGCCGGCGAGGGGGTCGGCGCCCACCGCGCCGCGGTGGTTGAGGTTGTTCAGGATCTCCAGGCCCTGCTGGATGATGCTGTGACTGGGGCGGTTCTTGATATCGACCACGAAGCCGATACCGCAGGCATCGTGCTCCTGGCGGGGGTCGTACAGACCGGTGCCGGCGGGGGGTGGCGGGGGGGTGCGGTTGTCGCTCATGCCTAAAGCCTTGTGCGTCTATCGTTTAGTCGTACATTACGAGCAAATAAAATGCCAGCATTCTATCACATCAGGGAACTTTGTTTTTACAAGGATTTTTGGATTTAAAACAGAACATTAGCTTTTGTACCAGATTCCGCTGGCGAATCGTTGTGCAGTGCCGAAATGGGTTGCACTGTAACCGTGCATATAGTCTCGCTAATGGTTATCCAAACATTCGTTGCCACTGGCGCTCCCAGGGATATCATTGCGTAGGTCCGGTTCTCAATTAAGCTGAACTATACTATTTTTTGTGCAGGCGATGGCTTTCCATGGCTGCATGCCATTGCTCATCTTCGGTATGGAGGTAGAGACTGGTGGTATCCATTTTGGAATGACGGGCGCTGCGCTGGAGATAACGCAGGCTGATGCCGGCATCGGCCTGATGGGTGATGCTGGTATGGCGCAACCAATGGGTGGAGGCCAGACGTAGTTGCTGCGCCTGCCGAGGATCGGTGGCTTCCAGGCGCGTGGCGGCCTGATTCACCAGTTCTTTGATAATCCGGTAGACCATATTTGCACCGATGCTGGAGGTGCCTTTCAGGCTGGACACCAGCGGCGTCGTTTCATCGAGCTCGGGCAAGGCGGGTAGACCGAGAAAGAGACGATAGGTCTGCAGGGCCTCCAGCATATCCTGATTCACCGGGACTTTTTCCTGCTTTTGCCCCTTGCCGGTGACCAGCCACCACCAGCGCCCCCGAATCTGGATGAAACTGCCCATGGTGTGACCGGCCACCTCGCTGACTCGTGGGCCAAGCAGATAAAGCAGCGCCAGCAGAAAGCGGGCGCGCTCGTAATACTGGCGTTGGCGTTCCGTGTCTTTGGGCAGGTTGGCAACGGTCTCCAGCAGGGCCTGCCATTGCTCGTGTTCCAGATACCGCTCCACCGGGTGCTGGAGGGGAGCGTTGTTACGTCCCCGGCGCCTGACCAGAGCCAGGGGATTGCCGGCCAGATACCCGGCCTTGACCAGATAATTGAACAGCGAATTGATCACCAGCAGAGCAGTGCGCTGACTGGCTTTTGCGAGCGGTCCCTGAAAGGGTCGCCAGGCGGAACTCAACCGGGATACTTTGGGGCCGCACCAGCGCTCTCTGGGTTTGGGATCGATCAAAAAATCTTCGTAGCGAATGCAATCCTCGCGGGTCAGGCCGGATAGGGGTCTGCCGCGTTCCAGCAGCGCCCATAGCAGCAATCGTTCCGCCTCTTTGCGGTAATTCCGCAAAGTCTGTGGTGAGTCCCGATATTCCGCCAGCCAGGCTTGAATGGCCTGTAAGTCATTATCGGCGTCGAGCTGGCAACTGGTGTGATCCGCCCGGTTGCCGCCATGGCGACCATCCAACTGCTCCGGGAGGATGAGTCGTTCCAGGGGTTGTGGTGGGTTGAGAAGCATAGCAGGACCTGTAGGAGTGGCGCCAACCTGCCCTGCCGTTTGTTGGCCGGCGAGGACGCTGGTGCTCCCAGGAGTTGACGTCGTTATAGGGTGTAGGTTATAGGATAGTATAGTTCAGCTAATTGAGAACCGGACCTACGCAGTGATATCCCTGGGAGCGTCGCACCCCAGTGCGGCCCTCACTACCAATGCCGCACTGGGGTGCGGCGCTCCCAGGGCGCCAGTGGCAACTAATGTCTGGATAATCATTAGCGGGACTATAGCGATCAAATTTCACTTGAGGCCCCTATGCCACAGTTATCCGCCGACTTGAAAGACCCGCCGCAGCCAGGAACCGCTGCCGCTATTACCATTTCCGCAGAGCTACGCTATCAGATGATTGCGGAAGCGGCTTACTATCTGGCGGAAAGGCGCAATTTTCAGGGAGGTGATCCTGTGAACGATTGGCTGGAGGCAGAGATGATAATCGATCGGGCCCTGCTGTCTGGCATCAAACCCCGGTTGGCTTTAAAATTTCTGTCTACGGTATGGCCTGACTGAATCTGCCATAATGTATAGCGGTATGACAGTTCTTGCACAATAACAAGCACTTGGAAAGCTCGTCTTTAAGCTTGTCATGGCGGGTCTTCGACACCGTGAGCAGGTAGGCAATATTATGCTCCTTCTTTGCTCCGTCAGTATGATGAAAGTCCAAGCTCTCAACGAATTCGTTGTATCCACAACGCATGCACTTGCCTCCGAACATGGCAACGATCTGCTGTTTCAACAGGCGCCTGGACTCATTATTACGATGATTGCGTAGCTTGCCTGCACTATCGAAGATAGCGTAACGGTTGCGGTTGTCAGTCCTGGTGCACTCCTTACACCGGGATGTTAACCCGTCTTTAGTCTGCTTGGAACGGTAGAACTGGTCGAGTTCTAAATCTTGCTTGCAGCGTCCACAGCGTTTCATAACCTACCCTCATGATTAATTGCAATCTGATTATGCATGATTATTACATCCTATGGAAAGTACAGATTGTAGCCATAATCATGAATTTTACTATAATAACGTACTGTATATTACATTTTACGTAATTACGTAATATACTTTACTGATTCTTCACTCCATTTAAGCTAATTCTTATGGCGCGTCCCGGCATTACTTATGAAGACGTCAGTAAAACAGCCGCTCAACTGTTGGAACAAGGGCTGCACCCTTCTATCCAGCGGGTGCGCGAAGCGTTGGGAACCGGTAGTAATTCGACGATCAGTGAATATCTGCAACGTTGGCAGCAGGAACTCAGGGCAAGACCTAAACTGGCTGTGCCTCCTCAGGTCCCGGAACCGCTTACGGCAGCGTTGGAAACCATTTGGCGAACTGCCTTGGAACAAGCCGAAGCGGCTTATCAGGAACAACGCGAGCAGGCTACACAGGCGGTAGCCGCAGCCGACCGGGCCCGCGACCAGGCGCTTGCCCAGGCAAACCAGGCGCACGAGGAGTCGGTGACCTTACAATACCGTCTGGCAGAACTGCTGGCAGCCTCCAGCGAACTTGAGAAGCAATTGCTGTTGGAAAGCGAACGTCGCCACGTTGCCGAATCGAGCATTGCGATTGCTGAACAACGAGTAGTGGCGGCCCAAAAGGTCAACGATTACATCCGCCAGGAATCTCAGCTCACGTTAGCTAAACAGGAAGCAGCTTTGCAGCAAACCCGGGAAGACGCCAAACAGCAACTGGGTGAGGCCGAGCAACACCTGCGCCAGGAGCGTGAACGTGGTGAAGCCAATGAAGTGCGTCTGCTGCGGCTCATCGAGCAAACGCGCAACGACTATGCGGCGGAACGATCGCGGCTGGAAGATAGCTTGCAAGCCTCCCGCCTTCGGGAAGCCGAGTTGCAAGAACAACTGACTGCCGTCCGTCAGGAGCATGAACTCCTCCGCTCGACGCTGGCTGGCGCTGCTGAAAACAAGCGCCTGCTGAAGCTCGAACTGGAACAAGCACGGCAGGCGCAGCAAGAAATGGAAACCCTTCATTTGCAAGCCGTCCGGCAAGCGGAGTATCTACGGGGTGAGCTTGAGGCGAACACCAGATGCCACCAAGCTCTCGAACTGGCGCTCCAGTATTGCCAACAGGCACTACAAACATGCCAGCAACCGCCCTCCCCCTCTTCCGAACCAGTCGCTGCCGTAGAACAGGGGAAATAAGTCTGGGTTATAATCCGCGGCCAAGCTTATTCACGAGGCGGAAATACCCATGCACATTAAGCGGCTTTCTTTACGGGAAGGCGCCCAGGCGGCGACCGGCGTTGTGGTGGTGATAGACGTGTTCAGAGCGTTTTCCTGTGAACCGTTGCTGCATTACTACGGCGCCCGCCGGGTTATTCTCGAAGGCGACATCGATAAATGCCTGGCTATGCGTGCAGACGCCGTGCTCGTGGGGGAAGCCAACGAAGTGCCGATCCCAGGGTTCGACCTCACCAATTCGCCGTTTTTGATAATGCAGAAAGGGCATGATTTCTTCGGGCAGCGCACGGTTATCCATCGCACGACTTCGGGCGTTACCGGTGCGCTGGCGGCGTTGGAAAACTCGACCGAAGTCTTGTTGGCTTCTTTTCTTACCGCCCGCGCCACTGCCGCCTATATTAAAAGCCGCAACCCTGAACTGGTCAGCATCGTGGCAATGGGTATTCTCTCGCAACAGCCAGCGCCGGAAGATGAATATTGTGGGGATTACATCGAGAGCCTGCTGACTGGTAAGCCGTACGATCATGTCGAGGCTTTACAGGCAATCCTGACTCATGAAACGGCCCAGAAATTCCTGCGCGGTGACAAAGTCTACCTTCCTAAGGAAGATCCCGGCATTTGCCTGCAACGCGATCTGTTCGACTTTACTCTGTGTGCTCAGCGACAGGGTGGGCTGGTGGAAGCGGTCAGGATCGACATAAGTAGCTGAACGAAGGAATTTCATGACCCGAACGCAATCGCAGCGCCGTCCCGAGCCAATTTCCATGCTCTTCGGACCGCGCTGCAAGGGTATCAAAGCCAAGCCTGGCATCGGGTAACAAGATCGGCTATAGCCGGCTGCTATCCTCTAAAATTGGATCGTACGGAGAATCACTCTAACCGACTGCCTGATTAATCCCACTCCAGATAATAATCTTTCTCTTGTTCTTTATCTTTTTCCGTTCTCTCTTCCTTAACGGTATCTAGGCTGTCGGTCATAGCGACCTGAGCAATGGTCCATTCGTTCCAACCGGTTTCTTTACTGGATGGAAACTGTATTCTGTCACTGGCGTTGCACATGGTCTCACCTTTACATCATCGAACATAGATAGCAGGTTTACTCTTGATTCAGTTGTTCTCGCAACCTGTCAAGGTGGTGAGTTAGGATCTATACCCCCTCGATCATTATCATTTGTTAGGAGTCAGTTATAATGACTTAACCTGATCGTTAAAGCAAGCAGAATTCGTGCCAAATTGCTGTCTAGGTGACTCCTCTTTGAAATATATGAAAAAAATTTACAATTTGTCTATTAACAACTATTATAATGCTGCAAACAATGTCATGTAATCTGTCTTATATTATGTAACATACTGTTTTGTAAGAATTAATTATTTTTCCAGAAATTCGATGTGCAACTAATGTCGCACCCTTTAAAGTTCGCCTGGATTAAGCTTCCAGAAAATCTTCATCATCTTGCCTGCGTCCTCGCAACAGACGCTTATTGAGCGCCTGCCGGGTAATACCCAACAGACTGGAGGCAATGCCCTGATTGCCGTCGGCACGCCGCAAGGCTTCCTCGATCAGATAATGTTCGGCTTCTTTCAGGGTCGGCAGGTGCTCGGGAAACAGTCGGGTCAGCAGGGTGCTGGCTGGTTCTCCCTCGGTATCTGTGCCTTCCAGGAGTTGTTCGTAACCCATGGCCTCTCTGAAGCTCGCCAGTGCCAGAATACGGCGCTGATGGCGTGCTACGGCATCGTGAATCATGGCCTCCAGTTCCCGCACATTGCCTGGAAAATGATAGTTTTTCAGTAGGCTGTAAAGTGCGGTGGGGGCGATGGGAGTGGGCTTGCGCAGAGCCTGGGCGGATTTCTCCAGAAAGTGGTCGATCAACAGTGGCAGATCGTCCAGCCGTTCCCGTAAGGGTGGCAGATGGATGTGATGCCCCCGCAGACGGTAAAATAAGTCTTTGCGAAACCGGCCTTGGTTGACCAGTTGTATGATGTCGCAATTGGTTGCAACTACGATTCGGGCTCGACTGCTTCGGGGGTAATCTGCGCCCAGCGGATAATATTTGTTCTCTTGTAGCAGACGTAGTAACTTGACCTGCGAAGTTTCCCGGAGATCGCCAATTTCATCCAGAAATAAGGTGCCCTCGCCTGCCGCTGCAATCAATCCTTCGCGAGTTTGTTCGGCGCCCGTATAGGCGCCTTTCTTATGGCCGAACAGTGTATCCGAGAAGACATTATCATCCAGGCCGGCCACATTGACCGCCACGAATTCGCCGCTGACTCTGGATAGCTTATGAATCGCTGCAGCAATAAATTCCTTACCTGTTCCTGTTTCTCCCGTGATCAATACCGGTTGTCGGGATGCGCTGATTGCCTCCATGTAACGGAAGATAGCCAGCATATTTTTGTTCTGGGTAACGATCGCCGTAAATGCATCCCAGTGTTTGAGCTTATCGCTTAGGAGGCGTTCCTTCAGCGATTGTACTTCTTCCCGTAATCCCCGGATTTCAATTGCGCGGGTCACTGAAGCGACCAGCCGGCTTTTTTCCACTGGCTTGACGAGATAATCGAAGGCGCCCGCCTTCATGCAATCGACTGCTGTGTTAAGGTCATCAGTTGCGGTCATGACGATAACCGGGATATCGGGATAGTCCGCGGTAATCCTTTCTAGCAATACTTGGCCGGATAAGAAGGGCATGCTTAGATCGATGATCAGGACTCCTACTTCCTGATCTATTAGCTGTGGCAGTACCTGACGGCTGTCACTTAGAGTCAGTACCTGTCTGATGCCTGCCGAACGCAAAATGGTGCTGACGCTTCGTAACAGTTGTGACTCGTCATCGACATACAGCACCGGCAACTCGGAGGGATGGATCTGTACTATGGCGTCTTGTCGGTTATCCATTGCGAAATTTGCTTCTCCCCTTAGATGGCTATAGTCGGGATAGGTAGTATCCCGGCTTTTTTGTGGTATTTCTGTAGCCGCTATTTACTTCGGTTCCGTGAAGATCAGGTGTCTTGCTTGACCGGGCAGGTTGTAAAACCCAGTAGGGAATACAGTGGACACCAGTTGATCAAACCGGTCGCCAACGGTACGATGCCGATCCATCCCCATAGTGTTTGTGGTCCTATGAAGACCAAGCTTAGTAGAATCAGGCCTATGATGATGCGCAGAATTTTATCGATGCCGCCGACATTGGTGCTCATTTTGGTAACTCCTTGTGCTAGGGAGAGTTTGCATTTGTAGGTTCCGCTCGGGGGGACTTGCCGGATTTGGTCTGTTACTATCTTACCGCTTACTGTATCACTGCTGCCATCCAGGGGTCCAATCTTTGGAGAGGAGAGAACGATGTATTCTGTTATCAAGCAGGTTCATGTCATGGCTGTTGTTTTCACTGCAGCGTTATTCCTGTTGCGTGGGATCTGGATGATTGTCGATTCGCCTCAACTGGAGCGGGGCTGGGTGAAGGTAGCGCCACATGTCATCGATACCCTTCTGCTGCTCAGTGCGCTGGCGCTTGTTTTCATGATTCAGCAGTATCCTTTCGTGAATGGTTGGCTGACCGCCAAGGTGCTGGGTCTGCTACTTTATATTATCCTGGGGATGGTTGCTTTGCATTATGGTAAGACCAAGGGTGTCAGGGTGCTGGCGTGGTTGAGTGCTTGGCTGGTTTTTATCTATATTGTGAGTGTTGCAGTTTTGAAGACTCCTTGGCTTTGGTTTTAGGGTGGTTTGAATTTTTAGTTTGTATTTTCACAAAGAAGATGATATAAAAGAGCAATTTTTCTACCCTATCACTCGGTATGAGTCTACCCCTGTTACGTCTCGTCCTGCTGGAAAGCTTCGAGAATTTGCTGGTTACTCTTAACGGCTTCTGCACCTTGCTACGCCAGGATGTCGTGTTACCGGCCTGGGTTTCCCGTACCGAGGAAGAAGTAAGGGATGGTCTGGAAACCAGGCTTAAGGCGGTGGATCTGTATCAGTCGCTGTGGTATGAAGACAGCCAGGATGGGCGTGAAACCCTCACCTGTCCCGGCATTATCGGCGCCGGTCCGGAGACCATGGTGGCGGCCCGGCAGTGCAATGACGCCAAGGATGCGTTTAAAGCCGCTGTCCTGGCGCTGAAAACCTTGCCCAAACCCGAGGTGAATGCGCTGATGATGGATCTGCATAAGCGCCATGAAACAGTCGCCGCCGCCATGAAACGGATGGGCGCCGCCCGCCTGCATTTGAAGCAGGCGTATCGACGTATCCCGCTATTGGAACAGCGTCCGGAAAAAATCGGCTTTACCTGGTCGAAACAAGGGAGGACCATTCAGAGAACCCGCGTTTCCGAAGCTCGACGCCTGCTGCAACAGCGCCGGGAAACGCCCCAGGTACAGTTGGAACTGCAACGCCTGGCCAGTCTTCCCGAAAATGAGGTGCTGGCGCGGGTGCGCCGGGTGTGTCCGCATCTACGCGCCAACCTGGTTTTTGCCGGTCCGGGCGGGCGGGTCAACCGCCGCCTGATGCAGACGCCCTTACCTATTCTTATTCCCTTGCAAGCGGGAGAGCGGTTGCCAGAATTCGTTCCTATTGCTCCTGAACCGGTAGGCAATCTGCGCCTGCAACGTTCCGATGTCAGGATCGAGGAAGACGTGTTCTTACCCTCGATTCGGGCCTACCGCTATCGGGAACGGTATCGTTATGAGTGAACCCGTCGGGTAGCGCGGCAACTCACCGACTCAAGGTTCGATCCGATCTATCCCCCCCATATAGGGTTTTAAGACCTCCGGCACCTGGACGCACTTCTGGGCATCCTGATAATTTTCCATCACCGCCACCAGGGTACGCCCCACCGCCAGACCGGAACCGTTGAGGGTATGCAGCAGTTCCGGCTTGCCGGTCTCAGGATTGCGCCAGCGGGCCTGCAACCGGCGGGCTTGGAAATCCTCGCAGTTGCTGCATGAGGAGATCTCCCGAAAGCGCTGTTGCCCAGGCAGCCAGACTTCCAGATCGTAAGTCTTGGCGGCGGCGAAACCGATATCGCCGGTGCATAGCGCGATGACTCGGTATGGCAGCTCCAGCCGCTGTAACACCGTTTCGGCATGATGGGTCAGTTTCTCCAGGGCGGCGTAGGATTCCTGCGGCCGGACCAGGTGTACCAATTCCACTTTCTCGAATTGATGCTGTCGGATCATGCCACGGACGTCCTTGCCGTAAGAGCCGGCCTCGCTGCGGAAGCAGGGTGTATGGGCGACATAGCGGCGCGGCAGGCTGGCGGCTTCCAGAATCGTATCGCGCGCCAGGTTGGTGACCGGCACTTCGGCGGTCGGAATCAGGTAATAGTCCCACTCCCCTTTCAGGCTGAACAAATCCGCCTCGAACTTGGGTAATTGTCCAGTACCTCGTAAGGTCTCGGCATTGACCAGATAAGGAACATAAATCTCTTCATAGCCATGCTCACGGGTATGCAGATCCAGCATAAATTGGATCAACGCCCGCTGTAGCCGCGCCAGCGGCCCGGTTATGACGACGAAGCGCGAACCGGTCAGTTTGGCCGCCAACTCGAAATCCAGCCGGCGCCCTCCGAGTTCCACATGATCGCGTGGGCTGAAGTCGAAATCACGGAGTTCTCCCCAATGGCGGATTTCCACGTTGTCGGTTTCATCCTTACCCAGAGGAACGGATTCATGGGGAATGTTGGGAATATCGAGTTGTACCTGTCGTAACTGTTCCTGCACTACGGTTAAGTCCTGCCCGACTTGCTTGAGTTCGTCCCCCAGGCTGGCCATTTCGTCCAGCAGTGGCTGAATGTCCCCTCCTTCGGCCTTGGTCTTGCCAATGATCTTGGAACGGCTGTTGCGCTGGTTTTGCAGTTCCTGGGTGTGAACCTGCAGCGCCTTGCGCCGGTTTTCCAGGCTGCCGAGGTAATCCACGTCCAGGATATAACCCCGTTTGGCCAGCTTTACAGCCGTAGCCTCCAATTCGGTTCGCAGCAGTTTTGCATCTAGCATGTGAGGAGTGAGGAGTGAGGAGTGAGGAGTGAGGAGTGAGGAGTGAGGGGTGTGTTGGTGTGGGAAAAGTGTAAAGTTGATGAATTATAAGTGAAGGTATGGAATAATCAAAAGATGATGATATAAAAAGGCTGAATATCGAAAATTAGCGTGGATCCACCGCCACTTCACCCCGCCTGGCAAAAAATTTGAGTTGGCAACTTGACTACACCTGAGCTAATTGCAACACTGCCAGCGATTTTTCTAAGCCCTGTCATCCGGCAGGGAATATTCTGGCGACCTGGAGTCCGAACACTGTCAGCAATTGAGAGGATTCAGTCATGAGCAATGCACGTGAAGTCGTCATCCTGAGCGGTGTGCGCACCGCTATCGGCACCTACGGTGGCGGTCTGAAAGACTTCCCACCCTGCGATCTGGCCGCCTCGGTGGTGCGCGAGGCCCTCAAACGGGCGGAGGTCAATCCCGAAGATATCGGCCATTCCGTCTTCGGCAATGTCATCCATACCGAACAACGCGATATGTATATAGCGCGGGTGGCGGCGGTGAATGCCGGTCTGCCCCATCATATTCCGGCATTTACGCTGAACCGGCTGTGCGGCAGCGGCTTGCAGGCCATCGTTTCGGCGGCGCAGCTCATCAAGCTGGGTGATTGCGATGGCGCGGTGGCGGGCGGCGCCGAATGCATGAGCCGCAGCCAATACTGGCTGCCCGGCATGCGCTTCGGCCAGCGGATGGGTGATGGCCGCACCATCGATGTGATGGTCGGCGCCCTCACCGATCCTTTTTACGATTATCATATGGGCGTCACCGCCGAAAACGTGGCGGAAAAATGGGGCATCAGCCGCGAGGATCAGGATGCGCTGGCGGTGGAAAGCCACCGTCGCGCCAGTAACGCCATCATGCACGGTTATTTCAAAGAACAGATTCTGCCGATCGATATCAAGTCCCGCAAAAGCACCATCGTCTTCGACACCGACGAGCATGTGCGTCCCAACGCCACCCTGGAGGAAATGGCCAGGCTGCGCCCGGCTTTCAAGCATGATGGCAGCGTGACCGCCGGCAATGCCTCCGGCGTCAACGATGCCGCGGCGGCAGTCATCCTGATGGAAGGCAAGACGGCGGAACAGCGCGGTTTCAAACCGATCGCCCGCCTGATCGATTATGCTTTCGCCGGGGTGGATCCCAAATACATGGGCATCGGGCCGGTTCCGGCAATTCGTGCGCTGTTACAGAAAACCGGCATGAACATCGGCGATTTCGATGTGTTCGAGGTCAACGAGGCGTTCGCCGCCCAGGCGCTGGCCGTCGTCCGGGAACTGGAACTGCCCACCGACCGCACCAACCCCAATGGCAGCGGAATTTCCCTCGGGCATCCCATCGGCGCCACCGGCGCGATCATTACCGTCAAGGCGATTTACGAACTGCAGCGCACCGGCGGCCGTTACGCCATCGTCAGCATGTGCATCGGCGGCGGCCAGGGGATTGCGGCAGCCTTCGAGCGCTTGTAATCCTGCAAACAACCTCTTTAGCCGACGGAGGCTAAGCGGATGGATATAGATAATCTCGATGAAATCTTAAAGAACTTTCGCAGAGAACTGCCCAAGATCAGCAAAACGGCGCAGGCTATCGACCGGGACGCCTCGCTGGCGGAAATCTCCGAATGCGCCGAGGAAGAAGGACTGCATTTGCTGGCATCCATCCTGTTCGAGGCGGAACAGGCGGAATTCGAGGAAACCATGCCGGCGACGACTTTCGAGGACATGGGCAGCGAGGCGCTACGCAAATTCCGCCGTAGCATTCCCGACTCTAGTAAGACGGCGCAGGCTATCGACCGAGGCGCCAAATGGGAGGAAATTTCCCAGTGCGCCGAAGAGGAAGGGATCCGGCAACACCAGATAGCCGCCATCATGTTCGAAGCCGGGCAGGAGCGCCTGCTCAGCAAGAAACCTCGCTGAAGGCGATGGCGGCGGCAACCATCACTCCTGTTCATCACTCCTTTTCACCCATCTGTCAACTCAGGGGAGCATTCCCAATGGAAATGAAAAACATCGATTCCATTTTGCAATCATTCCGTAACGATTTACCCAACACCAGCAAGACCGCGCAAGCCATCGACCAGGGCGCTGCCATCGAAGAGATTTCGGAATGCGCCGAAGAGGAAGGTCTGCATCAATTGGCCTCCATCCTGTTCGAGGCCGAACAGGAAGAACTGCGGGAATCCACCGAACCCGCGGAAGATCTGGTGTCTCTGGCCAGAGAGCGCATTCACAGCTTCCGGGCGAATCTGCCTGACAACAGCAGAACCGCCCAGGCCATCGACCGGGGCGCCAACTGGGAGGAAATCTCCGAGTGCGCCGAGGAGGAAGGTCTGCACGAGCTGGCGTCCATCCTGTTCGAGGCGGAACAGGAAATGCTGCGTTTCAAGACGGCGAAATAACCCGGCTGGACAAAGGGCAGGCTCCAGCCTGCCCTTCTTTTATTCATGATTCACCATTCTCCGTTCTCCAGTCGGACCGCGCGGGTCGTTTCAGGGACGCTTGCGACCGTGCAGCATGGACAGCACCAGATTCTCCCGATGCAGCACGCTTTCCCAGAGCACGCCGAAGACATGAACGACTACCAGAAACAGGGTGAAGTTGGCGCAGAAATCATGAACTTCTTTGAGTGTATCGATGGTCTCGTCGCTGGTATTTTTCATCCATTCCGCCAACGGCCCCTGCCAGGCATCGGCCCCGTACAGCATCAGGCCGCTGATCGTGGTCGCCAACACACCGAGCAACAGGGCGATAATCATCGCCCCACCCGCCGGATTATGGCCGAGATAGCGGGCCGCCTTGCCGGTGAATACCGCTTTGATATAGGCCAGGGTGGCGCCCGGCGAATAGACGAAACTGCTGAAGCGGGCATAGGGCGTACCGATAAAGCCCCAGAGCAGGCGGAACAGCACCAGGCCCAGGACGGTATAGCCCGCCACGACATGCCAGCTCAGCCAGTCGTCTTCCGTAAAATAGGCGATGAAAAACGCGGCCACCAAGGCCCAATGGAACAGGCGAACCAGGGGATCCCAGACTTTGAGTTCGGAAGGTATATTCATGAATCTATTCTTGAGGCAAGGGCTGGAAATAAAACCGGCCGGCCCTGCGGCCGGCCGATCACCATGATTTTACTTGGATTTTACTTGGATTTTTCTTCCATCAGCTTGCCATCCATAGTGTAGTAGACCTCCCACTTCTTGCCGTCGTCACCCTTGACCTGGACTTCCCATACCTTCTGGCCTTTATGGGTCTCCTCATAGGTCTTGATGACCTGACCGGGATGAGCCTTCAGGGCCATTTCGGTCGCCTGTTCCTTGGTGAGGTCCGCCGCCAGCACGGCGGTAGTGGAAAATACGGCCACGCTGGCCAGAGTCGCGGCGATCAGCCAATGTTTTGCGGTTTGCATACGGGTTACCTCCAGTGAGTTGCCAAAATTGAGCTTGAGTCAACGCCGGGATCGTCGCCTGGCCGTCAACCTGACTGTAGTATAGCAATGCAAACTGAATCCAAGCTGAATCAGGAGATACCGCCGTCCCCTGCCGTGGGTTCCCAATCCCAAGGGAAGCTGACCCTCATTCAAGGATTATTGGGAGGAAGCATCACACAACATTGATACAGTTCTTGCCGATAAAGACGATTAATGCCGCTGCTCGATCAGTTCCCGTACCGCCGTCGGTAGCCAGTCCCGTAAACGGGCGCTGATCTGCACTTCATGCCGCTGCCAGAGAATGCCGAGATAGATCACCCCCAGGCCGATCAACGTCAGCACGAACGGAAACAGCAGGCTGTCCTTGAAAACATCGTAAGCCAGATACCCCAGATAACCGGCGCAGCCCAGGCCGCCGAAGACGGCGAATACTCGCCGGTAAAGCACGGCGCCCACGACGATCAGCAGCAGGTTGATGCAGAAGTACAGGAATTTATTCAACTCGCTGTCCGATTGCATCAGCGACAGACCGCCCCAGAAGGCGATGACGCCGAACAGATACAGCCAGAAGGCGTAATCCTGATCGTGACGGGAACGGATATCCACCCAGAACGCCAGCAGGATCATCAACAGGCCGAACCAGAGGGAGACGAACTTGCTCAGTTCCCAGTTGAAATATTCCCCGCCGAACAGAAAAGGAACCAGATCCATGCTCATGTACCAGAGCGTGACCGCCACCGGCATGACCAGAAACGGCAGCCGGTACCGCCAAAGCATCACCGCGCCCGCCGCCAGGGTGGCGAGTTCCATCAGCAGCCAGCGCCAGTCGATATAGACATGGTAGTCCCGGTACACATGGCCTTCCGCCCAGAAGCCCAGTGCGACTTGTAAGCCGTAAACCGCCAGCGGCGTCAGCGCCACGACGAAAGCGGCCGTGATGCCGGCGGGAATCCGTAGTCGCTGTTGATAGAGAAAATAATTCGTCAGCCACAAGCCCACGCCGGCATAAGCGAGCGCGATAAAGAAAATTCCCCAACCGCCGAAGCGCTCCCAGCCCAAGGTCATGAACAGCGTCATGGCGCCGATGGCGATCAAACCGCCGAGGTAATAGAGGATATGGGTGAAGTTGAAACCTGGCGTGTCGCGTTGTCGCTCGGCCAGAAAGGTCCAGAGTTGCTCGGCTTGGGCGTCGCTGAGCAGGCTCTTTTGGACGGCTGTTTGCAGATCGTTAAGGTCGATTTTCATATCGAAGTAATAATCTAAGGTGTGTTCACCACCGATTTGAATGGTGTTCCAACAAACTAAATTGCCTTGTCGAAGATGTCGGCCAGCCTGGCGATCAGTCCTACTGACGTGAAAGTGACGGTTCGATCGAGCCCCTCCAGCCGTGAGTACAGCCAGTCGCCGGTGTCTTGCCGGCTGTAGTGCTCGACCACAGGCGAACTCTGCGACACGAGCGCGTACTCGAAGAGCGAATCGAGCCGAAGATAGGACTTGAACTTCGCCCCGCGGTCGAAACTCTCGGTGTCGTCCGAAAGGACCTCGATCAGGAGGATCGGGTTCAACAGGACATCCTTGTTGGCGTCGACGAACTGCGACTCGCCACATACCACGGTCACATCCGGGTAGAAGAAGCGCGTGGTGTCAACGCGGTGAACCTTCATGTCGCTTGGGAACACCCGGCAGGGTTTCCCCCGCAGGTGCACATTGAGCAGAGTAACGAGGTTCCCTACGATCACGTTGTGCGGCTCACTGCCTCCGGCCATCGCCACCACATACCCGTCGATGTACTCGCTGCGGTGGTCGGCAGTCCGCTCCAATGCAAGGTACTCATCAGGTGAAAGTCGGTACTCGGGAAGCGATGACATCTCAGCTATCTCCCGAACTGGGTGTTCGAAAGATGCAACAGCGTGATGGGACGGGCATGGAGTGCTACCTGTATAGTAGGATTTCCTGAAATGACAATATAGCAACCTTGTCGTACAACCGCAAAAGCAAGCGTATGATAGGTCTCATAAACGCCACGCATTGTTTTCCTGGGAGCGCCAGCCTCCGGCCGGCTTGCCGGCGGGGACGCCGGCGCTCCCAGGGGGCAGTTTCCCAAAGAGTATCATCCCATGTCGATAGCAACCGTTCTGGACCGAGACTCGGTGCGCAACCTGGTCCTTCCCCTCTCGGTGGAACAATACCACCGGATGAGCGAAACCGGCTTGATTCCAGCCAAAACCGAGTTGCTCGAAGGCGTCATTATCAAGAAAATGACCAAATCCCCCTTCCATACCTACTCGCTGAATCTGCTATATAAATTTTTCTCTGCAAGGTTGCCCGAGGGTTATCTGATACGAAAAGAAGATCCCCTGACTCTCTCGGCATCGGAACCGGAACCTGACCTGGCCATTGTGAAAGGAACGCTACAAGATTTTAAAATCGCCCACCCCAATCATGCTGAACTGGTGATTGAAGTCGCCATATCCTCACTCGATCTGGATCATAAAAAAACGGAAATTTACGCCGCTGCCGGAATAACCGAATACTGGATCATCATCCCTGCCGAGAAAAAAGTGGAAGTTTATAGCAACCCTATGGCTGGAAAATATGAAATTGTAACCGTGTATGGAGAAAACGAATCCATTAACACCCGTTATGGACCGCTGGATTTGCGGACAATCTTCGGTTGAGAAAGCCCCAGCGACATCACCCCTGCCGTTCAGCTTGGTCCCGCCGGCGCTTCGGGGGTAAGCGCGGTGAGGATTATCGTCTCTACAGTTAGAATGGTGGGCCGTGCCCACCCTACAACTGCATTCCTGCTGGACTTGCAAGAATAAACTTCTATATAGTCTCGCTAATTGTTATCCAGACATTCGTTGCCACTGGCACCTTGGGAGCGCCGCACCCCAGTGCGGCATTTGGGGCCGCACTGGGGTG
>CAIMUS010000089.1 GCA_903844665.1 uncultured Pseudomonadota bacterium
CTGTTCGGGTTGGAACTGGTCAGCACACTGCTGGCCGGTTACAGCACGATGGGCAGCCGATCCCCCAATCGGCTGCCCATCGTCGGTTTTGCGGTCATGATGGCGGTGACGGTTGACGGCATGCTCGACATGGAATGATTTGGTAGTGTAAATTTCCCAGTGATGAGAACATGTGAGCACTACATGTAGTGTTATCTTTGCTATTACTACACAAAATAGTGTATCAACTTGTCTCCATCACTGGAAAATTTACAGCAAGATATAATTTGGGAAAATCAATCACCGTCTTAAGAGGCTGTCAATATCTTTGGGTCAAATGCCGTTGCCTCACTTCAATGCTGTACCCAGCTCTGGCTGATAGAGGGGTATTGGCTATCCCAGTGTTCGGCCAGGACGGACGTCTCAGATGAACATTGACATAATTTAGTGTACAGTTTTCAAGGCTCCCCTGATTCAGTTTCTTCTTCCCTGCTCAAGGAGTTTCCATGACTACCAAGACCCCTGAGGCGGCGGCGCCTCGCGATGTCGTCCTTGTCGATCTCGCGCTGCAAGGCGGCGGCGCGCACGGCGCGTTCACCTGGGGCGTGCTCGATCGCCTGCTTGAAGCGCCGTGGCTGCGCTTCGACGGTGTTTCCGGCACCTCGGCCGGGGCTATGAATGCGGCGGTCATGATCGATGGTTATGCCGCCGGTGGCCCCGAGGGAGCGCGGACGGCGCTGGAAAAGTTCTGGAAGCGCGTCTCAGACGCCGCGCTGCTCAGCCCTCTGCGCCGGGGCCCGCTCGAAATTCTGACCGGCCTTTGGACCCTCGATTACTCGCCCGTCTTCCTGGCCCTTGACCTCACGGCGCGGATATTCTCACCCTATAACCTGAATCCTGGCGGTTCGAATCCACTGCGCAAAATTCTGCTCGAGAGCGTCGACTTTGCCCGGCTTGCCAGCGCCCCGATCCGCCTGTTCGTCACCGCCACCAACGTGCGCACGGGTCGTGGCCGCATCTTCCGTAACGCGGATATTACCGCCGACGCCCTGCTCGCCTCGACTTGCCTGCCGACAATGTTCCAGGCAGTGGAGATCGATGGCGAAGCGTACTGGGATGGCGGCTACTCGGGCAACCCAACGATCACGCCGCTGGTGCGGGAGTGCGCGTCGCACGACACCATCCTGGTACAGATCAACCCCATCAATCGGCCGCGGGTACCCCGCACGGCGTGCGAGATCCACAACCGGCTCAATGAAGTCGCCTTCAACTCACCCCTGATGAAGGAGTTGCGCATGATCGCCTTGCTGCGGCAGGTGGCCGATCCGGGCCACGCCGAGGGGGCGCTCTGGGCGGGCATGCGTATTCACCGGATCGCCAGCGAAGAGATGACCAAGCTGAGTTCTTCCTCGAAGCTCCTGGCCGAGTGGAGTTTTTTCTGTATGCTCCGCGATAAGGGGCGCCGCGCCGCCGAAGCGTTTCTGGAAGCCCACGGGGGGGATCTGGGCGTGCGCTCGACGCTTGACCTCGACGCGCTGCTGGAGGGGATTTAAGTCATGGGACTGTTCGGCATTCTGCTTGGTCTCGGGATTCTCATCTGGCTGTCGTTTCGCGGCTGGAGCGTGCTCGTGCTCACGCCGGCAGCGGCGCTGATCGCCGCGCTCGCGGCAGGAGAACCGCTGCTGGCCCACTGGACACAAACGTTCATGGATTCGGCGGGCGGATTTCTCGCCCAGTTCTTTCCGCTGTTTCTCCTCGGCGCCGTGTTCGGGAAACTGATGGAAGACAGCGGTTCGGTCTCAACCATCGCCCGCTTCATGACCGAACGGCTCGGTCCGCGTCGCGCCGTGCTGGCGGTTGTGCTCGCTGGCGCGCTGGTCACCTATGGGGGAGTGAGCCTGTTCGTCGCCTTCTTCGTGCTCGGGCCGATGGCGCAGGCGCTGTTTCGTACCGCTGATATCCCCGGTCGCCTGATGCCGGCCGCCATCGCCCTGGGCACCACGACCTTCACCATGTCCGCCCTGCCGGGCACGCCCGCGATCCAGAACGCGATTCCAATGCCATTCTTCGGCACCACGCTCTTCGCTGCGCCCGGCTTGGGCATCATTGCGGCTCTCATCATGCTGGGCTTCGGCCTGTGGTGGCTGGCCCGGGCCGAAGCGGCCGCCCGCCGGGCTGGGGAGGGCTATGGCGACACCCTGGTTGTTCCCGACGCCGCCGCCGAGGATCTGCTGGTGCGGGAACGGGCCACGACCGCCAGTTCTTTCGATCCAGTTGAGATGCATCGCAGCCTGCCCAGCGAGGAGGGTCCTGGCGTCCTGGTGGCGATACTCCCGCTGATTCTGGTGATTCTGGTCAATCTTGCCATGTCCGCGCTGGTGCTGCCGCGGCTTGACACGAGTTTCCTGGCCGAAGCGCGCTGGGGAGAGACGCCGCTGTCAGCGGTCAGCGGCGTCTGGTCGGTGATCGTGGCGCTGATCTCGGCCATCGCTGTCCTGGTCGTGCTTAACTACCGGCGGCTGCCGGCGCTGCGGGCCTCGGTCGACGCCGGGGCCAACGCCTCCGTTCTGCCGGTCCTGAGTGTGGCGAGCCTGGTGGGGTTCGGGGCCGTCGTGGCCGCGATGCCGGCGTTCGAGGCCGTGCGGAACTGGGTGCTCGGCATCGAGGGCGGGCCGCTGGTCTCGCTGGCCCTGGCAACCAACATCCTCGCCGCGTTGACCGGTTCGGCGTCCGGCGGGATGACCATCGCCCTTGACGCCCTCGGCGCCACCTACATGCAGATCGCCGGGGGATTGGGCATCGATCCGGCGCTGATGCACCGGGTCGCCGTGATCGGTGCCGGAACCCTCGACAGCCTGCCCCATAACGGCGCCGTCGTTACCCTGCTGGCCGTCTGCGGCTCCACGCACCGGAAGAGCTATTTCGACATTGTCATGGTCGCTATCGTCGGCGCCGTGCTTGCCCTAGCGGCGGTCATTTTCCTTGGCTCCAGGTTCGGTTCGTTCTAGCGGCGCTCAGAAGTTTTGTCAAGGGAAAAACCCTTGATAGCTTACCACCTGTCAGTTTAGGAAATCGCAGAGTCAACCCTTCAGAAAATGACACTAAGTACTTGATTTGCAAGTGTATAAAATCTGCTGAAATGCTATGATTCCAGGGTTGGAAGCAAACTGACAGGTGGTAAGCCCTTGATAGTCGAGTTTCAATGATTTTGACAGGCTAGGCTTCTCCTTGTACAAGAGCTTCTTCAGGTTCCTTTACCGATGGATACGGTCGCTTGAGCTTGAGGCGTGCCGAGTCGGTACCGAACTGCCAGTTGATCTTCGCCTGGTGATGGTTACGCTGGGTTTGCCAAGCCGAGACTTCTCGACGCAAGGTCTCAATCTCGGGAATCCGGCGATCCAAACACTGGC
>CAIMUS010000090.1 GCA_903844665.1 uncultured Pseudomonadota bacterium
GGTGGCAGAGCTCAATAATAAGTGGCGGGAGCTCTGGTTTGCTAATGAGGCTGCCAACGATTCAGACATTAATGGCATTCATACTATCTTGGCCTTGGCTAGTTGATCTAAAGGCTATCACTGGAAAATTTACAGCAAGAAGTATTTTATCCACTAACAGTCACAATCAGCCGTTGGTATGGCATCCTACGCAGGCTTACCAGGCTTTCGGCTGAAACTTCTTGTCATTCAGAATCCGCACCGTATCACCAGCCTGCCCGATAACGAATAATCCCTCGCGATAGGCAAACCGGTCGGCCTGTTCCTCAATAACGATGCCGGCAACGGCGCCCAATACCTGTTTATCGGCATATTCCGGAAAAAACTCCCGAAACTGACCCAGTCGCTCAAGCTGAGCGCGCACATCATCGACTTTCAGGGTGCTTTTGACCTCGACCAGCACCACATAACCCTCGTTCACCACCAGAATATCGATTTCCATGCTGCGGCCGTCGTACTCGGCCTGAACCCGCTGGAGGACTTTGTGCACCGGGATATTGCGATCGGCGAACAGCGTTTTGCAGGCAGGCGCCACCATGCCTTCGACAAACTTGCCCCATTTGCCGGTCAGGTCATCGACATTGCGGCTGGTGCGGGCAACAATGGCTTTCAACTCATCAAATTTACGATCCGTATCCCGAAACTTTTGGTCGGTTTCCCGGAACAACTTCCAGACTTCTTCAAGGGTGATATCGGCAGGCATGAGGGGTACTCCTTGGAATGGCATCGACAGACGTTAGACCAGAGTTTACTTGCCGATACAGAAAGACGCAAAAAGTACGTCCTCAACGTCGAAAAACCGCCCTGTAGGAGCGAGCTGGCTCGCGAATCCCACGGCGAGCGGTGAAGTCTCCTACCAAACCAAATCATCTCTGGTGTCGATATCCAGCAAAATGCCAGGATCATCAACCGGCCAGCAATATAATTGCCCGACATGGCGCTGCAGCAAATCCTGAGCGCCCTTGTCACCGCTGAGTCCCGCCAATTGCTCTCCGAAAACCCCTTGAAAACCGACCGGATGACCGCGTCGCCCCCGATAGACCGGCGCCGCCATTGCCACTCCGGTTTCCAGCAAATCGACGATACCCCGGATGGTGGCCGGCTGAATAAAGGGCATATCTCCCAAAGCGATGACCCAGCCTTCGGCCCGCACCACCGCTGCTACACCATACGCAAGGCTCATCCCCATACCCCGCTCCGCCTGCGGATTGACCACCACCGTCATTCCTTCCGCCGCCAGTCGCCGGGCCAGTTCCACAGCGTCCGGCCGGACCACGGCCAGCGACTGCGGTAATACATTCAACAGACGACGCGCCGCCGCCACCGCCAGCGGAACGCCACCCGCCAATGGATACAATAGCTTATCGCCGCCAAAGCGTTTTCCTTCGCCGGCGGCCAGGAGAATGCCGGTTATCATGTTGTCAGCAACTATGTCGGGTTAGGTGATTTCTGGCAAAGGCTATACCGGAAAGTCGGGTCGGGTATGGGTGGGTACGGATTCCCCTCCTTGGCTAAGGAGGGGTGGCGCGCAGCGCCGGGGTGGTTTGTCCATGCAGACACACAACATTCCTTCGCTAAAGCCTCGCAGGAAAGTACGGCGCGCCACCATAACGCCTGCTAAAATAAGACGTTGGCAAAGCCTTGAAGCGGACGCGCGGGTGGCAAGATAACCTGTGGAACCACCCCATCAACCACCCCGGCGCTTACGCGCCACCCCTCCTTGAAAAGGAGGGGAAAGCAGCA
>CAIMUS010000091.1 GCA_903844665.1 uncultured Pseudomonadota bacterium
CGTCACTTTCCCGCCAGTGGCTAGACCTCCAGCCACCGTGCCAGGCATCGCTGCCAGGCTCGCCACGGGTAGGGCAGTTACGGTTGCCAGCCGTTATCATAGCTTAGCCCCCTTTAAGGGACGATTCAAGCTAGTATTAGAGTGAACACAGCATTCATGATTACACACATTTGCGTATTCTGTTTTGTATCTAGGTTAGCTCCCTAAGGAGAAGAGGCATGATGAATCAGCCGAAAGACATGACTCGTCCGCCGGACTTGACGCACGAGGAGCGGACGGCCGGTCCTTTCCGTACCCAGCGTCCTCTCTATGTCGACCTGCTTCCCCCGTGTAACAATGCCTGTCCTGCAGGTGAGAATATTCAGGGCTGGTTAACTCATGCACAGGCAGGACGGTTCGAGGAAGCGTGGCAGGTACTGATTGGCGATAATCCGATGCCGGCGGTGCATGGCCGGGTCTGCTATCATCCCTGCGAAAGCAATTGCAACCGGGCGAAGCTGGATAGCACGGTCAGCATTCACGCGGTGGAGCGCTTTCTGGGCGACATGGCCAACGAACGGGGTTGGAAGCCTAAATACGACGCCCGGCCCAGCGGCAAGCGGGTGTTGATCGTCGGCGCCGGTCCGAGCGGGCTGTCCGCCGCCTATCACCTGACCCGGCTGGGTCATAGCGTAGAGCTTCACGAAGCCGGTCCCCTGCCCGGCGGCATGATGCATTTCGGCATCCCGGCTTACCGGTTGCCGCGCGCCGAACTGGAGAAGGAAATCCAGCGGATCGAGGACATGGGGGTCAAGATTGTATTGAATCATAAGGTCGAGGACATTGCCGCCGAGAAGCAGGCCGGCAATTTCGACGCCGTGTTTATTGCCATCGGCGCCCATTTGAGCAAGCGGGTCAATATTCCCACCATGGACGCCGGCAGAATGCTGGATGCGGTCAGCTTCCTGGAGAGCGTCGAGACCGGCCATCCGCCCAAGCTGGGCCGGCGCGTCGCGATCTACGGCGGCGGCAACACCGCCATGGACGCCGCCCGGGTGGCCCAGCGCCTGGGCGCGGAGCAGGCGCTTGTCATCTACCGCCGCACCCGCGCGCAGATGCCGGCCCATGAGTTCGAGGCCGAAGAGGCGCTCGAGGAAGGCGTCAAGATCCACTGGCTCCGCACCATCAAGGAAATGGGCGAAGGCACCATCACAGTGGAAGTCATGAAGTTGGACGAAAAGGGACGGCCCCGCCCCACCGGCGAGGTGGAAACCCTGGAGGCCGATTCCCTGATCCTGGCCCTGGGCCAGGAGACCGACGCCGCCTTTTTGCGGCAGGTGTCGGGCGTCGAGTTCAAAGACGACGGCACCGTCGTCGTGGACGACAACATGATGACCGGGCACGATGGGATCTTCGCCGGCGGCGATATGGTGCCGAGCGAGCGCACCGTGACCGTGGCGGTGGGTCATGGCAAAAAGGCCGCGCGCCATATCGACGCCTATCTGCGGGGCGCCAAATACGTCAAGCCACCGAAACATCCGCTGGCGGCTTTCGACAAGCTGCATGTGTGGTATTACATCGATGCCTCCCAGCGGCCGCAGAGCCATCTGGATATCGGCCAGCGCAAGATGGGCTTCAAAGAAGTGGTCGCGGGCCTCAGCCAGAAAGAGGCGGTCTACGAGGCCAAGCGCTGCCTGTCGTGCGGCAATTGCTATGAATGCGACGGTTGCTACGGCGCCTGCCCGGAAAATGCAGTCATCAAGCTGGGTCCCGGCAACCGCTACCGCTACGATTACAGCCTCTGTACCGGCTGTGCGGTCTGCTTCGAGCAGTGTCCCTGTCATGCCATCGAGATGATTCCGGAATCGGAGCCGGCTGCCTGACCGCTGGCCCGTCACGGGTTGGAATAACGAATTTCTATTCGGATTTTTATTCGAACTAGGAGTTACGCAGTTCAGCATGTAGGGGCGGTTCGCGAACCGCCCCTAC
>CAIMUS010000092.1 GCA_903844665.1 uncultured Pseudomonadota bacterium
AAGCTGCTGGGCCAAGCCCTGACGGCAGCGGGACAGGTCGAAGCAGCCGGCGCGGCTTATGCAGCAGGCATACGGGCCGCCGAAGGCAAGGGCGACGTGCAGGCGGCCAAGGAAATGAAGGTGTTCCTGAAGCGCTTGCGGCAGGGATAAGCAGGCGTAGCTTCGAACAGCCATTCTTACAACTGACCGGAATCCATATTGAGCCAAGCGCGTTCATACCCCTTCATTACGCCAGCTTGACTTCGTATTCCGCCAGCAGTTTCTGCTGTTCCGCCACGATTTCCTCCTCACCCCGACCCAACGTCTTCAGGATACTTGAGTAGTTCCCCATGGCTGTGCCCAGATACGGATGCTCGTACCCGGTGCGGCGGGTGAAATCGAGAACAATACCCAGCGCCCGGCGCAGCAGCGGCTCAGCCTCCGCCAGCCGGTTGGTGGCACGGAGCAACAGCGCTAGGTTGTTGAGATCGATGGCGACCTCGGGGTAGTCGGGACCGAAGCTGTGCTCGTCGATGGCCAGCGCCCGGCGCAGCAGCGGCTCGGCCTCCGCCCGCCGGTTGGTGGCCTGGAGCAACAACGCCAGGTTGTTGAGGTAGCGAGCGACGTTGAGATGGTCGGGGCCGAAGCTGTGCTCGGCGATGGCCAGTGCCCGGTGCATCAGCGGCTCGGCCTCCGCTCGCCGGTTGGTGTCCTGGAGCAACGTCGCCAGATTGTTGAGGCGGATGGCGACCTTGGGATGGTCGGGGCCGAAGCTGTGCTCATCGATGGCCAGTGCCCGGCGCAGCAGCGGCTCGGCCTCCGCTCGCCGGTTGGTGTCCTGGAGCAACGTCGCCAGATTGTTGAGGTGGATGGCGACGTTGGGATGGTCTGGGCCGAAGCTATGCTCGGCGATGGCCAGCGCCCGGCGCATCAGCGGCTCGGCCTCCACCCGCCGGTTGGTGGAATGGAGCAACGACGCCAGGTTGTTGAGGGCGATGGCGACCTCGGGGTGGTCGGAAACGAAGCTGTGCTCGGCGATGGCCAGCGCCCGGCGCATCAGCGGCTCGGCCTCCGCCAGCCGGTTGGTGGAATGGAGCAACTGGGCCAGGTCGTTGAGGGCGGTGGCCAGGATGGCAGGATCATCCAGTGCTTCGGCTTCATCCTGGGCCAGCTTGAGTTCCTCCTCCGCATCCGGCCAGCGGGCCAGATCGTGCAAGAGATTGGCAATCTTCAGCCGCGTATCAATCCGCTCCCTGGCGTCCGTAAGATGGTGCAGGTGGTCGCGCAGGAAGGAAATTTTGGTTTCGGAGAAAGACTTGAGGCTCAAGGTATCGGCCAACTCGCTGAAACGCTCGGCGAAGGCTTCGAGATTGCCGGACCGCTGGAGAGCCCAGCAGTCGATCATGTCCTGCAACTCGTTCAGGTAGTTGGTCGAAGGAGTGTCGTCTACATGCCGGACTATCCAGGCGCCGAGCGGGTCGAGGGGCAGCGAAGACGCTTCGTGCAGGTACTGAACGGCTCTGTCCGCCGTGCCGTGGCCGGCATGAAGCCGGACGAGATCCAGCTTGGCGGCGGCCTTTTCCTCGGCGGGTCCCACCTCGCTGAGGTAGTCGAGCGACTGTTCGGCGTTGCCGTCGCCCCAGCGGTCGCGAAGCTCGGCGCGTTTCTTTTCCCGTTCCTCGATACTGGGGTAGTAAAGCGTGAAAAAGTCGAGTAGGAACGGCAGCCGCTCGCGCGCCCCTCGGGAGAGGTTCATGGCCAGCCAGATGTCGAAAAAACCCTCGCGGATGGTGTAAAGCCGGGAGCGCTTGTCCTGGGGGTGCGGCGTCGCCCGCAGATAACGGGCCTCGGTGAGACGCTTGAGCAGCGACGAGGTCTGGGGCTGGCTCAGTCGCATCCGCGCGGTGATGGCGGCGGGCGTTTTCTCCTGGTCTCGCATGACGGCCATCGTTTCGAGCACCGCGCGTTCCTGGGGCGGCAGATCGTTGAGGCGGCTTTGATAGAACGGGGTGATGCGGTCCAGCAGGATTTGAAACTGTTGCCGGATCTGCGTGACGGAATCATGGGCGATGAGTTCGTAGAGCATGACGGTGAGCCGTGGATTCCCCCCCGTCATGCGGTAAAGGGCAAGCAACTTGGGTCGCAGCGAGTCGAAGTCTTGCAGTAGATCGTCGCGCTGCTCCCATTCCATATTGCGCCGGATGAGATCGAGCGTTTCCGCCTCGCTCAGGTCTTCGAGAATCTGCACGTCGAAGAAGTCGTAAAACGGTTCCGCCACATTGGTAATCGCGTCGAAATGCAGCGGCGCCGTGGCCAGCAGCAGGCAGCCGTTGTCATCCATGAAGAACTTCCGCAGCGCGGCGATATCGGTTTTCTTCTTGATCTGCCGGGTGAACACTTCGCCGAGATTTTCGAGCATCACCAGCACGGTGCGGCGGCGCTCGCGATTCTGGCGGCGGATGGCGGGCACTAGGGTATCGATGATGGTGGCGTCGTCCCCCTCCGTGCAGAGCCGTCGATGTAAATCCTGCCAGAGCGATTCGTCCGGCAGCGTATTGCCAAGGATTTCGCACAGACCGAGCAGGAAATCCGCGAACGAGAGCGTGCGGTGGGATTCCTCGGGAAAACGGGCGACCACGTAGTGTGCGGCCAAGTCGGATGCAGCCGCGATCTCGTCCTCGATCAGCGACAGCAGGTGAGTCTTGCCGATGCCGCGCGGGCCGATGAACAGGAAATGATGCTTGGAATTGCGCGACATCGACCCGCGCAGGATTTCGAGCGTGTCCTGCACGAGATGAGCGCGCGCCACGGTGATGTGCCGCCGGTGCGCCGCCGAGGTCAGCCCGGTCCGGTAGAGGCCGAGGTGAGAGGTGGCTTCAGGCATAGTATTTCTTCCACCAGGCTTTGAGCAGGCCGCTGGCGAAGTCGTACTGACTGTCCGCGACTTCGCTGACGTAGAAATCGTTTTCCAGGTCGCGCAGAAGCTGGTTGAAGTGACGCTTGCGCTCGTAAGCGGGAACGGTTTGCCCGGCTTGAGCGAGATGCCGCTCGAACTCCTGAGACAGGGCGGTGCGGCTCAGGCCGGCGGAACTCAGGCTGAGTTGGCCCAGTAGCGCATGGGCGGCGGAAAGGCGCGGCTCCTCGTAGTATTTCGCGATGCGCGAATAGTAATGCTGGAGTTTGTCCCTGGCGGCCGTGCTGATGACGAGTTGGGCAAACACTTGGTCAACGTCGGCGGACGCGAGCTTGCGCGGCGCTTTTTTCCAGGAGCGATAGAGTTCCTGGGTGGCCATCTGCATGAACAACGGGATGGGCCGGCCGAGGTGCGCGCACAGACATTCCGGTACCGTGTTATCGAATTCAACGCCGCGTCGAGCGAGCATCAGTTGCACGAACCCGATGACCTGGGCATCCGTAAGAATGGGCAGCGATAGATCTTCGAGATCGTTGATGAGATCGACGAGGCCGATAGCATCCAGCGTACCGGAGAGATTGACGGAACCCCCGATGAGCCAGCGGGCGCGGTCTTCGCTGGGGTGCGGGTTCTGGCGTTGGGCGCGGAACCAGGCCAGGAACTCGCGCAGCAGCGCGGGGTTCTCCCGCTTGAGATTGAACAGCATGTCCGGCAGTTCATCCACGATGAGGAGGACAGGCGATGCCTGCCTTCGAATCTGGTCGAGAAACTGATCGCCGTGTTGCCGCCAGTTGTCTTTCCAATGGGGATCGGTTTCCCGCAGCCGCAACTTGAACTCGCCGATTTCGACCTCCGCTACCCGGCCCAGAGTATCGGTGAGGAGTTTCCAGCCTTTCGCCAGACGCTTGACGAAATCGGGATGCCGATCTTGCAGAGTGTCGAGGATGGTCTGAAAGAAATCGGCGGGATGGGTAAGGTCCTGGACGTTCTGGTAGATCACCGTGAAGCCGTGCTCGGGGAAATCCCGCAGGTGATCCATCACGCTGGTCTTACCGGTGCGGCGTGGAGCGGTGAGGAGAACATGCCGGGTGCGAAGGGCCTCCCAGAGTTCGGCGAGGAAGTCCTCGCGGAACATCAGATCGGAAGAGTCCACCGGGGCGCCGGTGTAGAATTCGGGGCAGTCGGGGTTGGGTGGCATGGCTTGGTCACTCCTGTCTTGCACGACAAAACTGTCATAAAGCAAATTTGTTTTATTTTATACATGAAAGACAAAACTGTTGCAAGACAAAAGTGTTTTATATTTGTAAACGTTCACACCCCTCCCCCTAACCCCCTCCCTCAAGGGGAGGGGGAATAGGTTAAGCTGCTGTGTTTTGTAAAAACTCCCTCCCCCCTTGTGGGGGAGGGTTGGGGTGGGGGGTCTGAACGGTTACTTATATTTTTCCGCTTATCCATACTCATATCCGGCGTAGGCCAGAAGAACAGGAAATCCAACCGCCTACGCTGAAGAGAGAGGAAAAAAAGGGGCCAAGCTCGATTTGTTCTGTGACGGAGAAACGAAGACATCTCGCGGCTGGAAGGAACACGCGCCGAGTAAACGTCAGAGGCTTCCGCTTGCCTCTGTCCAACCGGCCTCAGCATAATGGAATTGTCGTGCTCGCGGCTTTTTCACCATTCTGCGACTGCGCCCTCTGCCTTGCCCATCGCTCGCGACCGGGGACCGACTGCGAAGCATCCCACGACAGCTACGGCTCCCAAAGAGGAATAATCGAGCCTGGACCCTTTTATGAAGCCGCCTTTCATGCATGTTGAAAACCTCGTCGCCAAGCCGAAATGCAGGGCCTGGCGGCGAAGCCGAGTTCGACCGGAACCTGCCTGAATCAGTCCAACACCCTGAGAATGCAATCTAACTGGCGCAACGTGGCACGCAGCTCACGACTGTTTTCAGCGCTCAAGCTTGCGGAATCGGTGTCTCCCAGCAAGTCGGTGGCACGACGCAACAAGTGGCGCAAGGGGGTGATGTAGCGGTGCGACTGTTCTCGCAACAGCGCGACGGACTCCGGGGTGGCCAGCTCGCGGTGCGCGGCATCGAGATCGTTGGCACAGACCTGTAGCCGCCCGCATTGTTGATCCAAATCGCCCGTCCGGCCTTCTTCGATGGCGTGCAACACATCAGTCAGGAAGGAGGATAGTGAACCGAGCAGTTCAGCCCAGCGGCTATAAAGATGGGCGTGGTCGGGCAGAAGGGTTTCAAGTACGGTGACTTGCTCAGTGTTTTCAAGGGTACCTTCCCTGAGCCGTTGCGCCTCCAAGGCAAAGCGCCCAAATATTGCTTGAAGGCCAAAGATAGTCGCCGCTGAACGCACCTGTTGCTGTGCTTTTTCTGCTTCAGCTCGCGCTTCGCTTGCCCCTTTTTGAGCAACCAATGTCAAAACAGCCAGCGTCACGGCCAGCACAGCAGACAAGGCGTTGACACCTTCGAATGGACTGCTTTTCTCGGTGGTGGCAGCCGGTGGAATAGCCGTAGCTGTGGTGCCAGTTCGAACTTCGCAGGTGAGTCTCTGCACGCTTGACTTTGGTGAGTTTTTGATAGGAGCCGACTTGACCACAGTGCAATCCAATTCGATTTTGGTAGGCAATTGTATGGCTTTATTGCTGGGAGGGGGCTGCATGGTTTCATAGGTGTAGAATGCGATTCCAACAGCCAGCCCCAGAGCGGCAGAAATCCCTGCCTGGGTCAGCGCTGGCCAATGTCCCTCCCTTCTTCCGAGGGCAACAAATCCCACCACTGAAAGCAAGTAGGCTACCACCCCCGACAGGAAGGCCGGCTTATTCACAAACTCAAGCCCAAACCCGGAGGCAAGTAGCCAGACCAGCAGCAATAGTAACGCCAGTAACACCAAGGCGAACAGCACTGGGTAAGCAGCCAGAGAGTGCCAAATACGGTTCATGTTACCATCTCTTTTGTTGCCAAAGCGCAACCACGCTCTTCAAGGTTTGTTCCAATTCAGCGAGCTTGACTTTGTCTTTCTCCAACCGGAGTTGGGGCAATTCGGTATCGCTGGCCCCTGCGAATTCAGGTGGGGAGCCCAGCCCTCTCATCCAATAGGAGAGATGAGCACTCAGGTAGCAATAAGGTGTTCTTGGCAACGATTGCCAGAGATACAACCCTAGTGCTTGGCCGGTAGGGATATTCCCCAAGCGCGCCTGAGCCATCGCTTGGCTGATGATACGGTGTTCCTGCTGAAAAACGGTCTCGAATCGTTTAAGCAGCAAGTCGATGACGATCAGGTTAAAAGGCCTATTATTGGCAGTAGCTCTGTTCATGAGAAGTTGGGCAGTTGTCATATCGGCAACCATGAGCACCACATGCCCTCCTGCCTTGAGCTTCTCGGCGTAGACGCGCATCAGGTCACGTTGATCGTCCAGCAGCAAGATATTCATCAGAGTCCTCTTTTCAGGTTTGCGCTATTCAACGTACAGGCGCGGGCGAAGCCAGTGGCCAAAGCAACTTCGCACTGACCTGGCGCATGGCATCATCCTCACAGGCATCATCGTCAGCGCGCTTACAAGGCTCGTTCCGCACATCGAGGCGTCCCCCAACCGCTCGCGCCAAACGGACGGCACTGGCTAGGCCGACGCGCGCCCGGGCTTGGGGCGCTGGGCCAATTTGTGCGGTGGCGCTGCTTACACCCCCCTGCAACCCTAACGCCACGGCCGCGTAGGCCAAATTAGTAATGCTCAAGTCAAGACAATTACACATTTTGTCGATGCCGAGCGAAATTTTGACTTTGCCCTCACCGTGGCGGAAGGCGTTCTGCAACAGGACGCGCGCCACTCGACGCAAGAGAGCCGGGGCTGCCAGAGTGATCGTTCCATCTTCGATGCCGATATCAACGTCTACTGCTGTATCGTCATAGATCCACCGCCAGCCACGCAATTGGTTGTCCAGCCAGTCTTTCGGTTGTACCGATGCCGATTGGCTTAGCTCATAGGTAGTATCATCCTGATAACGCCCCGGCGCGTCACCACTTGGGCGAAGCACATCGAGAAAATCCCGCCCCAGTTCGGAGAGTCCCTCCAGATAGTGGCGCAACATAGTCAAGCGCTCAGCGACTGTGCCTTCTAGCAAGCTGGGGTGCCGGTTCAAGTGCTCCTCTAGCCAGTCACAATGCAACAACGCGGCAGCGGCATCGTTCTTTACTTCATGCATGACAGCGGCGGTAAAGGCGCCACGTACCTGGCTTTCCCGCACCGCTGCGGCCAGTAGGGGCAACAGGCGGCGTGCGGCATCCGTGAGCAGATTGCAGCGCACGCTGGAAAAGTGGTAGCGGTAGGACGAATGCACCACCATTAGCGCCCGGACACTGCCCTCCAATTGCATTGGAACTGCCAACCAGGCGCCAATGGCATCTGGTAGCATCCCCAGAAACCGATAGGCATCCGGCGGTTCGCCCCCACGGGACTCATTATCCTTCTTCCGCCAGGCCTGAAAATCCTGGATGGGTTGGAGTGTCCACACCTGGGCAGCAAAAGCCTGGGCATGGGGTGGGAGAATAGGCAGGGGGCTGCCGTGCCGGTGATAGGCGTCAAAGATGGGACCCGCACCGGCGACGGCTTGCCATCGCTCCTGCCCCAAATCCAGCGCGAGATACCAACTGCGCAGCGGATCAGGGCGCGGCGGGGGAACACATTGTTCGCTGCCCAGTGGCAGACCCCAGACCCGTCCGGCAATGCCCGGCTCTTTCCACTGTTGCATCAGGCTGGCGCACACACTGGAGAGGTTGTCGAAGGGATCGGCATCCCGCGCGCGTTGCTGTTCAACCAAGGCTTGGCCTAGAACCTTCGAAATCTGGATATCCCAACGGCGCTCGCATTCCTGCTCGTCATCCTTCAACCAGCCGCGCAGACAGTCGCCCAGATCCTTCAGCAAGCCACGCATAGCCGACACTTCATCTTCACCCAAGGGGCCGTCGAACACCCCAGCCACCCGCAGGGCCACTTCAGCCAACTCCTTGTCGTCTTGATCAAGCGAGTCCAGGTGGTCGGTGCGGCGGTCGAAAACCAGCAAGGCTTTCATCTGCTTGTTCTGATCCCGGACGGGGAATTGGGCACGGGTTCCTGCATTGCCGAATTCGATGGTGGAACAGCCAACACGCTCGCTGACACCGGGCTCGACCACCTCAGGCGTGCAGACGTAATCCAACGCCGTCGCCTTTTTGGTCTCGGAGTTGTCTCGCATGAGAAAACCGGTGTATAACCATATATCTACATCTGGTTTGAAGCCACCGCCACGCTGAAACAGCGGCATGACCAAAGGGGACAGTTTGTCCTCTCCGTACTCGGGACACGAAGGGAGTTCCGCCAACTTGTATACCCTTAGCCGGGTAATACCGTGGCGCTTGGCCAGATACATGGCGACAGCGTTCAGGCGATCCTTCAAACCTTGAATTTGTTCGAGGTCGAACAGGTCGGCAGCGTGGATGGTCTCGCCGCCGCGCCAATCCCGGGTGAGCCAATAACGTTCGCTCAGTAGTGGATAGAGCCGGGTGTAACGGAAGGCGTTCTTCTGGTCGTCCCAGTCCAGGCGCTGGGCTACGGTGGAGGGTCGGGTTCCAACGGGCTCAGAAGATAATTCCCGTTCCAGCAATTCCCCTTCCAGAAGGCGCATTATCTTACGGTCGTGCGGTGTCAGAGGATGTTCCCGGGCTGCGCGATTCGACCATTTGACTTCCAGAGTGGCGATATCGATGATGTCAATCGCCGGCGCGAGTTCGTTCGCGAGCTTGTCCAGTGGGAAGGATCGCTCTTCCGAAACGGATTGCTGAGCTTTGTCAGCGCTTGCCGCGGCAGCCGCTTCTGCCGCGGCAGGCGTTTCAGTCTTGATGAGAGTAGGGAGGTGGCTCAGGTCTATGGGTTTGCGCAAGAATCCACGCAAGCCCCACTGCTCGATGAAGTCATCACGTTCTGTACTGGCCGCGCCCGAGAGCAGCCAAGTCGCATCCAACAATCCCGTTTCCTTGAGTTTCTTCGCCCAGATACCCAAAGCATCAAGGTTGCCTCCCCCCAGACCGTAGTCTAGCAGCACTATGTTCGGTTTGGATTGGTCCGGACGCCAGTTCCCAGGGTCGATCTCGATCTGGATTGTCCAGCCTTGCATCAGCGCATAACTCTGCGCTGCTTCGGTGAAGGCTGTGTTGTTGTCTATCAGCAGGAGGTGAAGTGCCTGGGGTTTCTCGTCGGTGGGCATCGTTCAAAGATCGATAGGAAAGCTGAGTCGGAAATGCGATCCCAGGTAGCGCCAGTCTTCGACGCATTCCAGGCGACCGCCGGCCTCTTCCGCCAAGCGGCGGGAGAGCCAAAGGCCGATGTCGTAGCTTGCGTGTTGGGCGGCGGCGAACGGGTGGCCCGGTTGCCAGAGCCGGGCACGGGTGGGAACGCTGAGGCCGGGGCCATTATCGCGCACATCGACGCACAGGATGGCCTGACCGGACTGGCGGGTGACATCGGTGACGATGGAAACGTGCCGGTTTTCCTGGCGGTAATGATGCTTGACTGAAGAGAGCGCCAGGTTTACCACGGGCAGCACCAAGGCAGCCGAAGGCACCTGCAGCGCGATGGGCGGCGCCGGTGCGATGTCCAGCCAGAGATTCTTGGCTTCGCATTCGGCGCTGACGATGCTGCGCACGGTGGCCATCGCGGCAGGCAGAAAGACATGATTTTGCCGATGCGAAAGGCCTTCCAGCAGATGTTCGGCCAGATTCAGCGTGTCCTGGTGGGCCCGGCGCAATTTGCCGATCAGTGGCGGCAAAAAGGCGGGATCATTGCCCGGCTTCTTCAACCAAGCTTCGCCCGTTTGCAGCAGGGCTTCCATTTCGTTGCGCAGGTTGAATATCTCGTGGCACAGGCCCTGGTGGGCCATGCCCAGTTCCACAAAACTGCTGGATTGGTGCGCCCATGCGAGCCAGCTCTGTCCTTCCAGCCGGGCGGCCAGAGCCTGTTGCCACCAGGGCCAGTATGGCGATGGGTCCCAGTTCTTTAGATGGCCCACGCCCAGTATCCAGCGCTCGCCATTCACCTCGAAGGCCACCCAGCGCGCCGGTTCTGCCGGCATCGCACGCAGGTCGGCATTGCCGCCTTCGTTCGGGCGCAGCAGGAGTTGACTGGTTCGTCCTTCCGCCAGCAGGTGCAGTTCTGTCCCAGCCATTACGTGTTTCAGGTCGGTACGGTCGAACGGCGCCTGCCCGGCGGTCAGGCAATCGCTCGCCGCGAGGTCCGGATCGATGCGCAGCAGCATGGCGAAACGCACTTCCGGCAGACGTGCGACATCCGCCAGCAGGGCAGCGGGTGAATGGCTGGCTGTCGGCGCCTGGTTTGGGGAAACGGCAGACTGGCCCCGAGGGCACTCGCCGTCTTCCTCCCAAAGGATTTCACCCGCCAGCAGTTTTTGCAGACTGTCATGGGGTAGGGGCCGATGTAGGAATCCCACCACCCCTTTACTCTGCAACACCCGCCGCCTGGCTGGTGGGATACGGGCGTCCAGCGGGTTGGCGGTCAGCAACAGGAAACGCGGTGGCGTATTCTCCGATGCCTGCATCTTCATCGTGACGATATCGATGAGCCGCTCGCCCAACCCCTGTCCGGGCAGGTTGTTATCCACCATGACCAGATCGAAGTCGGCCTCGCTGAGCTTTCGGACAACGGTCCCGCAGGCGACGCCGAAGCGGTCTCGCTCGACCGCCACGGTTTCGACGTGGGCGCCGTTGAGGCGGTAAAGCTCGGCGAAGGCTTGCAAAGCACGTTCGTCGTCATCCACCAGCAGCAGACGGACGCCATTCAGAAAAGGTTGCTCGGGCATCGTATCTACCCCGTCGTCCACGCGGTTGCCAAAGAGCAGGCGAAAGCGTAAGCGCGCCCCCGTTTCCCACTGTGACTGCCTGACTTGGCTGTGGGCGTCGCGGTAGTTGATCAAGCGAGTAATGCTGGCGTTGGGGTTCTGGGGCGGCAGGCGTATGTCCAGCAGCATGGCTTGCACTCGGTCGCCCTTGACCAGGGCCATGCGTTTTTTATCCGGGGTGGTCGGCTGGGTAGCTAAATGGCCATCTGCCCACGGTAGCTCAGCCGCCGGGATGAAGACCTCGATGTCGGGTTGTCGTCTCCCGGACTCATCGGGTTCTCCATCCAGGGTGAGCATCGGCCCGTCGTCCAACTGCACGAGGTAACCGGCCACCTCGCCGCTCCTATGGGAAGTCACCTCATGGGTGACAGTGCCATAGACCAGGTCGCCTTCTTTCAGCTTGATGGCGGCCCAGGGGTTATCCCTGCCCCAGCGTTCATGCACGAACCACAGGCGTTCATGCCCTACCTCGCGCAGGTGGCGAACATAGACGGCGGCCAGTTCGACCGGATGCCCCGGGGTCGAGGGTTGGTAGGCCGGCAAGTCCCGCAGCAGGGCAGTATCCTTCCATGCCAGGCTTTCCTGCTGATAAAGCCGACCTCTGCGCTTGTATTCCTGCCCTGTCTCCGGGTCAATCAGGTCCAAGTCGCAGTGATCCAACCAGGTCTTGAGCACGCGGCCGCGCAGGATGCGGCCAGTGAGGTCTGCGTCGTCGGTGGCCGGCTGGGCAGTGATCGGGGGATGGGGTGGTGTATTCACGGAGTATCAGGGCAAGAGTTGCGCTATCGCTGGGGCGCGAATTGAAGGATCGGAAATCCAATGGCACGTTCACGAGTATGCATGACTGTTTCATGGTCTGGCAACCGTGTCGGCGGCCGATTTTCTGTCGAATGCGCTGGAATGCAGGTCGTGGCCTGCCCTTGACCCGGCTACGGGGACACGTTTCATCGAGGTGCCAAAACATTCTTCGGGGCCGAAAAAACGCTCCGCCAGATTTGCACAGATTTCCACTACCGCTAACGGGCCCGCTGCTGCTGATCGGCACCGACTGTCCGGCCCTGCAAGCGGCGCTGCGCCCCGGAGGGCTGTTGTTCTATCAGACCTTCACGAAACTCCGGACCGGCGAGGAGGATGGGAATGACAAGGGTCCCCGCCATCCGGATTTCCTGTTGGACGACAACGAACTGCTGCGCCTGTTCGCGCCGCTCCGGGTGCGGTTCTATCGGGAGGAAAGTCTGCTCGGCGATACCGCCCAGGGGGTTCGCAACGAGGCCATGCTGATCGCGCAGAAGGTGGAAGACCATGAACCGGATCGAACAGCTTGAGAGGCTGCTGGCCAAAGGCCGGGACAATGCGCTGCTGCGTTTCGGGCTGGGCAATGCCTGGTTGCAGGCCGGCGAGCCGACGCGGGCTGTCGATCAGCTGCGGGCGGCGGTTCGGCAGGATCCCGCTTATTCAGCCGCCTGGAAGCTGCTGGGCCAAGCCCTGACGGCAGCGGGACAGGTCGAAGCAGCCGGCGCGGCTTATGCAGCAGGCATACGGGCCGCCGAAGGCAAGGGCGACG
>CAIMUS010000093.1 GCA_903844665.1 uncultured Pseudomonadota bacterium
ATGATGGTGCGTGGTAAGCGTTCACCCCCCTCCCCCTAACCCCCTCCCACAAGGGGAGGGGGGATACGCTAAGTAGCTGTTTTGCAATAACTCCCTCCCCCCTTGTGGGGGAGGGTCGGGGAGAGGGGTCTGAACGGTTACGGTGCGTGTCCCTCCAGACGAGACGGCTGAAATCTGAAACTCCAAGTCGGGCCAGCGCCTGAACTGCTCAAGGCGGCTATCCATCACCGGCGAACCCGATTCGCTCATAAACCTCCGCCAACGAAATGTGGCAGTCGTGTGAAGCTGTCGAATCTGCATAGTGAGTAGTATTCGTAGGTCGGGCAAAAGCGCAGCGTTGCCCGACGTTTTCCAGTTCGTAGCAGTGCTCGATGGTGATCAATTCCTCTGGAGGATTTCCACCAGATCCTCACGGCCAATCCCTGCCAAGGCCGGCGACAGTTCAGAAAGTCGGGTGCGGTTCTCCAGCCAGACCCAGATCGCACGGGCTTCATCGCCGTGCTCGAAGCGGGCCTGGTCGTCGTTGGGGATTTCGAGATAATCCGCCAGATGACGCCAGTTATCACCCAACCGGCGACAGAACTCGAATCGGGTCTTACCGGAGTAGCGGGTCGCCGGTAGTGGCGCCGCGACTCGCACGGAAGATTGTACGGTTTCCGGTAACGATCCGGTCCTGTTCTCCCCTGGTTTGACGCCGGTGATCCCCCATTGCAGGCGATTCAGACTGTCTTCAGTCAGTCCGCCGCGCAGATCGACCCAGGTGAAGGCGCGGAGAAACAGCGGCAGTTCCGGTTTGACGGGCGCATCAGGCAGCAAAACCGGAATCACCGGCAGTTGCCGATTCACGAACTCCGACAGACAGGCGCGCATTTCCGGGATTTCCCAGGGACCGAGGCCGTCTTTGCCGACCAGCACGGCGGCCGTGCATATCGTTTGGATGACCGCTTCAAGCGCCTCCTGCCAGGGCCGCCCCGGCACGAGTTGCTCTTCATCCAGCCACACCTTGAGACCGCGCGCCTGTAGCGCCTGGGCCAGTTGCCGCACGGTCGGTTTGTCTTTGCTGTTATGGCTGAGGAAAACGTCGAATAATCCGTTCATGGTGGTTCCTGGTATCGGTTCAATGGTTATAGTCTCGCTAATCGTTATCCAGACATTCGTTGCCACTGGCGCCTTGGGAGCGCCGCACCCCAGTGCGGCATTGGTAGTGAGGGCCGCACTGGGGTGCGGCGCTCCCAGGGATATCACTGCGTAAGTCCGGTTCTCAATTAGCTGAACTATATACAGATACCTCGCTTGAACAGCCAGTCGGGGATCGCCGTGGCGAAAGACAATCATGTGGCGCCCGCGCCGAACAGGTCAGCCGGGGTTGCCCCAGCGAGTAGCTGGCGGGGACGGTAGCCAGTGTAGCCCGGATGGAGCGGAGCTTGCGTAGCGAAAATAGGGCCAAACTCGATTTTTAATGCATGTTCCCGCAGCGGTTACGCTTTCGTAAGATAGAGTCTAAACTGCAATCGATAGAGGAAATGACTTCGATGAAAACCATTAGTATCGCTCTGGAAGAAGATTTGGTAACTCTGCTACAAGGATTAAATCAACCTATCCAACAGGCTGCTCGCGAGTTCATCGTGCTGGAACTGTATCGGCGCGGTACGATTTCCAGTGGTAAAGCGGCACAACTGCTGGACATGCCACGCTGGGAGTTTGTACGTCACGCCTCGCGTCTGGGCATCGCCTTTTTTGACTTGACCGAAGATGAATGGGCGGCTGAACGGATGCAGGCAGAGATGTTATGACAACGGCGGCGGTTGTCTCCAATGCGAGTCCCTTGATTGCACTGGAGCAAATTGGTTATCTCCATCTGTTGGAGCGGCTTTTTGGGAAAATCCTGGTTCCACCCGCCGTGGCCCGTGAGGTCGCTCCCACGGTAACGTTACCCGTCTGGGTCGAGCAACACGGTTTGACGCAAGCTATCGGGCCACTGATTCTGGGCGCCGCTCTTGGCGCCGGGGAGAGCGAGGCCATCAACTTGGCGCTTGAAATAGAGGCTCAACGAGTGATCCTGGACGACCGTCCGGCACGAAGACTGGCCCAGGCGCTGCACTTACCTGTCATCGGCACACTGGGTATTTTACTGGCTGCCAAGCGACACTATCTCCTACCAGCGGTGCAACCGAGCCTCGACGCCTTGCTGCACTACGATTTTCGTATCGCGCCCGACCTCTATCAACAAATTCTCTTGGATGCCGGTGAAGGTATTTGAGGGTACGCCGGAGACCGCGCGCCTGTAACGCCTGGGCCAGTTGCCGCACGGTCGGTTTGTCTTTGCTGTTATGGCTGAGGAAAACGTCGAATGATCCGTTCATGGTGATTCTTGGTATCGATTTAATGGTTACACAAATGATTCGGCCACGGCTTGTTGACGTTACGCCGCCAACGTGCGCAATTTGATGACTACGGGCGGCGGGTTTTGTTGTTGTGCTTCCTGCATCCGCCGGCCATGCGCCAGCCAGTCTTCCAGGTAGGCGTTCACCGTCTCTCGATGATGGAGATAATAGGTAATGGTAGCGTACACCTGTTCCAGGGTCACCGAAGGATAGCGCACCGCAATGTCTTCGGGGGACTGGCCTCGATGCAGGTAATCGTACAGGATAGTTTCAATACCGATCCGCGTCCCTTTGATACGGATGTCGTCGGGCGCCAGAAAGTCGAAGTAGTTCTCAAGTTCCATCATCTTGCCTCGCTGTGGCTGCGAAAGGCGTCACATTGCCGAGCAGTTTAACAGCGGATGGCGTAAGGCAGCGTAAATAAATAACTGACCGCTAACTCTCAGCAGCAGGGATAGACAAAACGGCCAGTTATTTATTTACGCCTCCTAACAGCGTAGGATAGTCGTAGGTCGGGCAAAAGCGCAGCGTTGCCCGACGGTTTGCCAGTTTGGTAGGTCGGGCAAAAGCGCAGCGTTGCCCGACGGTTTCCCGGTTCGTGACGTTGCATGTCGGGCACGTCCTGTGCCCGACATGCAACTACCTGGCTACACCTGCGGTAACCAGCGCAGCAGGATGAGACCCACCATCCCGATAGCGGCAGATTTGGTCGTGTAAATTTTCCAGTGATGAGAACATGTGAACACTACATGTAGTGTTATCTTTGCTCTTACTACACAAAATAGTGTATCAACTTGTCTCCATCACTGGAAAATTTACAGTAAGGCAGATTTTATGACTGAAATACTTGGTTGTTATGGCGGCTATCTTTATGTTACAAAGATAACCAGTTTTGTCACATCCGTAGGCGGATGGATGGATCTGCATGGAAGCAGCAGCACGTACAGGGGATGGCAAAAGACAAGACTTGACCCCTGTGTTCTACTGGTTAATAGTCTTTTATAGATACTTCGATTAAGGAGACAATATAATGTTGAAAAAAATCATGCCAGTTTTTCTATTGATCTTATTATCTGCTTGCGTTACGCCACCTCCTCCGTACTTTGGACTCGACAAAAATAGTTACGGTGCTTTGTCGACGCAAAAATTGCAATATTGTGATCCTTATGCAAATACCAACATAACGTCGGATATAAAGGCCAATGACATATCAAGAAAACTTGTAGGTGGGATTTTATCACCAATCCTTAAAAATTCAACAACAATTGATAAGACAATTTTAGAAACAGATTTGCTTGACAAGTTTAAAATACCCGGAGATATTGGAGTTGCTAATGTGTCAATCTTAAGTAGAAGTCCTGAGGAGGTTGTTTTTTGGTATGTATATGATGTAGTTTCGTTTGAGGAAGTTTCAGCAGCCGCGATGGAATTTTGCGGGCGTGAAAAGCAGAGCGCTATTTACCAGGGGTCGGCGAAACGATGTAGCGAGCCAATGAAGGCTCCTTTTACTATACGCGGGCAACCTGTTACGGTCAGACTTACCTATGTTATTTCTGATTTTATTTGCAAGGACAATTCAAGCACTCACAAAGGCAATTTAAGCACTGGCAAAAATAATTCAAGCACTCGGATGAAGAAGACATAACTCAGCTAGTAAGGCGCCTTAATGACCTCTAATAAAGATAAAGTATTAATTGTGAGTTAACTCATTTTAGACATAGCTAAAGATATTTGGAAATGAGAGAGTGTTCTACTTGGATTCTTTTGGTTGCTCTAATTTCTGCTATGTTAGCAATTCAAAGTTGCGCTCATCAAACAATGGTGGACTGTAACGATTCAGATCCTGAGCAGCGTTTAGAGTGCCAAGATAATGTCATGTTTAACCGAATAACAATGGGCACTGCAATTGGTGCAGTAAGTGGTGCGGTGCTAGGTGGCGCTTTGGGCTTTGCACTCGGTGGCGGAAGGGGGATCGTAGTCGGGGCAACGGGTGGTGGCATAGTTGGTGGAGTCGGTGGCGGGTTAATAGCATACTTGAAGAGTAAAGAAGAGCGGTTCGCCGGTGACATGTCACGTATTCAAGCTGATATCATAGCAGATATGCATAATGATAACCGGCGCCTTGAACAGTTGGTCGAAACGTCTGCCCAAGTGGCTGAAAAGGACGCTCAGCGGTTAGCAGATGTTCAGAAAGCTATGAAAGCTATGCAAGAGAGAACCGACAAAAGTGAGGAACAGATAAGACAGTTGCAGCACGAACTTGATATTGTTCAAAAGAATCAGATGTGGCGTAATCAAAGAATTAATACTCTTATCGAAGTGGATTCTACCTATACTCAAGCTGTAGAGAGGGTGAATGCCAGAGATAACCCAGAATCTCAAAAGGAAATTGCACGACTGCGAAATAAGATCGGGCAACTTGAAACTGAGAAGAAACGTATTGGAAATAAATGCCAGAAGACTGAAGGTGAATACCAGAAGCTTTTGCGCGCATTTGCGGCTGAGACCGGTTAAGCACACGCGCGCAGACTAGAAGGCTATATCCAGCATGCCTATCCACTATTGTAAGCTGTCTAACCTAGTGGCAGCGTCAAGACACATCTTTTCGCGATACCTTAAAATTTTGATGGCTATAAAATAAGTTACTGTATTCAATGGTAATTTTTTGCTTTCTTGTAACCGCAAGATGCTGCTTTCTCTATCCACCTCTCACCCTCGTCGTAACGGTTCGCCCCCTTTTCGATCATACCTAACCAGAACATGCCTTTGCAGGAGTTTGCTTTAGCTGCAAGGCTCGCATAAGTGAGCGCCTCTTCGCCGATCTTATCACTTGCTACCATAAGCCTAGCCACGTCGGCCGCAGCAGCTGGATAACCGCCGTCGGCAGCCATCTTAAATTGCTCCAAAGCCTCCGCATGGCGGTCAGAGTAATCAAGAATGCGGGCAAATTGATGCCTAATTCGTAGATTGCTGGGGGTGTACTCCAACACAAAGTGGCACGCAATTTCCATGCGCGTGTCAATAGGTTGTTGGACCGCTGTTTGTTTTTTTAGGTAAGGATCGTCAGGGTCACCGGCTGCAGCATCGCAAAGACGAATGGCCTCCGGAACAAGGCGCAGGCACTCCTCTTGCCAACTGGCGGATACCCCACTGGCCAAGTTGTTTCCGCTGGGAAAGCACGAGGCGATCTTGTCCAACAGTGGAACCTCACGAGGGCCAACATGAAGTCCAAATATAGCAGCAAGCAATAAAGCTATAATGCCGCTAATACACGAAACAAGCGTCACCCAATGATAAGCTAATTTTCCTTCATCCTTTTCCGGATACCAAACATTCTGGAGTCTCTGCCACCATGATAATAGAGGCTTCTCTCCGGGATTTGCCGGGTCAGATTGCGCCGGTTCATTCTGATGGAGCAACCCGGCCCGTTCACCCGGTTTGACGCCGGTAATACCCCATTCCAGGCGATTCAGACCGTCCTCGGTCAAGCCGCCGCGCAGATCGACCCAGGTGAAGGCACGGAGAAACAGCGGCAGTTCCGGTCTGATGGGCGCATCAGCATCAGGTAGCAAAACCGGAATCACCGGCAGTTGCCGATTCACGAACTCCGATAGATAAGCACGCATCTCCGGGATTTCCCAGGGACCGAGACCGTCTTTGCCGACCAGCACGGCGGCCGTGCGTATCGTTTGGATGACCGCTTCAAGCGCCTCCTGCCAGGGCCGCCCCGGCACGAGTTGCTCTTCATCCAGCCACACCCGGAGACCACGCGCCTGTAACGCCCGGGCCAGTTGCCGCACAGTCGGTTTATCTTTGCTGTTATAGCTGAGGAAAACGTCGAATGATCCGTTCATGGTGGTTCTTGGTATTGGGTGTACCCGCCGCCAGGAATCTCAGGCCAGCGGCAGCAGCATATCGAGATTGGTAACCTTGACAATTTCCAGCATCTGCGGAGTGGAATTGGCAAACTTCAAGTCCCGGCCATCGGTTCTGGCCTGGCGCAACCATTCCACCAGTAAGGCCACCCCGGCGCTGTCACAGTGACTCACCCCGGCCAGATCGATCCAGGCGGGCGGCTGGTGCTGAAACAGCCGCCTGCTCTCTTTCAACAAAGTACCTACTGTAGACAGATTCAGTTCGCCCTGCAGCGCAAAGCAGCCGTCGCCACGTTGTTCCAGCGTGACAGCCATCAGGTCGTGCTCTTAGCGTTGCGCTCGCGCAGATCGCGGATGACCGCATCCATGCCGCCGTCGCGGATTTGATTGGCGAAGGTGCTGCGGTAATTGATGACCAGGCTGACGCCGCTGACCGCCACGTCGTAGACCTTCCAGTCGCCATTACGGAAGCGCAGGTGATAATCGATGTTGATTGGATCGCCTGATTTCACCTGAACCGTGGAACGCACCGTGGCTTCCTGGGCGTCCGCCGCCGGCGCGGGGGCCGGAGGATAGGTGATCCTGTCATCCGCGTACTCCAGTAATGCGCCGGCATAACTGCGCACCAGCAGGGTACGGAATTCGCCGGTAAACTGATTCCGTTGTTCGGGCGTGGCCTGCCGCCAGTACTTGCCGAGCACCCACTGCGACATCACTTCGAAATCGAAATGAGGCAGCACGATCTGATGGACCAAGCCGTAAATCTTGCCGGGATCGGCCTGAAGCATCTGGCGGTTGGCGCGCAGCGCCTGTTGCATCTGCTGGGCGGTATTCTCCACCACGGTCTGCGGCGAGGATTGGGCGGCGGCAAGGCCGGCTTCGCCCAGACCTAAGAATAGCGCAAGCAGCAAGGCAATCATCTTGGGCATAACGGATAGACTCCTCTACAAAATAAGCTCTGGCGGCAATGGGTGTGACACTACAGGCGAGCGACTACTTGGGTTTATCGTTCCCTTTGGATTTATCATCCGAGCCGGCTTTACTGGTCAGGAATCGGCCGACGAGTTGCTCCACCACCAGTGCGGATTGGGTCAGAGTAATCTTGCCGCCGTTATGCAAATACTCATCGGAGCCGCCGGGTTCCAGGCCGACATACTGTTCCCCCAACAGGCCGGCCGTCAAAACGCTGGCGCTGGTGTCCAGGGGCAGGCGATCGTAGTGCGGAGCGATCGTGAGTTGCACCACCGCTTCGTAGCTTTGTTGATCGATGCCGATGCCAGTCACCCGGCCGATACGCACCCCCGCCAGAGTGACCGGCGCGCTCACTTTTAGACCGCCGATGTTTTGAAAATTCGCAGTGATGGCATAGCCCTGCTCATCGCGCAGTTGCGTAATGTCGCTGACCTTCAGGGCCAGCATCAGAAACGCCGCCAGCCCCAAGGCCACGAATACTCCCACGGCAAGCTCCAGTGTCTTGCTTGTTCGCATCTCACTTCGCTCCAAACAAAAAAGCCGTCAGTACGAAATCCAATGCCAGCACCGCCAGCGAGGTATTGACCACGGTACGGGTGGTGGCGCGACCGACGCCTTCCGCCGTCGGTTCCGTGTCGTAACCCTCGAACAGCGCAATCCAGTTGGCCACGATACTGAAAACAATGCTTTTGATCACCACGCCGTTGACGACATCTTCCCGAAACTCCACCGCCGCCTGCATTTGCGACCAGAAAGCACCGCTGTCGGTGCCCAGTTGCTCCACCGCCACAAAGTAACCGCCCAGGATGCCGACCGCGGTGAAGATACCCGCCAGCAGCGGCATGGCGATACAACCGGCCATGAACCGGGGCGCCAGCACCCGTTTGAACGGATCCACCGCCATCATTTCCATCCCGGCGAGTTGCTCGGTGGTTTTCATCAGACCGATTTCGGCCGTCAGCGCCGACCCGGCCCGCCCGGCGTACAGTAGCGCCGCCATGACCGGCCCCAGTTCCCGCACCAGGGACAAGGCTACCAAGGCGCCCAGTGAGGACGCGGCGCCGAACCTGACCAGGTTGACATAGCCCTGCAAGCCCAGCACCATGCCTACGAAGAAACCGGAGACCGCGATGATGGGCAGGGATTGGACGCCCAGGAAATGAATCTGCGGCGGCACGAGTCCCGGCCGGCTGAATAGAAACACTTGCGCCTGCAACAGTCGCAGCAGGAACAGGCCCTCCCGACCCAGGCGGGCCAGCAACTCCAGGGTATAGCGCCCCAATCTCTGTAGCCAGCCGGTCATAAGGCGGAACCTGTCAACAGTTCCGCCTCGTAGGGTGGCGCTGGATAGTGGAAAGGCACGGGTCCATCCGGCAGACCATGAACGAATTGTTCCACCCACGGCGAGGTCGAGCGATCCAGCGCCGCCGGTGTCCCCTGTTCCACCACCCGGCCGTTGGAGATCAAATAGATATAGTCGGCAATCGAGGCGGTCTCTTTGATATCGTGGGAAACGACGATGCTGGTCAGACCCAAGGCATCGTTCAGGGTGCGAATCAATTTGACCAGGACGCCCATGGAGATGGGGTCCTGCCCGGCGAACGGCTCGTCGTACATGATCATCATCGGGTCCAGGGCAATCGCCCGCGCCAGAGCCACGCGCCGCGCCATCCCGCCCGACAGTTCGCTGGGGAACAAATCCCTGGCGCCGCGCAGGCCGACGGCCTCCAGTTTCATCAGCACCAGGGTATGAATGATGCTCTCCGGCAGCGCGGTATGCTCGCGCAGCGGGAAGGCGACATTTTCGAACACGCTCAGATCGGTGAACAAAGCGCTGCTTTGAAACAGCATGCCCATGCGCTTGCGCAACCGGTAGATCTCCGTCAAACCGAGTTCATCCACCCGCTCGCCGTCGACTTCGATCGAGCCGGCGGCGGGTTGCAGCAGCCCACCGATGAGATTCAGCAGCGTTGTTTTACCGGTGCCGCTGGGTCCCATGATGGCGGTGATCTTGCCGCGGCGGATATCGATATCCACCTGCTCGAAAATCACCCGCTCGCCACGGCTGAAGCTCAGGCCGCGAACGGTGACGAGAAGGTCGGCGGGCGCCAACACGCGGAGGGATTGCATGACTAAATTCTTGGTCTATCGCTATCGATGGGGTGGATTAAGACGTAGCGGCAATAACCGGCGGCAAGCGGCCGTAACCCTGCCGCACCAGGGTAAATAAAGCTGGCCATTATACCGATTCAAACAGAAATTGGTTTATTTTCCCATGCCTCGGTCCAGGGCGCGGTAGCTGATCGCCTCGGACAGATGCATCGTCTGAATCCCGGCGCTGCCCGCCAGATCGGCAGTGGTTCGCGCCACCTTGAGAATCCGATGATAGGCGCGCGGCGACAGCCCCAGGCGCTCCATCGCGTGCTCCAACAGCCGATGGTCGGCATCGCGCAACTGGCAATACCGTTCGATCTCGCGACTGCCCAGCGCGGCATTGGCTTTGCCGGTCCGCTGCAGTTGCAGTTCACGGGCCGCTTTGATGCGTTCCCGTACGGTGGCGCTGGTCTCTTCCTGGGTGGCGCCGCGCAATAAGGCATGCGGCAGACGGGGCACTTCGATATGCAGATCGATGCGATCCAGCAAGGGACCGGATACCCTGGCCCGATACCGGCGCACCTGTTCGGAGGTGCAGTTGCAGTGGCGCTCGGGATCACCCAGGTAACCGCAGGGACAGGGATTCATCGCCGCCACCAGTTGAAAACGGGCGGGAAAATCGGCCTGACGGGCGGCCCGGGAGATGGTGATATGGCCGGATTCGAGCGGTTGCCGCAAGACTTCCAGCACCCGCCGGTCGAACTCCGGCAGCTCGTCCAGAAACAGCACGCCGTTATGCGCCAGGGATATCTCTCCCGGCCGGGGATGGCTGCCGCCGCCTACCAGCGCCACGCCGGAAGCCGTATGGTGCGGCGCCCGGAAGGGCCGCATGCCCCACTGCGACAGGTCGATGCCCTGTTGACTGACCGAGGCGATAGCCGCCGTTTCAATCGCCTCCGCCTCGGTCATCGGCGGCAGAATACCCGGCAGGCGGCTGGCCAGCATGGTCTTGCCGGTGCCCGGCGGGCCGATCAGCAACAGGTTGTGGCCGCCGGCGGCGGCGATTTCCAGGGCGCGCTTGGCGTGATGCTGGCCGCGGACGTCGGCCAAGTCCCGATCCACCGGCCATTCTTGCCGCCGTGGCGGGCTGACATAAGGCTGGAGCGCGGCGCCGTTACGCAGTTGCGCGCAAATCTCGAGCAGGTGCGTCGGAGCCAGAACCGTAAGACCGCTGACCAGTGTGGCCTCAGCGGCGTTATAGCTGGGAACCAGCAGGGTGCGGCCGGCGGCGCGACAGGCGAGGGCGGCGGGCAATACCCCCCTGACCCCGCGTAACTCGCCCCCTAAGGCCAGTTCGCCCAGCAATTCATACTGTCCCAGGGGTTCCCTGGGTATCTGGCCGGAGGCGGCCAGAATGCCCAGGGCGATGGGCAGATCGAAGCGCCCCCCTTCCTTGGGCAGATCCGCCGGCGCCAGGTTGATGGTGATGCGGCGGATGGGAAATTCGAACCGGCTGTTAAGAATGGCGCCGCGCACCCGGTCCTTGCTCTCTTTGACCGCCGCCTCGGGCAGGCCGACGATGGACAGATTGGGCAGACCATTGGAAAGATGGACCTCGACGCTGACCAGCGGCGCATCGATGCCGACTTCGGCGCGACTGAAAACGATGGCGAGCGACATAACCAGCCTTATCCGTTATCGCCGTCACCGGTGTGCGGCGTCGACCGGCCGGTTGCGCTACTCGCCGGCATCCGACCGAGCCGGTTTGCCGGACAATCCGGCTTCCAGTTCGGCCACCTGTTTTTCCAGCGCCTCCAGCCTGGTGCGGGTACGGGCCAGCACCCCCTGCTGGACATCGAATTCCTGCCGGGTCACCAGATCCATTTTGGCGAAGGCCGCCTGCAGCAGCGCATGAAAATTCTTTTCCAGATCCGCCTGCAACTGCCGGACGCCGGAAGGCACCATGTCCGTCAGACGCTTGGATAAATCGTCGATAATTTTGGGATCGATCATTAGCAAGACTCCAACGATAGAGATGATTGCAGTCTATAGTCTGTGTCGCATGGCCTTCGGCCTGCATCCGGCCTACCACTACCACTGGCGGAGTGAGGGAACGCCCCGCTAATAATAACAGGCGCTTGCAGCGCCTGTTTAGTGTTTTGGCTGGATGATTGGCGAAACTTAGAGCCTGTATGAAAACTCCCTCCCCCCTTGTGGGGGAGGGTTGGGGTGGGGGGTTGCGATGGAATCTGGCGCCTTACCCCCCCACCCTGTCCCTCCCCCCCCCAAGGGGGGAGGGGACGCATTGCTGAAAAATTAATCAATATTGTCATAGGCTTAGTTCTTATACAGCCTCTTAGAGCGCGTCGACGTCGGTTTCTCCGGTGCGGATGCGGATCGCATGCTCGAGATTGTAGACGAAGATTTTGCCATCGCCGATCTTGCCGGTTTTGGCGGCGCCGCAAACCGCCTCGATGACCTTGTCTACAATGGCATCGTCCACGGCGATCTCGAGCTTTACCTTGGGCAGAAAATCCACCACATATTCGGCGCCCCGATACAGTTCGGTATGGCCCCGCTGGCGGCCGAAACCCTTGGCTTCGGTAACCGTGATGCCCTGAACGCCGATGGCGGACAGGGCTTCCCGGACATCGTCCAGTTTGAAGGGTTTGATAATGGCGGTGATGAGCTTCATAAGCATCCCCTTGGCTCAGATATTCGCAATAGGTAAGGAATTGCATGCACTATAACTGAAATCCCGCCTGGCCGCGAATACCTGAGACCACGAAGAGAGCATGCCGTTTACAGACCTTCGAAGCTGTAGCCACGTTCCTCGTGCTGGGTGATATCCAGACCCTGGCTCTCCTGCTCGTCGCTGACCCGCAGTCCGATGACGGCGTCCACCACTTTGAGGATGATGAAACTGACGATACCGCCGTAGATGACCGTGGTCAGTACGCCCTGCAACTGCAGCCACAACTGCTGGCCCATGGTGATGCCTTCGGCATAACCGACGCCGCCCAGGGCGGCGTCGGCGAAAATACCGGTGAGCAGGGCGCCGACGGTGCCGCCCACTCCATGCACGCCGAATGCATCCAGGGAATCGTCGTAACCCAGCGCTCGTTTCAGCTTGGTGGCGGCCAGAAAGCACAGTATCCCCGCCACCACGCCGATGACGATGGCGCCCATCGGACCGACAAAGCCGGAGGCCGGGGTAATGGCGACCAGGCCGGCCACGGCGCCGGAGGCGATGCCCAGTACGCTGGGTTTGCCATGGGCCAGCCACTCGGCAAACATCCAGGCCAGCGCCGCCGCCGCCGTGGCGATCTGGGTCACCGCCATCGCCATGCCGGCGGTGCCGTTCGCCGCCACCGCGCTGCCCGCGTTGAAGCCGAACCAGCCGACCCAAAGAATACAGGCGCCGGTGATGGTGTAGGTCAGATTATGCGGCGCCATGCTGACATGGGGGTAACCCTTGCGCTTGCCGATCACCAGACAGGCCACCAGACCGGCGATACCGGCGTTGATATGCACCACGGTGCCGCCGGCGAAATCCAGCACGCCTCTGCCGCCCAGGAAGGAACCGGCGCCACCCCACACCATGTGGGCGATCGGCAGATAGACCAGGGTAAGCCACAGACCCATGAACCACAGCAGCGCGGAGAATTTCATCCGTTCGGCGAACGCACCGATGATCAGCGCCGGCGTGATGATGGCGAAGGTCATCTGATAGGTCATGAACACCGTTTCGGGGATGGCGTTGGGCAGCGTGGCTACCGGTTGCCATGGGCTGTCCACCTTGATTCCGCTCAGGAAGGCCTTGGCAAGACTGCCGATGAAAGAATAAAGATTGATGACGCCGTTCTGCATGCCGGTGGTATCGAAGGCCAGGCTGTAGCCGTAAAGCGTCCAGAGAATGGTCACCAGCGAGGTGATGGCGAAGCACTGCATCATCACCGACAGCACGTTCTTGGCGCGCACCATGCCGGCATAGAACAGGGCCAGGCCGGGAATGGTCATAAACAATACCAGCGCCGTGGAGGTCAACATCCAGGCGGTATCGCCGGAATTCAACACCGGACTCGGGTTTTGTTGGGCCAGGGCCAAAGAAGGCGCCGCCAGCCCGGCGAGCAACAGGCCCGCTATTTTTTTATCGACTAAGAACATTATTCAATGCTCCTTAATATCGTTGAATGGTGCACAGTATCGGATTTACAGCGCATCAGGGCCGCTCTCGCCGGTGCGGATGCGGATGGCCTGTTCCATATCGAACACGAAGATCTTGCCGTCGCCGATCTTGCCGGTGTTGGCCGCTTTGGAAATAATCTCGATGACTTGCTCCACCATGGCGTCGTTCACCCCCACCTCGATCTTGACCTTGGGGAGAAAATCCACGACATACTCGGCGCCACGGTACAATTCGGTATGGCCTTTCTGGCGGCCGAAACCCTTGACTTCGGTAACGGTGATACCCTGGACGCCGACTTCGGACAGCGCCTCCCGCACGTCATCCAGCTTGAATGGCTTGATAATCGCAGTGACCATTTTCATGCTTGCATTGCCCCTGAACTTCGATATTCACCTTGTGGGAGACCGGCTGCCGGTGGCCGCTTTGCCGATGATGATCGGTCGCCAATCTCCTCAAGGAGGTAGTGACTGTTGACAACGCCAAGCTTTCAGCACATGTTGTGCCATATAGAAAAATAATTTTTAAAACAATATCTTGGTATAATATTCGAGGCTTTTTTAAAGTCCTGTTGCACTATTTTGTATGCACTAAAAAATAGCGTGCACCGTTATTGTGCATAAAATATCAGGCTCGCTATCGAATCGCATAGCTTATCCGATTCAATCCATGAAATTCCAAAACCACCCCCTCCTCCCCTGTCCGCGCCGCCCATTCCGCACTAACTTCTACTCCCACTACCGCTGCCAAAGTTTCATTCACATACAGCAACGGCAGACGGTCCCGCTCCCAGGGTGGGATACCCGCCTCCTGCAACAGTTTTTTCAGTTCCTGACTATGCGAACGCCCGGCGGGCCGAAAGCGCTCTCCGCCTCGCCGAAATCGTACCGTTAACGCAGCGCCGGCCAGTGCCGCCAAGCGAACGCCCTGACCTTGAACTCGGTTTAATCGCAACTGACCGACACCCGGAATCGACAACTCCGTGAGTTCAGGCGACAGCGGAAAAACCTGACTGGAATCATGCGGCGGCAAAGGCGCCATGGCGTACAGGCGATCCTGATACCGCCGCACTTCACAACCCGGCCAGTGAATCAGAGGCTGCCGGTCGCGGGGAGTGGCAATGGCATCCTTTAAAATATGTTCCAGATGATGGGCATTGGGTGGCGGCAATTGCAACTTCCTAAACCAGCGCCGCAGGACGTTACGCTGTCGCTTCTCATCCAGTGCACATAAACCGGGTATAGCCAGACAATCGGGACGTTCCGTAGCCGCTCTTTCCAAATCAACGTCCGCCAAATCATCCAGCAGCGCCGCCGCTTCGGCGCACAGCCGGGCGGAGCGAGACAGAGTAGCGCTAACTGCCGGCCAGCGGGTTTTAAGCAAAGGCAGAATCTCATGGCGCAGATAATTACGGTCCGGCTCGCGGCTCAGATTGCTGGCGTCCTCGATCCATTGCAAACCATGGTATTCGGCATAGGCCAGGATGTCGGCGCGTTCGACATTCAATAGCGGACGCCATAACAAGCTCCGACCCAAATGGGCGACCAGTGGCATGGCTGCCAATCCATGCGGACCAGCGCCGCGCAGCAGTTGCAACAGCAGGGTTTCCGCCTGGTCGTCGCGCTGATGGGCCGTTAACAGCGCCTGCTGTGCGCCCACCAGCTTTTCCAGCGCCTGATAGCGGGCGCGGCGGGCGGCGGCCTCGGGGCTTTCTCCCGGTTGTGGCCGGGCATCGACGCGCAGCAGCCTGAAATCGACCTCCAGCTTGCGGCAAACTTCCGCGCAGTGTTGTCCCCACTGGGCGGAGGCCGGCTGCAATCCATGATCCACGTAAACCGCCGTCAGCGTTCGCCCTTCCCAGTTCTGGCGTTGTGCAGCCAGAAGGTGCAGCAGAACATGGGAATCGACCCCGCCGCTGTAGCCGAGAATCAGTCCCTGGATACCGGGATGGGCGGCGAGCAGAGTATGGATAACTCCGCCGACCAATTGCGGCAATTTGACAGCTTGTTCCAAGAGTTCGAACCCACTTTACTATAGGTCGGAATAAGGCCGCAGGCCGTTTCCGGCATCTTACTACGGGCCGGCGGGGACGCCGGCGCTCCCAGGGGCGGGTCGGCGGAAACCCCAACTGTAGGCCGGAATAAGGCCGCAGGCCGTTTCCGGCAACCTGGCAAATGCCGGAAACGCTCCGCTTATTCCGGCCTACTTCAGGTTTGCGCGAAATACTGTTGCAAAAATTCGCCGAAGGACAATGTATCTCCGGTTTCCAGTTCCCGCTGCCGCTGCCAGGATTGCCGGGCTTCCTCGTCGAAAAACCGGCTGCGCTCGGGATTGGGCGGCAAGCCCATGAAAAAGGATCGATGGGCCTGCGAGAACCGTCTGGCGAATTGAAAAAAGCTCTCCTTATGGGTGCGCATTTCCGCCAGCACCCTGGCCGATGGGGTCCGTTCCGGATCATGAATCACCTCCTTCTGCAAAGCCAGCGAGCGCGAATAGGGTCGTTCCCCATCGTCACCGTCCAATATCTCGCCAATACCTTCCATGCAGGCGGCAATCTCCAAAGCCCATTCCTTGAGTGGCCGGGCGCGTCCATGATGTTGCAAGCGCAATTCCGGATTACGTCCCTCACTGGCCACAGCCAGTTGATTGTCGTCGATTTCCCTGCGCTCGGCCATATCGATCACCGGACTGTCCTGCAATAGACAGAAGATCATAAAGGCTTCGACAAAGCGCAATTCGTCTGCATTGACTCCCAGGGGATCGAAAGGATTCACATCCAGAGACCGCAGTTCCACGTATTGCACCCCCCGGCGCTTGAGCGCCAGCGAAGGTTTCTCATTGTCTCGCGGAATCTGTTTCGGGCGCACCGTGCTGTAATACTCGGCTTCGATCTGTAGAATATTGCCATTCAATTGCCGGTAATCCCCATCCACCACCACGCCCAGCTTCTCGTATTCCGGACACGGCGTTGCAATCGCCCGGTTCAGGCTGTCGATATAAGCCTCCAGATTATCGTAAAGAATATCCGAGCCGCAGGTCTTTTCCCGCCGGTTGGTATAACCGATATCGCTCATCCGCAGGGAGGCGCCGTAAGGCTGAAAACAAGTATTGACGTCGAATTCCGCCAGCGGCGTCGGTTTGCCGGCCAGAAACGATTTGCATAAGGCCGGAGAGGCCCCGAACAGATAGGGAATCAGCCAGCCAAAACGTTGCAAGTTACGGATCAGCCGAAAATAACCATCGGAACGGAATTCTTGTGAGGGACGCCGATCCTGTTCGATCTCCTGAAAAGCCTGCCAGAAGGCATCGTCCAGGGAGTAGTTGAAGTGTACTCCGGCGATGACCTGCATCATCCGCCCATAACGGTAGCCCAGTCCGCGGCGGTAAACATGCTTCATCATGCCCAGATTGGAACCACCATACCCGGCGATGGGAATACTGTTCTCCCCGGTAGCGACGCAAGGCATGCTGCCGGCCCACAACAGTTCTTCTCCCAGGCGCTGGTAAACGAACTGCTGCACGTCGCACAAAAAATCCAGCGCCTCCGGTAACTTCGAGCAGGGCGGGGTGATGAACTCCAGCAGGGCCTCGGAATAATCGGTGGTGATGTAAGGGTGGGTCAACGCCGCGCCCAACGCCGGCGGGTGGGGGGTTTGGGCGATGCAACCGTCCGGGGAGACCCGTAAAGTTTCCTTTTCCAAGCCGATCCGGCTGAGTTTCAGCAACTGTTGCTGCCCGGCGTTGAGCAGTCGGCTTAATCGTTGTTCGCAATGGTTCGACAAGGCGTTCATTCTCCGGCAGGTGGAGTAGGTAGGGCAAATACAGTATCATGCATGGCGTTTTCCCTGAATGGCGGTTAAGACTTATCGTGATCCAAATCATTGCAGCCGGCGGCTGGGTTATGTGGCCTATTATCGCCTGCTCGGTGATCGCCATGGCTATTGTCGTGGACCGGTTCTGGGTGCTGCGACAGCGGCGGGTGCTGCCCGCCGCCCTGATCAAAACCGTGCACACCTGGGCGAAAACAGGCACAATTCCCGAAATCAGTCTGGATAAGGTGGCGATAAAGTCTCCCCTCGGTCGGGTGGTCGCCGCGGGAATCCTTAATCGCCACTATGGACGGGACGTGATCAAAGACAGCATCGAGGATACCGGCCGGCAGGTGGTGCATGAACTGGAACGCTCTCTTAACGTGCTGGGCACCATCGCCGCCATTTCCCCGCTGTTGGGATTGTTGGGCACCGTACTCGGGATGATCGAAGTCTTCGATGTGATCTCGGTCTATGGCACCGGCGATGCCCGTCTGGTGGCCGGCGGCATCGGCAAGGCGCTGGTCGCCACCGCCGGCGGTCTGATCGTGGCCATTCCCAGCCTGCTGTTTTATCGTTATTTTTGCGGCAGAATAGATAACTTGGTCATGCGCATGGAAGAAGAGGCCATACTCCTGGTCGATACGCTTCACACCAGCACTCAAAAGGAGCGCGCGTGAACCTGCACCCCCGTCGCCGGGAAGAGCCGGAAATCAACCTGATCTCGCTGGTCGATGTGCTGTTGACGGTACTGCTCTTTTTCATCGTGACCACGACCTTTCGCAAGGAATCCGATTTCCAGATAGATTTACCCGAAGCCTCACCGCAGGCCGCGGATTCGGTGCAACAGGTCGAACTGGAAGTGACTATCGATGCCCAGGGTCGCTATTTCCTTAACGATCGGGCGCTGGCCGATACGGCGCCCGCCACCCTGAGAAACGCGATCGGCCAGCGCGCCGGCGAGCGGCGCGATCAGATCGTTATCATCCGCGCCGACGCCAAGACACCCTATCAAGCGGTGATCACGGCCATGGACATCATCGGGCGGCTCGGCTTCAAGCATCTTGCCATCCCCACGGTGCAAGGCCCGCCGGAGAAAGACGAACCGCAAGCACCCGCACAAGAATCATCGACAATGGAATAACTCATGCACTGGCTGGAACAGTATTGGTACTCTCTTAACCTCGTGAGCCTGGCGCTGTGGCCTTTGAGCCTGCTGTATGGCGGCTTCATGACGCTGCGGCGCTGGGCCTATCGCCGGGGATTGCTGCGCAGTCAGCGGCTGGCGGTTCCGGTGATCGCGATCGGCGCCCTCACCGGGGGTGACAGCGGCGCCACCCCCCTGACCATCCGGCTGGCGGAAGTCCTGCAAACCGCCGGCTACCGGCCCGGCGTCGTCAGCCGTGGCGCCGGCGGTCAATCCCAGCAATGGCCGCGGCGGGTAAAACCGGACAGCGACCCGCGCGAAGTGAGCGCGCAAGCGATGCTGCTGGCCTGGCGCTGCCGTTGTCCTGTCGCCGCGGGTCCCGATCTTGCGGCTGCCGGCCGCAGCCTCATCAGCGAGTGCGCCTGCAACGTCATTCTGGCCGTTGACGCCTTACAACAGTACACTCTGGGGCGCGATATTGAAATCGCCGTCATCGCCGGTCAGCGCAGTCTGGGCAATCGCAGTTGTCTGCCCGCCGGACCGCTGCGCGAACCGCTTGCCCGGCTGCAAAGCACCGATTTTGTGGTGGGCAACGGCTCCGCCCAGAGGGGAGAATATCTGCTGACGCTGGAAGGCGGGCAGGCGGTGAATCTGGTCGATCCGCTCGTCACCTGTTCCGTGGCGGCATTTCGTAACGAGTCGGTCAAAGCGGTCGCCGCCGACGTCGATCCGGCACAGTTTTTCAGTTTCCTGAAAACCCAGGGCATACGGGTGCTGGAGCATTCTTTTCCCGAGCATCATTTTTTCAGCGCCGCCGAACTGGATTCCGACGATGATCTGCCGCTGCTGCTGCCGGAACAGGATGCGATAAAATGCCGTTCGTTCGCCAATGAGCGCTGCTGGTATATTTCCTTTCAGGCGCGCCTCGATCCGGAGTTGGAACGGCAACTGCTGGCGCGCCTGGGCCGTTTTCCCGGTAAAACCATCAACCCTTCCCTGCAACCCGAGTGAACGCCAATGGATAAGAAATTATTGGAAATCCTCGTCTGTCCGGTCAGCAAGGCGCCGCTGGTTTATGACAAAGCCCGGCAGGAACTGATTTGCAAGCAGAGCCGACTGGCCTATCCGATCCGTGACGGCGTGCCGGTGATGCTGGAATCCGAAGCGCGGCGATTGGCCGACGACGAAGCGGTGGAAAGTAAATGACCGCCTTCAAGGTCGCCATTCCCGCCCGTTACGGTTCCACCCGTCTGCCCGGCAAGCCGCTGCGTCCTATCGCCGGTCGGCCGATGCTGGAGCATGTCTACGACCAGGCGCTGGCCAGCGGGGCGGAGGAAGTGGTCATCGCGACCGATGACGCCCGTATCCAGCAAGTGGCTCAGGCGCTGGGGGCCAGAGTGGTCATGACCGCCGCCGGGCATGCCTCGGGCGCCGACCGTCTGGCCGAGGTGGCGACGCAATTGAATTGGCCCGATGAGACCATCGTGGTCAATCTGCAAGGGGACGAGCCGTTGATGCCGCCGGCGCTGCTGCGGCAGGTGGCCATCGGTCTGGCCAGCCATCCCGAGGCCGGCATCGCCACGCTGTGCACCCGGATTTCCCAGGTGCATGAGGTGTTCGATCCGAATATGGTCAAGGTGGTGCTGGACGCCCAGGGTTACGCCCTGTATTTCAGTCGGGCGCCGGTACCCTATCACCGCGATGAGTTTTCCAAACATGGGGAACAGTTACCGCAGTTACCGGCGGGCACCAATTATTTTCGGCATCTGGGTCTGTATGCCTATCGCGCCGCCGATCTGCGGCGGTATCCCACTCTGCCACCGTGCATGCTGGAGCAGACCGAGTCCCTGGAACAATTGCGCGGGCTGTGGAACGGGATTCGGATTTATGTCGAAGAGGCGCTGGAAGTGCCGCCACCAGGGGTCGATACGGAAGCGGATCTGGCGCGGGTGGAGGCTTGGCTGGCGGGTGGGGGATGAGGCCGATCTTCAGGCTACCCACTTAAGGCGGGACAATTCGACCCTGGGAACGCCGGCGTCCCCGCCGGCTTGAGGGCATCGGCGCCAGTCAACAGCTGGCAAGATGCCAGCGCTCCCAGGTGAACCCCCTCTGCGGTCAGCATACAAAGCGTCCCGGCTTAAGTGGATACCCGCTCTTCATACCTTGATTATTAGATTTTATTCATGCCACACACCATTATGCTAGACTCACATCCCGCCGGATATTCCTTGTCGGCTGTTAAGGGAGGTGAAAAGGTACAGGTTGTCTACCGTGAGTTTTTGTCGTCCGAGGACGGCGATGTCTTTATTTCTCGACTGGAAGGATTCCCGGCTCAGATCGTAGAAAAGCTCCCCGCTTCCGCAGGTGTCAAATGCTCAACAATTGACCATCTCTTCGTCATTGTAAGAAAAGACGGCGAATGCACCGTTTTCACAAACGAACTATCTACCATCGCCAAGGTGAGAATTCGGCGAGCCTTCAAAGTTGGAGAACCTGTTTTTGAGAGCGACATGGTTGACATAGATGAAATTAAGTTTGAGGGAGTTGAAGTTCCAGACGAGGCTGGAGTATTCGTCGTATTTTCCAAGGGATGGCGAAAAGGCCTGTTCTATGATCTTGGCCCACTTCAGCCGGAGCCTGTTTACCGGGACTATGATCTTTGGAGACAGCTAGGCAGTTTATACAACTATCTATGGTTTCAAGACTTTTTCAAAATCACGGATGAGGAATATACAAAGCTTTTCTCAGCAAAGTGGTTCCCGTTTCTAGGCCTAAGGACGGAGACCGCACGTGGTCTTGTAGAGCATGTTCGTAATGGATGGAACCCAGATGACCTGCTGCCCGATATCGTAAAGGAGGTTGAAGCTTTTTTGCCGTCTGCGCTTGAGCGCTGGAAGAGTCACCTTGTAATTATACCCCACTGCAAGCTGATTGAGCGGGCAGTTGAACGCTTTCTCGACAAGGATTATGTGAGTTGCAATTCGATTTTATACCCTCGTATCGAGGGAATATTGCGAGAAATCTCCTCTCACACGGGGGGTGCATATAAGCAAGATACCTTGGCTGAAGCAGCCATGAAAGCTTTTGGCAGGTCGGCCGAGGTTCATTCGAGAATATTACCAGCCCGGTTCCGAGATTATCTTGAGACTGTGTATTTTGAAAATTTCGACCCAAATAATGTTTCAGCCATCTCAAGAAATACAGTCGCCCACGGCGTTGCTCCACAAGCTCTATTTAATGAGAAGGCTGCAAGCATTGCACTTCTTATTATTGAACAAATTTTTTTCCATCTCCCAGATAGAGGAAGCAATAGTGAGCATGATCAGAAACCAGGAATCTAACTACAGCTTGCAGTTGACCTCTGTTCTGCTGCGCTCCACAGCGGCAACTAAAGCTGGCCATTAATACTATCCGACCATCCCCAGCCGAAGATCTGCTTGAGAAGATTACCGGCCGCTACGCGACCATCTTGGTAGACCCCCCTTGGCAATTCCAGAACCGCACCGGCAAGATGGCCCCGGAGCATAAACGGCTGCTGCGTTATCCCACCCTTGAATTGCAGGAGATCATCCAGTTGCCCGTTGCCCGCCTGGCGGCGGCTCAATCGCATCTTTATCTATGGGTTCCGAACGCCCTGCTGATGGAAGGGCTGGAGGTCATGCGGGCCTGGGGTTTTACCTATAAAACCAACCTAGTAGCACGTCAGCGTTGCAGTGACGGGTAAAGCCGCTTGAGCTTGATCCGTGCATCCGCCGTCGTAAACCCGACTGATCACTGTGTACGCCGGTAGAGTTTGGCCCATTTATCTCGTCAAAGCAACGCTGACGG
>CAIMUS010000094.1 GCA_903844665.1 uncultured Pseudomonadota bacterium
CCCAGTGCGGCCCTCAAATGCCGCACTGGGGTGCGGCGCTCCCAGGGCGCCAGTGGCAACGAATGTCTGGATAACCATTAGCGAGACTATACCTGGGAGCGCCGGCGTCCCCGCCGGCCAACCCGACAAAGTGAATAGCATGATCCGTCTGAATAAACAGACTTATCCCTTCACCAGCCGCTGAGTTCACAGGCGATGAAACCGTCCGATCCCGATGAATCCACTCCGCAAGACCGGCTGACCGTGCTGGCCGCGCTGGCGGTACAGCCGCGTACCGCGCCCGGTCCCTGTCCGCCGCCGGAGGAACTGGCGGCCTTCAGTGACGATCGGCTGCCGCCTGAAGCGTGTGCCCGTGTGCTCGCCCATCTGGATGCCTGTCCGGACTGTTATCGCGAGTGGCTGGCGGTGCAGCGTGTCATGGCTGAGCAACCCGCTGCCGCGATGACGCCGTTGACGCGGCAGGCGCCACGCCGGCGGCCTGCCATCGGCTGGGGGGCTGGGATAGGGATGGCGCTGGCCGCCAGTCTGCTGATAGCGCTGGTGTGGTGGTGGCCGCTCGTCAGGGAGCCGACACCGGCTGAACAGGTGGCTCAGGCTTATACCACGGTGCTACAGGCGTCGTCCGGTTTGCCGGTGGAGGCGATCGCAGCACGGCGTCTGCCGTGGGAAAACGAACCGGCGGGGTATGGGTTTGCAGCCGGCGGCGCCGCGGAACCGGCGACCCGCGCCTTTGGCGCCGGTCTCTGGATCGGCAGAGCCATGCTGCGCAATCGTGATCCACAGGCCCTGCCGACGCTGCCGCCAGAATTGGCTACGCCGGCGGGACAGGGGACGTGGGAGGCGACCGAATGGGCGCCCTACACGGTGCTGGGCCGCTGGCTGGTGCTGTTGCAGGTACTCTGTGCCGCACCGCGGGAGGTTTCCGCCGCGCTCTGGGAACAGCAGCAGGAAATCGACCGGCGGTTACAGGCGGCCTTCCGCGACCGCCCGGCGACTGAGGCCGCCGCCCAGTCGGTACTGAAGGCGCTGGCAGAACTCGCCGCTGGCTTCGACAGCCGCCACACCGGCATCGGTCCGCTGCGGCTTTGCCAGCAAGTCGAGCCGGTACGGACCGGCCTGGAAGCCCGGTTGCTGCCGTCAGCGCCATGAACGCCTGGACCGATAGGGGTAGGGTGGGCAGCTTGTCTGCCCACGCGGGTTGTCTGCTGCTGCTGCTGCTATGGAGTGGGTTAGCTTTCCCCGGCGATACGGATACCCCGCCCAATCCCCGTGCCCATGTCCAGTTTTATATCACCACCTACGGCCTCGCGGACCCACGCGAGCAGCCGCTGACGGCGCGGGCCTACCGGATTTTCGAGGAACTGCGGCGGGTGGCCGAGCAGCCGACCCGTCGCCAGCCACAATTGAAAATTGTCAACAGTCCGGGCGATCCCTGGGCGATTGCATTGCCCGACGGCTTTATCGTGCTGTCCCGACGGGCGGTCGATCTGGCCTATCAGGGAGTCGGTCAGTCGGAGGGCGATGCACGGCTGGCGTTCATCCTCGGTCATGAGTTGGCGCATCTGGCCAAGGACGATTTCTGGCATCTGGAAGTCTATCAGGCGCTGGCCGGTGATCCCGAGCCGGCGGCGGTGAATTTGCGCCACCTGCTGGAGCAGCAGGCCGATGTGCAGGGCGCCGCGGTCGAGCCGCGCTGGCGGGCGGTGCGTCTGAAAGAAGCCGAAGCCGACGATCGCGGTTTTCTGTACGCCGGGCTGGCCGGCTATCGGGTGGATACGCTGCTGGGGGAATCCGGCGCAGGGAAAGCGGATTTCTTCCACTACTGGCTGAGCCAGACCCAGGCCCGGCTGGACCCATCCCATCCGGATCCGGCGGAGCGGGCCACGCTACTGCGGGTGCAGTTGGGCCGGTTGCAGGAGAAACTGGAGTTCTTCCACACCGGCGTCCGGCTGACCCATTTCGGCGCCGACGCCGACGCCGAGTATTTCCTGCGCGAGTTTCAGACGGTGTTTCCCGGTCGCGAGGTGCATAACAATCTGGGTTACGGCTATCTGCAACGGGCGCGCCGGGAACTGCCGCCCACGCTGGCCTATCGTTATTGTCTGCCTACCCTGCTCGATACCACCACCCGCGCCGCTATCATCGTCCAGCGGGGCGGTAGCGAAGAGACGCCGGCGCTCACAGCGGAAGCCCGCACCCTGCTGTTGCAGGCGGTGGATGCGCTCAACCGTGCGGTCGCGGCGGATTCGGCCTATCTGCCGGCCCGGCTCAATCTGGCGGCAGCGTATTTTTATCTGAATGAAATCTACCAGGCCCGTGCCGTCATCGAGGCGGCGCGAAAGTTGGCGCCGGACGACCGGGAGGTGCAGAACCTGCGCGCCCTGATTCTCTATCGGGAAGGGGTGGACGCCGACACCTGGCCCAGCGCCCTCAAGCTGCTCGAAGACCTGGCGGCCCAACCGCAAGCCTCGACGTGTCTGACCTACAACCTGGCGCAACTGCTGGAAGAACGGCAGCGTAGCGCCAAAGCCAGAACGGTCTGGACCACGCTGGCCAAGCGCCTGCCGGAATTACCGCTACCCTATCGGCAGACGGTATGCGAACACGCCGCAACGGAGGCCGCCTGCCGGACGCTGACCACTGCCCCGGCCAAGGTCGCGGCGCCACCCTGGCCGCTGCCGGTGCCGCTGGGACTGGATTTGCTCCAGGAACCGGACCGCGCCAAGCGGTATCTGGCCGGCTGGACGGCAACCGCGTTTGACTGGCAGCAACCGGGCCTGAAGGGGCATCTGTACCGCGGTCCGGCAGGGGCATCAGTGCTGGAACTGGACGGTTATGTGGAGCTGGTGGTGTTGCGGGGCGAGGGGCTGGGAACGGAGGACACCCTGCGCAACTGCTGTGGTCAGCCGACCCTGCAACAGCCGGTGGTCGGCGGCACGCTCTGGTCGTATGGCAACCAGTGGGCCGCGCTGATGCGGGAGGGGCAGGTGGCGGAGGTATGGGTCAAGCGGCAGCCGGTCCGCCCGTGAGCCGGATGTAAAGCGACACGAGAAGACAAAGGTTCAGGTTGTGTCCGTCTATTCAGGACAGTAAAACCGTTGAGGAGAGTGTGATGAGTTACCGCAAAGGTTTACAAAGCTTGATGATGGCTGTGGTGTTGGTGGGTATAGGAGTGCTGAGTGCAGAGACTCAGGAGTCGGCATCCAATCCGGCTCAACAGTGGGAAGCCCTACAAAAGCAGGTCGTTGCGCGCTATAAGGCTGGGGACTATGCTGGTGCTGAGCAACTTGCACGACAGGCACTGGCGGTGGCGGAGCGTGCTTTCGGTCCTGAGCATCCCGACACTGCCACCAGTCTCAACAACCTGGCCGTGGTGCTGCCGGCCCAGAGCCACCAGTACGGGGAGGTCGAGCCACTCCTCCGCCGCGCCCTGACGATTCGGGAGAAAGTGCTGGGGGCTGAGCATCCCGACACTGCCACCAGTCTCAACAACCTGGCTGGGATGCTGCGGGATCAGGACCGCTACGGCGAGGCCGAGCCGTTCCTCCGCCGCGCCCTGGCGATTGACGAGAAGGTGCTGGGGGCTGAGCATCCCGACACCGTCGACAGTCTTAGCAACCTAGTAGCACGTCAGCGTTGCAGTGACGGGTAAAGCCGCTTGAGCTTGATCCGTGCATCCGCCGTCGTAAACCCGACTGATCACTGTGTACGCCGGTAGAGTTTGGCCCATTTATCTCGTCAAAGCAACGCTGACGG
>CAIMUS010000095.1 GCA_903844665.1 uncultured Pseudomonadota bacterium
AGCGGCGAAGTCTTCCGAACGCGGTTCGTTCAGGTACCACTTGGCCAGCGCGGAAGTGTCCAGGTAGACCATGGTTCAGCGTTCATCCCGCTCGGCCCGCAGGAGTCTCTCGCTACCTGTAGCGAGCCTTGGCATGGCGGCCCGCAGGTCTGCATGGCTGGGTTTTTTGCGTGCGCCACCTGCCGGGATCAGGCGGGCGATCGGCTTGCCGCGACGGGTGATCAGAATTTCACCCTCCGTACTGATCAGTCGATCCAGTCGTCCCAGTTCGTTCCGCATCTCGCGGATGGACAGTGTACGCATGATGGCTCCAAGCTGAATGTGACACAAGTGATTTTATTGTAGCACATCAAGGTCACTGATGTGGTTGGTGGCGAATGACGCGAACGATGCGGTTCGTTCCTCACCGCATCCTACGGACTGCTGCGCTGCCGCGCCCAGGTACTGCCCGGTGGATGAGTCGATTGGTCGGAATCTCTGTTCACGGAATTCCGGCGCCTGCATTTTTTGTAAAATCGCGAGGGGAAGGTTGGGTATGGAAATACATGCCCAACCTTCACCTCATGAAATTTTATGCTTTCTTGATAAGTCCAACCAAAAACAGCAACACCACGGCTCCCACCGTAGCTGTCACTATCGAGCCGACCAAGCCGCCAGCGGATAGTCCCAGCAGACCGAACAAGAAGCCGCCGATGACCGCGCCGATGATTCCAACGACGATGTTACCCAGGAGACCGAAGCCTCCCCCTTTCATGAGAGTTCCCGCCAACCAGCCCGCGACTGCGCCGATGGCGAGATAAATCAACAAGCCTATGATGTTCATCGTTTCTCCTCTGCTTCGTTGTGGTGATGGTATGAGTCGCTGCCGGAGCAGATCGACCCTTCGACAAGCTGCGGTCAACTCTCCAGCCTGGTCCCCGGGCGATGGGCCCGGGGACCAGCGGAGTATACAACAGCGGCGTTACGGGACGAACGGCTACTGGCAGTATCGTAGGTCGGGCACAGCTTCACCGTGCCCGACAAATCCCCGGAATGTCGGGCAACAAAAAGACGTTGCCCGACCTACCAGACTGGCGCCAATGCCCTCAAGCCGGCGATAACGCCAGCGCCTCCCAGGGTCGGATTGTCCCACCTTTAGGAGGGTGGCCTCCTTTTTCTTTGCATACCGGAAGCGCCTTAAATTGTCGATATATCGTACAATTTTATACTCCCATTTGCTCCCTCAGAACACCCGGGCGGTCCCTTAAATATATGAAAAAGCTGTCTGAATTCATTCAGTTGCTCGCTCCTTTACAAATCCTTAACGGCGACGATCGAGTTATCGAAGGAATTGCCTGCCAACCGGAGGCGGCGGGTCCAGGCTGTCTGTACGGCGTTATCGATGAATTCCTGGAGTATGGCCACTGGATCGAAGGCGCCCGCTTGCTGGATGCGACCTTGCTAAAAAATGTCAACGCCTTGCTGACCGAACAGCCGCTGCCATATCCGCTGCCGCAACTGATAGTGCCGGATGCCCGCAAAGCGCTGGCGCGGGCGGCGCGGTTTTTCTACGATCAACCCGATTTGGCCTTGCAGATCGTCGGCGTGACCGGGACCAACGGCAAAACCACCGTAACCCATCTGATCGATCAATGGTTGAGCGCCTGCGGCAAGAGCACGGCGGCGCTGGGTACGCTGGGTTTATATCGGGGCGGACGGCGCCGCCAGGACACGGTTTACACCACGCCGCTGGCGCCGACGGTATTCACCCTGTTGCGGGAGTTGGTTGTGACCGGCGTGCAGGTGCTGGCCATGGAGATCTCGTCCCATGCCTTGAAGCTGGATCGGGTCTTCGGCCTGGATGTGGATGTAGCCGTGTTCACCAACCTGAGCCGCGATCACCTGGATTTTCACGGCGACATGGCGGATTATCAGGCGGCCAAACTGTCCCTGTTCACCGGCTTGAAAGCGGCGGCGACGGCGGTGGTCAACGGCGATGACGCCTTCGGTCAGGAAATCTTGAGGCGGGCGACCGCGCCGGTGCTGAGCTACGGGTTTGCAGAGACGGTGGAGTTGCAGGCGGTGGCGGTCGATTATTCGCTGCAAGGCGCCCGCCTGAAGATTCGCTATGGCTCCCAGACCATTCAACTCGACAGCGCGCTGGTAGGGCAGTTTAACGTCTATAACCTGCTGGCGGCGCTGGGCGCCTGCCTGGCGCTGGGCGTCCCCTTGGCGGAACTGGCCGCTGGCAGCGCCGTCCTGCACGGGGTGCCGGGCCGGCTGGAACGGGTGACGCTGCCCGGCGATCGCGTCGGCATCGTCGATTATTCGCATACGCCCGACGCCCTGGAGAAGGTTCTGCAAACCTTGCGCGCGCTCAACCCCGGACGGATCATCACCGTATTCGGCTGCGGCGGCAACCGGGACAGGGGCAAGCGCCCGCTGATGGGCGCCGTGGCGGCGCGCGCTTCCGAGTTATGCGTGGTCACCTCCGACAATCCGCGCCGGGAGGAGCCGCTGGCCATCATCGGCGATATTTTGGCCGGCATGCCGGCGCAAGGGGTGCTGGTGGAGCCGGACCGACGCGCCGCCATCCGCCAGGCCTTTGCCCTGAGCCAACCTGGCGATGTCATCCTGGTGGCCGGCAAGGGTCATGAACCGTATCAGATCGTCGGCGACCGGAAGCTGCCTTTCAGCGACCTCGAGGAATTGCAATGTCTGAGTTAAATGGCCCCACCGGCTGGGTGGCGCACCGACGGGGGGATTTGAGTTACTACCGCCTCCCGGCCCTGCCGGTCCAGCACGGCTTCTTCACCCGCGTCGGCGGTCTCAGCCAGCCACCCTACGCCACCCTGAACACGGCATATATCACCAAAGACCCGCATGCCGCCGCCAATCGCGAACTGTTGTTCGATACCCTGGGACTCGCCGCCGCGCCGCTGCGCATTCTGAATCCCTGTCACGGCGAGAAAATCGTTTTTGTGGACAGGGCGGATTGGCAGAGCAATTCTCGGGCGGTACTGATCCAGACCGATGCCGCCTTCACCGCCACGCCGGACAGCTATTTTCTGGTCAGCACCGGCGATTGCATTCCCGCCATCTTCTCCGATGCGGTGGCTTCTTTCGTGGGCATCGTCCATTTGGGCTGGCGTAATTTATTGGCTGATTTTACCGGTAAGGTGGTG
>CAIMUS010000096.1 GCA_903844665.1 uncultured Pseudomonadota bacterium
CACCCACCCAGGACGAACTCCCCTGCGATGATGGAGTGCCGATGGAAACCGAACGCCACAAGCTCCAGATGGATTTGCTGATCTATCCCCTGAAATCATGGCTGTACCGGCAACCCGAAGGCGGCTATGTCGGCGGCAATATGTTCGTGTACTTCAGCCTGGAACAGGCGCGCAGGCAGGACTTCCGGGGACCGGATGTATTCGTGGTGCTGGGAGTTCCGCGGCGGGAACGGAAGAGTTGGGTGGTGTGGGAGGAAGGGAAGGGTCCGGATGTAGTCATCGAACTGTTATCCGAGCGCACCGCCAGCGAAGACAAAGGCAGGAAAAAGAGAATCTATCAGGATCAGCTCAAGGTAGCGGAGTATTTCTGGTTCGATCCCTTCGATCCGAATGACTGGGCAGGATTCTATTTGCAGCGTGAGGTCTATGAGACCTTGCCGCCCGATGAGCGGGGCTGTTTGATCAGCAAGCGCCTGGGCTTGGCGCTGGTGCGCTGGCATGGGATTTACGCCGGTGTCGAAGCCACCTGGCTGCGCTGGGCCACGCTGGAAGGGACTTTGCTGTTGCCCACCCCACAAGAAGCGCTCGAAGCGGAAACGCAGCGGGCGGAGACGGAAAAACAGCGGGCGGAGACGGAAAAACAGCGGGCGGACGCGGAAAAACAGCGGGCGGACGCAGAAGCGCGGCGGGTGGCGGCGGCGGAAGCGGAAATCGCCCGGCTGCGGGCGCTCCTCGCCAGCCAGGGCGATTCTTCAATCAATCAGTGAGTTTCGCAGACCCATCGGGTTTACTCCAGAAAACTCCAGTCTTTGCAACAGGCCGCCTGGCCGCAATATCGGTCGCTTTCGTCGATAAGATTCCAAACAGTGACATCCCGCATCAGAAAACGCCGGCCGCTTTTGGCGATACGGACACCCTGATAGCCCTCTATATAACCCTGCCGGGCGACCGTGGCGAGCACATGCTCTCTTTCTTCCCGATGCAGCGGTTCGGCGGATTGCCGGGAGGGCAGCGCCGTAAATTCCTCCCAGGACATTTCAAACAGTTCTAAAGCGGCCCGATTGCCATAGGTGAAAACAGGATCGGGAGCGGCATTATGGGACACGAGCACAACAGGAGCATGAAACAGATAGCGGGCCGCATCGGTCCGGTGGCGGTGATCCAGCAGTGGCCGCCCCGTCCAATGGGCGAAGCTGCGCAGGAGCAGGTCGATGTGCGGCGCCAGATAGTCGTTATCTTCACCAGGTCGAGGCCATGCCGTCATGACCGGTAACCCTTCGCTTTGATAATATGGCCGCAGCCCACCATAAGACGATGATATAGGGAAACGCTCCGGGTCTGACCGCTGCTATCAAACATGCCCATGTTCTCTCAAGAATTGCTCGAACTCTTCCTCGGTCGCCGGTTGCAACAGGCGTTCGCGCACGAAATGGCGAAAGCATCCCTGTACCATGGAATGCCCCAGGCCGCTTTGCTTGTATATCGGCCGCAGCACCTTGTAACTCGGTTGAGGACTGTCGACGATCTCCTGGATAAATTCCGCCTCCAACCGCTGGCGTTCCTCCTCCGCCAGCCGTTGCAGCGCGATATCCAGGCGATGCTTCTCGAATTCGGCCCGCAGCCGCTCATATCGCTCCACCTTATCGGCTTCCTCCAGCCGCTGCTGTCGCGCCGAGCTTTGGGCCTGTTTCAAGGCGTCCTGCCGGCTTTCATAGGGCGCTTTCTGGGGCCGGTAATCCGTGTTCAAGGCATCCAGGGTGACGGCCCGGAGGGTAGTCTTGATAGTCCCCTTGGCCAGCATCTCCTCTACGATATCCAGATTGGCCTTGATATAAGCCGGATCCTGGTCTTTTAGAATTTGTAATAATTCTTTTTCCCGCAAGCCGAATTCAAGCAGGCGCGCGTGTAAACCCTCATCGGGATGGCTCTCGGCCGCACCCGGTTGAACTGTTATCGCTTCCTGCTTCGCCGCAAACAGAGGCAATTGATGACTCTCCTTGACGGCAAAGCGAATGGCGGTAACGCGGCGTTTTTCCGCTTTTGTCTCCGCTTCGAGGTGAATATCCGAGGTTTTGTTGACCTGTTGCACGGCGGGTTTAATGACTTTGTTATTCAGCCGTCTGAAGTCGCTATAGTAGGTATTGTTTTCGATACCCAACAGTTTGCGGAACAAATCCAGCGGCAGCCAGCCGGTCGAACCCACTTTACGGAAACGCAGGCAATTCTCGTACAGCGCGAGGGCGTAACCGCTGGTGAATTTCCGTTGAATGCCCAGATTGATGCGGGCGTAAATCTCCGGATTGAACAGCTTCGGCCGCAGATCGGGGTGGTAGGCGTAAATGCACCAATACCGCTCGAGATCGGCCGACATGATCATGGGCCGCGCCCTCCAGACGATCTCGTTGCCCTTCGCATCGATCAGATTCCAGGTCAGGACCGTGCTCATCAGATTCACCAGGGCTTCCTTCAAGCAATCACGATCATTGCTCTCGAATCCCAGAATATGAGCCAGATCCCTGATCAGGATGCGATGGGTTTCCTGGGTCAGCAAATGGGGATAGGCGTTGAGCAGCAGCACATTGGCCATCTTGCGCTCGAGCAGGGACAGCCGGTTTTCGATGTGAATAGCCGCAATGTGTTTCTTAAGATCCTGGTCCGCCAGTTCAACTTTGATTATATCGGCCATAACCCGCCTCCACGCCAAGCTATCAACGGCAACATTCGTGTGTCCCTAAGATTAGCAGAATTTGGGGACATTAACAGACCTTTGTGCTGCTTTTCGGCACGGGGCGCCCGGCATGCCCGGAGCCGGCGGGCGACGGCGCGGCGGATTTCCCGTAAACGGGGACATTGGCCGACCCTTTATCCCAGGGACCGCCGCCGATTTCCCGTAAATGGGGACATTACGCCCTTCCCGCGCCTGTAGGCCTGACCTAAGTCCGCGTTCAGCAAGCCATTTTCAGCCGATTTCCCGTAAACGGGGACATTATCCCGTAAATGGGGACATTAGGTTGGAAAATTTCCCGTAAACGGGGACATTACGTCCTGTAAACGGGGACATAACTTTGCGATTTTTCCCGTAAATGGGGACATTACGTCCTGTAAATGGGGACATAAGTGTATCTAACATATTGATTTTTAAAGACTTTTTCCGCCCTAAACTTCTTTAAACGTAGTATATTTAAATATGTATTAAACTACTACTCCGGCAAAGCCAGTGCGAAAAATGAGGTTTTGCGGTTCTTTCAAACGACGAAGGAGTAGTTTTTTTAAAGAAAAAAGATAAAAAATTCATCACTTCTTTGGCAGTTGTCGCCTGTCCATAACGTAGCATGGCGTAACACACCGATACGGCTGCAAGACCGGAACCCGGGCGTATAATGCCGCGTGCGTGGCTCCTTCCCCGCTGCTCGAGAATACAATGACCGAACTTATCGTTTACTTCAAAAAGCCTGCCAACTGGGCCGATACCGTCAGGATTCATTACTGGGACACCCGCCCGCCCGCCCATGACCCGACCTGGCCCGGCGAGCCGATGACGGCGATAGCGGAAGGCTGGTTCGTCTATCGGTTCGACGCTGTCGAGGCGGCCAGCCTGGTGTTCAACGATGGCCACGGCCATCAGACCGGCGATCTGTATCGCGACCACACCGGCTTCTATACGGAGGGTCGATGGTATTCGCAGCAACCCGAGCCTGTAGGAGCGAGCTTGCTCGCGAATAACACCGGCGGCGGCAGCGCTACTACGGTCGCCGTCACCGTTTCCGCCGATTCCGGGCCGACCGGCCCCCGGACCGATTTTCGCGAGGAAACGATCTATTTCCTGATCACGACGCGGTTCTACGACGGCGATCCCAGCAACAATTTCTTCTGCCGCGACCGGATCAGGTTCAACCCTCAGACGGGCGAAGCCGAGGACCCGCACTGGCGCGGCGATTTCAAAGGATTGATTCAGCGGCTGGACTATATCCGCGACCTGGGTTTCAGCGCCATCTGGATTACCCCGCCGATCGAGAATCGCAGCGGTCTCGATTACCACGGCTATCACGGCTACGATTGGACCCGGATCGATCCCCGGCTGGAATCCCCCGACGCCACCTACCAGGATTTGATCGACGCCGTCCATGCCAGGGGAATGAAGCTGATTCAGGACGTGGTGGTCAATCATTCCTGCCAGCACGGCATTCGCGGCAAGGTCTGGGTCGATCATCTGCCGATCAAATACTACGTGCCGCAGGGGTCCGAACCGGGCCGCGTCGATCATGGTCCCTACCAGGGCAACCTCGGCAATTACGCCTGGCCGAACCGGGACGATATCGATAACCCGGTGGCGCCGGAGTGGCGCCGCGAGCGGCATGGCTGCGACCCGGAAGGCCGGTTGCCGCTGGTCGATCCCAACACCGGGGAGACCGTGCCCAAACCCGGTTACAATTCGGGCCGCTTCTTCGGCGTCGACGCCAATACTCTCGACCCCGCCTGGTACCATCAGGATGGCTTCATCTGCGGCGGCGACTGGGAAAGCCAGTATCCGCTCCAGCACCGGCATATCGCCGGAGACTGTCTCGATCTGGCCACCGAGCGGCAGAACGTCAAGGATTACCTTATCGGCTCCATCAACCGCTATCTCGACATGGGCGTCGACGCCCTGCGCATCGACACCGTCAAGCATGTCGAGCGCGACAATCTGCTGGAATACATCGACGCCTGGAAGGCCCATAAGCCCGGCCTGTTCGTGTTCGGCGAGAACCTGGTCAAGGGCTACGGCTGGGGCGATCTGGGCGGCGGCGACAACGGCCCTTCTCCGATCCGGCCCTGGTGGTACACCCGCCTGGGCCACGATCCGCGCGATCCCAACTCCGGCGGCGACTCCGGCTTCGCCGTGCTCGATTTCGGTCTGTTCTCGACCTTCCGCGACAATCTGAGCCGGGGTAGCTTTGAAGGCGTCGGCCGGGTCCTGGAGATGGACTGGATTTACGGCAATCCCACCACCCTGGTCACCTTCCTGCAAAACCACGACGTCGGTCCCGACAACGATTTTCGCTTCCGCTTCAAGGGCGAACAGTGGATGGCGGCGGCGGCCTATAACCTGTTATGGACGGCGCGCGGTATTCCCTGCCTCTACTACGGCGAGGAGATCGAGTTCATGAAGGGCGCGCCGCAGGATGTCATCGGTAACGACGATACGCTGGACAGCACCGGCCGCGCCTATTTCGGCGATCACCTGAGCGATGGACAGATCACAGCCACCCAGAACCATCCGCTGTATCGGCATATTCAGCGGCTGAATCAGATCCGTCGCCGTTTTCCCGCCTTGCAGAAGGCGCCAATGAGTCAGGTCAACGACTGGGGCAGCGGCCTCAGCTTCGTCCGCGATTATCCTCCAGAGCACAGCTACGTCGTCGTCGGTCTGGCCATCGGCGGCGATCGGGCCATCACCGTGGGCAACGTCCGCAACGGGCATTATTGCGATGCGGTCACCGGCCGCCCGGTCGATGTGACCAACGGCAGCCTCGCCTTTCACGTGAACGCCAACTCCGCCGGTATTTACGTACTCGATGGACCCGGCAAAATCGGAGTGGATGGGGTCTATCTACGCTGACCTGGGAGCGCCGGCGTCCCCGCCGGCCTGATTCCTGGGAGCGCCGGCATCCCCGCCGGCCTGATTCCTGGGAGCGCCGGCGTCCCCGCCGGCATTGATTCCTGGGAGCGCCGGCGTCCCCGCCGGCAATTCAGGTATGTGATAACCTATTTCGCCATGAACGACCACGACCACAGCTACAAAAATCTGTTTTCCCACGCCCAGATGGTGGAAGACCTGTTGCGCGGCTTCGTGCGCGAGGAGTGGATAAAGCAACTGGACTTCTCCACCCTGGAACGGGTCAGCGGCAGTTACGTCAGCGACGATCTACGCGAACGGGAAGATGACATCGTCTGGCGGGTACGCTGGGGTGCGGAATGGCTCTACGTTTACCTGCTGATCGAATTCCAATCCACTGTCGATCGTTTCATGGCGGTACGGATCATGGTCTATTTGGGCCTGCTGTATCAGGATTTGATTGCCGGTAAGCAACTGACTCCGACTGGCCGCTTGCCGCCGGTATTGCCGATTGTGCTCTACAATGGGAAACCACGCTGGACAGCGGCGGAAGAAATTGCCGAGTTGATCGAAACAGTGCCCGGGGGTTTGGAGCGTTACCGCCCGCAACTCCGCTATTTGCTACTGGACGAGCGGCGTTATCAGGATGAAGAATTAAAGCCACTAAAGAACCTGGTGGCGGCGATCTTTCGGTTGGAGAACAGCAGCACGCCCCGAGATCTGTTAAACGTATTGACGGTGCTGGTGGATTGGCTGCAGGAACCCGAACAGAGCAACTTGCGGCGAGCGCTGGCGATATGGTTTATGGCGCTGCTGAAGCGGCGTATTCCGGGGTTAAAGTTACCGGAACTGACTGAATTGAACGAGGTGCGAAAGATGCTAACGGAACGAGTTGAAGATTGGACTAAAGAGTGGTGGGAAAATGGTTTGAAACAGGGCCGGCAGGAGGGTCGAAAGGAGGGCGAGTTCCTGGTGCTGGTTCGGCAGTTGGAGCGAAAGTTTGGACCTCTGTCTGAACAACACCGGCTTCGTCTGGAAGAAGCCGATACCGACACTCTGTTGGAATGCAGCGACCGAATACTGACGGCCAACAGCATCGACGAGGTGCTGAAATGGTGACGCTAGTGACATCGGAGACTCCGTTTCCAAGGCTGACTGTATTGCATGATATGTTTACGGTGATAGACAACGTGACGGAAGAGTGGACTAAAGAGTGGTGGGAGGAAGGATGGAAACAAGGTCGCGAAGAAGGTTTGCAAGAAGGTTTGGGACAGGGCCGGCAAGAGGGCCTAAAGGAAGGCTTAAAGCAAGGTCAGAAAAAAGGTGAAATGCTCATGCTCGTTCACTTGCTGGAACACAAGTTCGGCCCTGTGTCCGAACAGCACCGGCGCCGGTTGGAAGAAACCGATACCGACACCTTGCTGGAGTGGAGCGAGCGTATACTGCAGGCAAGTGGCATCGATGAAGTCGTGCAAAAACCTATCTTGGAACTGACTGAACTCGATGAGTTGTTAGCCATGTTTGGAGAACGTCTGGGGGAGTGGAGCAGATTATGGCGGAATCAGGGTTTCAAAAAAGGCCGCGAGGAAGGTCTGCTGGAAGGTGTGAAACAGGGTCGGCGTAAGCGTTCACCCCCCTCCCCCTAGCCCCCTCCCACAAGGGGAGGGGGAATACGCTAAGTAGCTGTTTTGCAATAACTCCCTCCCCCCTTGTGGGGGAGGGTCGGGGAGAGGGGTCTGAACGGTTACGGGTCGGCAGGTAGGTCTGGGAGAAAGCTTGCAGGAAGGGCAGAGAAAAGGTGAAACACTGCTGTTGACTCGCTTGCTGGAACGCAAATTCGGCCCATTATCTGACCAGCAGCGGAGTTGTTTGGAAGAGGTCGGCGCCGACACTTTACTGAACTGGGGCGAGCGGATTTTAAATGCCAACTCGATTGACGAGGTATTGCAGCATTGAGGCGTGCGCCCGATCGGATGCTATCCGCTGCCAGTGTTCTGCTCGACAAATCGAGCCACCGGCTGAACGATCTTCCCTGGCCGTGGCTGTTGGCGCTCGGCATCGGCTTGGGAGCGGGGCTGGGCGCTGGCGCGCTCCTGGGCGTCGGTGGCTGGATGGGGCAGGGATTGTGTCTGCTGGTGATCGGGCTGGCGCTGCGGCTGGGTTGGAATGCACAGCCGGTGCTGGTAGGGGCGCCGGTTCCACCGCTGGCGAAACAGCCTGAGCCTGAAACTGAACCTGCGCCGCCGAAGAAAAAGCCTGAACCTGATTGGCCTCCACGCCAGCCCCGCCCGGTCGTAGACATTCCCGGATTGCTGGAAATGGTGGAACTGCCGGGAGGAACGTTTCAGATGGGTTCGCCGGATTCTGACGATCTGGCTGGAAATTGGGAAAAACCTCAGCATTCCGTTACCGTCTCCGCTTTCGCAATAGCCCGCTATCCGATAACGAGAAAGCTTTACCGGGAAATTCTCGGCAGAAGCCCTGAGCAATGGGAAAGAGACAAGGACGACGATCGGCTTCCCGCCAACTATCTAACCTGGTTCGACGCCGTGAATTTCTGCAATGCACTCTCCGAGAAACAAGGCTTGCGTCCATGCTATAGCATCGAAGGTGATCAGGTAAATTGGGACCAGAAGGCAAACGGTTATCGCCTGCCGACCGAGGCCGAGTGGGAATATGCAGTGCGGGCGGGAACTACGACGCGGTGGTTCTTCGGCGATAACGATGCCGATCTGGGCCGATATGCCTGGTTTACAAGTAATTCCGGTGGTCGGGTTCATTCGGTTGGGGAGAAACAACCCAATCCCTGGGACTTGCACGATATGATCGGTAATGTCTGGGAATGGTGCTGGGACTGGTTTGGTGATTACTCCAAGGGGGAGGCTGCCATTGATCCTATTGGCCCTTTGGCTGGCGTCTCTCGCGTGCTGCGCGGTGGCGCTTACTGGGGCGTGGGCAGGAACCTGCGTTCCGCGGGCCGGTACGGGCTCGTGCCCGAGGGCCGGCTCGGCGGCATCGGTGTTCGTTGTGTGCGTGGTCCGCGCCGCCAGCCGCTCGACCCATCGACCTATTGATTTATTGTGTTTTTTCTTGTCTTTTCTTGTGGCGCGAAGCGCCACTTTTTTTAGAATTTGAAAATACCACTGGTTGTTATTCAAGTGACATTTTGTTATTTAAATGACATTTAATCGGCAGTATAATGACACTTTTGTCATTGAAAGACTATCGATGTCATGAAACTGACACTGGAGCAAGCGGCGACCCGTCTGGGCAAATCCAAGCGACAGGTGCTCTATCTGATTCGTAACGGCAGCCTGCAAGCCGAAAAACTGGCCGGCCACTGGTTCATCGACTCCGAGCATCTGCCTCTCGAACCGGAGCAACAGCGCAGCGTCGAACGCAAACAGCGGCAACTGCGGGCGGCGATCGAAGAGGCGCTGGTTATCGAGCCGGAAACAGAGCAAAAACGCTATTCGGTGCTGGACCTCAAAGCCTTTCAAATCGCCCTGCCGCTGTATCGGCAAGCCTGTCAGGCATTGACCGAGGAGCATCCGGCCAGCCGTGGCCTGAAGCGGGTATTGGAACTGTTGAGCCAGGGCTGTCACCGCTTCGACCGGCAGGAAAAAGCGGAAACCTATCGCGCCGCCCGCGATCAGGCCAGTCTGGCCGTGTGCGAACTGGTGCTGACCGATTCGGAGGCGGCGACTCAATTGCAGCGCAGCATCGAACAGGATCTGATGGCGGCGCTGGCCGGCTTGCTGCGGCGCATGGACAGCCAGCGGCGTTCGTCCCGATGAAACAGGCGCCGCTTTTCACCGATGCCTTTTCCCTCTGCGAGTGGCTGCTCCGGCAGTTGGACCGGGAATCCAGCGTGCTGGCCCGCGCCCTGTGCGACAGCAGCCTGCAACTGCTCTGGCGGCGGTGGTGCTGGCCCTCAAAGGCCGGCAGCGGGAAGAACGGCTCGCCGAGGCGGACGAATGCCTGCTCATGCTGCGCATGCAACTGCGGCTGGCGGGCGCCATCGGACTGCTCGGCGAGTCGCAACTGCTGTTCGCGCTGGAATGCGCGGACCGCATCGGGCGCCAGATCGGGGGTTGGCAACGGACTCTCGATTCGGCATCATGATCGCCGACGGGTCCGAAAAATCGGCGTCTCTCGCGTGCTGCGCGGTGGCGCTTACTGGAACGAGGGCAGGAACCTGCGTTCCGCGAACCGGAACAGGAACGAGCCCGAGAACCGGAACGACGACATCGGTGTTCGTTGTGTGCGTGGTCCGCGCCGCCAACACGCCGCCAGCTTCTTCTGAATAGCGTGCAGGGCCCGTCAGGGTCGCTTTGCGGCCCGATATCCCGCGCCCGCCTGTTCTGGTAGACCGTGTGTCGAACGTCCGGGCGGGCTTTCTCTTGCCGAAAGGGCATTTTCACCATGCACTCCCTCCCCAGTGGCAGCTATGAACGCCTGAGCAGCCTGCCGGCGCTGTGGCATGCCTACCTCGATTGCCGCCGGGACAAACGCCGTCAGCCCCGGATGGCGCTGTTCGATCTCGATGCCGACCGGCATCTGTGCGCGCTGCAACGGGCGCTGGCCGGAGGAAGCTATCGACCCGATCCCTGGCGCATGCGGGTCGTCCACGATCCCAAAACCCGCCTGATCGCCGCGCCTTCCATCCGCGACCGGGTGGTGCATCGCGCCCTGCTCAACGAGATCGGTCCTCATTACGAACATGGTTTTATCGAACATTCCTACACCGGCGGTCGTGGCCGTGGGCCGCACCGGGCGGTGTTGTGCTTTCTGCGCTGGATGCGCCGCTACCGCTATCGACTCTGTCTGGACATCCGGCGCTATTTTCCTTCGGTCCATCACCCGACCCTGTGTCGGTTGCTGTTCCGGCGGCTGCACGATCGCCGCTGTCAGGCGTTGATCGAGCAGTTGCTGGCGGCCGGCGGGGCGGTCTATCGCACGCCGCTGGCGGTTCAGGTGTTGGAACTGGATCGTTATCCCCTCGCCGAAGACTGTGGCCTGCCGCTCGGTTCCTATCTGAGCCAGTGGTCGGGTACGTTCTATCTGGATGGACTGGATCACTTCGTGAAGCGGGAACTGAAAGCGCCGGCCTATTTGCGCTATATGGATGATTTCGCTTTGTTCGGCGACGACCCGGACAAACTGGTTGCAGATCGCGCCGCCATCGTCGACTGGCTGGCGGCGGAACGGCGGCTGACGCTCAATCCCAAACGCTGGGATGTCATCCCCACCACCCATCCCAGCATTTTTCTGGGTTACCGCGTCAGCCGGGCCGGTATCACGCCCAGCCGCAAACTGCGCCGTTCCATGCAGCGGCGATTGCGTCGGGCCGCCGAGCAGGGTTACGAACCGCTGGTGCGTAGCTTGAAGTCGTACAAGGGATTGCTGTTGTTCTGATTGGCTTTGTCATGTAAATGACACTTTTGGTAGGGCTGTGGCATTTATTTGACAAAATTCACGAGGAAATGCGCTATTTTCGTCACTCAAATGACAAATGTTAGGTAAATGACAAGTGTCATTTTGGCGCGCCCGCCCGCGCTTCGCGCGGGCGGAAAAGACAAAAAAACACAATAGATCAATAGGTCGATGGGTCGAGCGGCTGGCGGCGCGGACCACGCACACAACGAACACCGATGAAGTCGATCCGGTTCACGGGCACGACCCTGACCCGGTCCGCGGAACGCAGGTCCCAGCCCTCGTTCCAGTAAGCGCCACCGCGCAGCCCGCGAGAGACGCAGCTACCGCCGGTCTCCACAGGATCGATGGTCAATGGGTCAATCCGCCGGCTGTAAGCTTTCTCATCGTAACAGTCCTGCACCCATTCCCAGGCGTTACCGTGCATATCATTAAGACCCAGCGGATTGGGCAACTTGCCGCCCACAGGATGGACTTGATCTCCAGGTTTGCCAAACCACGCATATTGCCCCAACTGCTTCTCATCATCGCCAAACGACCAGCGCGTGGTGGTTCCTGCGCGGGCCGCATATTCCCACTGCGCTTCAGTGGGCAGCTTATAACCATAATTTTCACAAAAGTCTTTGGCTTCATTCCAGCTAACGTTCACAACCGGGCGATTGTCGTTTAACGGATGATCCTTCTTGAAAGTACGATATTGAGCATTGGTGATCTCCGTTTTGGCAATCTCGAACGGCGACAAGGCGACCTGATGAGCCGGCCTTTCATCCTCATACGCACCCTCTTCCTTATCGCCGGAACCCATCGTAAACGTCCCACCGCACACCTGTACGAAGCGCACGCCGCTTTTCGGATCGGTCTCTTCCGCCGGGCCGCCGCGCAGCAAGACGCCCTGCTCGCCGTTCACCGTCTTGACCACCCACGACTTCCAGACCTCCGGTAGCGGCTTGACGCCGGCAAAATCCAGCGCTTTAGCCATCGCTGCAAAATCCCTCGCGGCGACGGCCGTATAGCGGCCCTGAAACTCCGCCGGTTGCGGTGGCGGCGTGTCTTTCGTCGGCACGATCACCAGCAACTGATCCTGTCCGGTAAAAGCCGCATCCACCTGAATCAGCGCCTCGCGATAGTGCGCCTCCCAATCCTTGCCCAGCAGCACGGCATCGGCGCTGCCCCGATCCAGCAGGCGGACGGCCAGTTGCCGGGCGGCCTTGTCGGCAGGGTCGGCAGCGATGATCACGAGGCTGCGGCGGGGCCAATCCGACTCGCAACCGCGAATGACTTGCGGCAATATCCCTGCCCGCCAGAGTTCGCTGTTGCCGAACTTCTCGCGGTTTGGCAGTTCCTTCCATTGCCACTGAATCGGAACTTCCGCGCCCACCGGCGCGGTTTGCTGGAGGACATGGCGGGGAGTCCCAACGGCGACGCTGTATTCGCCCAGGCCGGTCCGCTCGATCTGTTGGATGCTCAACGCCTGGAAAACCTTGTTATCGAACGGCGCCGGCATCCGCAGCGCAGGTTTAGAAGGTTGCAACCAAGCCCACGCCGAGATGCCCAGCGCCAATGCGCCCAAGCCACCGCACAATCCCACCGCCAGCGGCAGAATAACGGGAGCGCGCAACTTCGCGGCTGAAGGAGGGCGCAGTTCGACCTGCCGGGCAAAACCCATTTCTCCCAACAGATAACGGGTCGTATCTGTCTGGTCGGCTTCCCGCCAGGGCAGAAACACAACGGTTGTTTCCTGCTTGCTGTCCCGCCAGTCCCAGGCGGCCAACATGCTCAATCGGTTACGGATTTCCTCCTGGAGTGGTCCCTGATACAGGCTGTACAGGATAGCGGTCACGCAGCGGGGTTTTTGCCACAACAGCAGCAAGGCGCGCTCCATCTTCAGCCGTTGCACCGCCAGCGTCTCCCGCCAGGGCTGCAATTCATTCTGCCTGTCATCGCGGCGCAACCGCTCCTGCCGCAGCCGCGCCCGCCAAAAGCTCAGCGTCTTCGCCAGCAGACTGCTGTGAACAACCCAACCACCATGAGCTTCCGCCTGCGCCAGCCAGTTCAGCAACTCGGCCCGCCGTTGGGGCGACCACGTGAGTTGGCCTCCTGCCGCGATACCTGGGAGCGCCGGCGTCCTCGCCGGCCCGTTAAAGCGGCCTGTCTCGCCGGGCTCGACAGCGCCAGCCTGTGACACATCGCGCAAGGCCCACGACGGCAGCGTCAATCCTAACGCCCGCCGCAATGCGAACGCCTCGTTTTCGTCCACTGCTTCCGGCGACAGCGCCAACGCCGCCGCCCACAGTCGCAGTTCACCTAACAGACGCTCGTCCCCTTTCCGAGCGGGTGGCGCGCCGGTCACTCTGACGCCCAGAAAGGCGGGCAAACCTTCCGGCGCGATGCAGTCGAGACCGTAGGGATGCAACACCTCGGCCAGTCCCTGCCGGCCCCGTCCGACATCGACAAAGGTCAACTGTGGCCATTGAGCGAGTCCGTTCAGCAGCAGCGCCAGCGGTTGCTTGTCCAGATCGGACTGGTCGGCAAGGCGTAATCCCCGGCCGTCGGTGAGGATCGCCACCAGCGCGCTCTGGCGATGGCCTTCCAGGATCAGGGTCGAAAAAACCTGTCCCTCCCGCCAGACAATCCGTTCCGGCGTATCCGTGAACCATCCCACTCGCACCGGCAGGCCGGCGCGGGTTAGGGCAGTTTCCAGTTCCGTGACCAGCCGCTCCATCAGCGGGTCCTGCGTCATCGCATCCTGCCACAGCCAGACTTCCCGCTGATAAACCGCCGGTCGATAATGGAGTTCGGGAATGCCGCCGCTGTTGGCCGTGGCCGCGACGGTCTTGGCAATATCGATTTCCTGAGTCGGCTCGTCCGACACGAACCGACCGATGCCCCAGACCAGCGTGCGCAGATCCTCGGGATTCAGCAATTCCGGCCCGCTGCTTTCCAGCTTCAGCCAGGGCAACCAGTCGATATCCCGGCGGGACGGTTCCGGCGCAGGCTCCGGCAGGCGGGTGCGGCGGCGATAGCGTTTCCACAGAAAAATGCTGGACGCGATGCCCAGAATGCCTGGCAACCAGGCGATCTCCACCCAGGGGAACGGAGCAAGGCCAATTTCGGGCATCCACACGTAAAAGGCCGAAACTGGTTGCAGTTCATCGGCGGGCTGAGGCGGTGGGGTTGTATCGGCTGTTGACGGCAGTTCCGGCAGTTTTTCAGGAACCGGCTGCATCCACCAGTAGCAAAGCCCGCCCAGAAAAAGACCGGCAGCCACTACGATCACCGCCAGAAACCAGCGCGTTTCCGGCGGCAGGCGACCGCGGGATATTTTTCTGGGCGGCGGCGGTTGAGGGGGCGGTTCGGGTGGCGGCGATTTCAAAGCCGGTTGAACCGTCTCTGATTCCGTGGTTACCGGCCCTGGTTCCGGCTGTGGCGCCTGTTCCGGTAAAGCCTCTTCCTCTTTCTCCTCCGGGCACCACTGCTCGAACAGCAATTCAAAGGTTTCCCGCTGCTGCCGGTCTTTCACCAGCGTGCAGGCCAGCAGTTGCTTCAAGCCCTCCCGGTCCAGTTGCGGTTCCTGCTCGAAAGCCAGTTGCAGCCGGATCAGTTCGCCCGTCCCTATCGGTATGCCCTCGGCCCGCAGCGTGGCGAGGAAGGCTTTCCAATCAGCGGAAATAATCATCGAGCCGCTTGCGATCTTCGATATCCTTAATCAACGCTTCCTTCGCCGGCAGATCGTTCAACTTGCAGTCGCGCAACTTTTCCGCCGTGACGCCCCGCGCGCTGAGAATCGCCAGCCACACCAGCAATTCCGCCGTCGCGGGTTTCTTCTGGATGGCTTCCTGAGCACGCAGGTCCATGAATTTCTCCAACGCCACCTCCTGAATCGCCCGCGTATCGGGAAAATCGGGATTCCGGTTCCAGGCGGCCAGGGCGGCTCTGACCAGTTCCTCGGTCAGTTCGATATGGTAATAGATGCAGCGGCGCAGAAACGCGTCCGGCAGCCGCCGCTCGGCGTTGCTGGTGATCACCACAATCGGCGGACGCGGCGCGCTGTAGGCGATATCGCGATCCTCGAAGGGATGCCGGAAGCGGTGCTTATCCAGTTCCAGCAGCAGATCGTTGGGAAAATCGCGGGGCGCTTTGTCGATCTCATCGATCAGCAATACCGAAGGCGTCGGACACTCGTAAGCCTGCCACAGCGCCTTCTGGCGTAGAAAATCCTGCCGCCGGGACGCCTTTCCCGTGGCTGTGTCCTGGGCGGTGCGCAAATAGGCCACCGCATCGAAATCGTATTTCATATCCTCGGCGGTGGAGGTGGAGCGCACCTGATAGGCGAATACCGGAATGTCGTCGAAGTACCAGCCCAGATAATAGGCGACCTGAGTCTTGCCGGTGCCGGGTTCGCCGGTGAGCAGCAGCGGTGCGCCGACCGCCAGCGCCATGTTGATGGCGATTTCCAGATTTTTATCCAGCCGGAAGTATTTCGCCGATTGCTTGAAGTCCAACAGCGTGTGGGGCGGCAGGTGGGTTTCCAGCCGCTGCCGGGCGGCCGGCCGGTCGTGCCGGTCGGGGTCTTGCAGGGCGGAGACCAGTTCGAAACGATTGTCGTTCATGGCAATTCATCCTTTAAGTCGTTCGTAGAGTTCCAGCCAGCCTCTGACACCCACATTCTCGGCCTCTTCGATCAGATCGACCGTCTTGTTGAATTGGCCCTTCGTCTCTTGCCAGATCAGTTTCGACATGTCTGAAATCCGCTCTTGCGGGCACGAGGTATGTTCATCTTTCAAGAACTTGTTTAGATCGGCAATTCTTACGTTTCCCAGCGGATGCAGTTCTTCCATCGTAAAAGCATGTTTGGTGAGTTGCGGATCGGCGCTTAGCTGCTCGACAAAAGCTGCGATATCATCATGCTGCTGCCTGGATCTCTGCAAGGCCAATACGGACAGCAACCGCATATCGGACGGGCATTGCTCGCATAAACGGTTGGCGCAGAACTCCACCCAGGCTTGGAGGGCTGCATTGTCGATTGCAGGAGTATCCGCCGTGCCGCGCACTCCCCAGTCCAGCAACAACACCAGGCGCGTCCGCTCAGGGGTGGGACGTTTATATTTTTCCAAGCCCTTACGCAAGGTTTCCGAACTGAAAAAACTTCGCACCCGTTCCTGCACCTGATCGACGGTGAAGGTTTCCGCTGGCGGTAGATTCAATCGGACCGGCAGAATATGCGCTTCCCGTTTGCTGTGCAGGCGCAAGTATTCCAGCAACTGCTCGACGAACAGATACACCAGATCGCTCTCGTCACCGTAGGCCAGCAGACAGGATAGCCGCCGCCCGCTATCGTGCACCAGTGCGCTCACCACGCCCTGCACGGCGCGTCGCTGGTTTTCGCGGTCCAGCAGCAGGCGGGCCAGCTTCTCTCTGGGTGAAACCACCTGCGGACTGTAGCGCCACTGCCCGTAACGGCCCCAGATTTGCACAGTATACAGACCGTGTTTGTGCAACAGTTCGATAGGGTCCCGATCCTCGCTCTGCAACAGTTCGAGAAACCATTTCTTGGCCGACTGGCGGGGCTTGTCGCAGTCGGCGTGACTCCAGGTCTGCGCAACGACGAGCGGTACGTAGGCGTGCACTGGCGCCAGCACATTCCCCAAACCGATGGGCGATGCTTCGAGCAGATTCAGGAACACAATCCGCGGCGGTCGCTGCCAGAGTTGCGGCAGTTCGGTTATGTCCAGCGGTCCATCATCCAGTCGTAACCGCAAGGTTTTGCCGTCCCCGTCCGCCGGACCGTAGTAGTAAACGATGCAGGGACGGAATTTCTGCAGAGCTTCCATAAGCTGCGCCCGCGTTCCGACGTGCGGAGGATGTTCCCGGTAGGCCGGCCAGGCGTGATCCAGCCGGTTTTCCAGTGCGAGCAGATGGGACTCGCCGCCGTCAGCCGCGCCAGGCGCGATCAGCAACACCGGACAGGGCGCTTGCAGGCGGAGATTGGGCAACGCGGCGAGATCGTCGTCTGTCGCTGCGCCCAACAACTCGAAAGTCCAGCCGTAATCCCATAAGCGTTTACCGTCCCAGATGGTCTGCGTCCAGGGCAGTTCCGCCAGCAGGGATTCCGTGGTCTGAATTCTCACCCGCACCGGTGAAAAAATGGGAGTGGGTTTGGCGGCTTTCGGAAAAAGCGGTTGCAGCACCTCGCCGGTTTGGTCATTCTTATCCGCGCCGAACAGGATCTGGTAAAGCGCCGCCCCCGGTTCCCACGCCGGAGGCCAGGCGGAATAACCGGTGGCGAGCCTGCTCTGCTGACTATAGAACGTGCGGAATAAATGATTGCCGGAGAGTTCCAGCCGGATCGTAAGTTCGTGGCGCTGGCCGGAAGCAGGACGTCCAGGTGTTTCTTTCTGGACATATCGTTCGTACAGTTCATGAATTTTCAGAACCGCCTCGTTAAACAGCGCGTTTTGGCCGGGTTCGAGCTGGCTTTCCAGAGGGGTTCCAGGATCGTTAAGACTCTGGTACTCGCTCAGTTTGATCTGTCTGGGTGCGCCATCGTCCATCGATACCGTAAAGGGCAGGTCCACGCTGGGCCGCAAATGCAGGCAGGCCAAGGCGAGCTTACCTTCCTCGCAGGCTTGCAGGAATTGCGGGACTTCATGATCGCGGATGTAATCCGACGCCATGAAGTAGTGTGAGGTCAACAGCACCGCCACCGCCGTCGAATCGACAGCCTTTTGAATCTCTCGCTGCCAATCCTGGCCGGGTTGAATGTCTTGATCGGTCCAAACGTCGTGCAAACAGCGATCCTGCCAGGGCTTGAGCCAAATCAGCAGTTCCTCGAAGAATTTCTCATCCTGATGGCTGTAACTGATAAAAATTAGGTTGCGCGCCATCTTGTTGTATCCTCGGCTGCCAGACGGTTTATTGATATCACGCTAAAGCATAGGACTATTGTCCGTCAAAGTACAACGGAGCAATATCAATCCCAGCGGGTTCAACCCTGCGCCTCCTCCAGCACGGCCACGAACACATCCTCCAGTTCCGGCGCCACCGGTTGCAGGTTGCTTACCGACAGACTCCCGGCGGTGACGACTGCGCGAATCTTCGCCAGCGTCACCGCCACCTCCACCCCGGCGTGCAGCCGGATTCGCAACCGCCCCGCCAGCGGCAGGATTTCCAGAATTTCCGGCTGGTCCTGCAACAGCACCTCGCAAGCCACATACACGGGCGTGACCAACTGATTTCACCCCCAATTTCATGCGGCGCATTACGCTTCACTAATGTGCCCTACATGAATCGTATGCAGGGGAGTAACGGCCAGTTCATGGCGATGCTGTTCGACCTGCCAGAGATCGTAAGCCATTTGATGGCCCAGCCAGGACTCGGCGCTGACCCTGAAAACCATTTCAAGACGTAACGCCATTTCTGGCTTAACCGCAGCCCGCCCGTTAATAATGGCAGACAAATGCTTCCGGCTGACTCCAAGCGCCTGAGCCGCATCAGAAACAGTAATGTTCTCAGGTTCAAGCCAGAGATCTCGCAGAATTTCGCCAGGATGCGGTGGATTATGCATTCTCATAACTATCATCTCTCTAGTGATAATCTTCATAGTTGACCACTTCGGCGTTACCTTCGATGAAGCGGAAGGTAATCCGCCAATTGGCTTGGACAGTAACTGCCCAGATTCCTTTACGGTTACCTTTGAGGGGATGTAAGCGGAAGGTGGGAATATTCATGTCATCTATCGAGCGAGTTTGATTGAGTTGGGCAAGAATAAGCCGCAATCTCTTGGCATGCATGGCTTGAATGCCGGCCGTACTGCCAGTGGTAAAGAACAGTTCAAGACCTTTGTGGGCGAACGAGCGAATCATAAAAAAAGTGTAACCCAGCAGGTTGCTCCTGTGCAACCTATTTGGTTACAGCAAATTGATAATTTGTTCGTGGGTTGGGATGGACAAAGTCAACCCTGATGCGCATCTACCCGCTTGACCAAACACCGATCAAAACCTGGCTAAAGCACTACAGCATCACTCAAAACAGGCTCAGCCGGCTCGAATCCAGTGCTATCATCCCCACCATGAACACCCAAACCAAAGCCTACCTCTACGCCGCCGCCTCGATCCTGTGCTGGTCCACGGTGGCCTCGGCCTTCAAGCTCTCGCTGTCCTATCTGCGTTTCGTCGTACTGCTGTTTTATTCATCCTTCGTGGCGCTCGGCACGCTGTTCGCGCCGTGCTGCCGTGGTCCCTGCTGGCTCTGCTCACCACCCAGGCGAAGGGACTGTTATTGAGCGAATGGACAGTTAGGTGATTTCCGAAAAAGATCATACCTGTGGGTCCAGTCTTTATTCCCCCCCTGCCAAGGGGGGGTGCCCGAAGGGCGGGGGGGTCAGTCCGCCAGGTCGAACCACCCCGGCGCTGCGCGCCACCCCTCCTTATCCAAGGAGGGGAATCCATACCCACCCACGCCCGACTTTCCGGTATAGCCTTTGCCAGAAATCACCTTATTTCGGTTTGTACAGATGCCGTAGCACCCCTATCAGGATATCGACCTGACTTGAGAGCATCTGACTTTGCGCCGTCCGCAGCGCCTGGAAGCTGGCCTTGGCGCGGCTCAGAACCTCGATGGCGCCCTCCAGCAGCGGGCCAGATTCCTCTTCATCCGCCAGGCGCGCCAGCAGCCCGAAGGCCTCCGCGAGCGTTTCCAGATGAATCAACAGTGGCTGCGCCTGCCGCAGCAGCAGAGAATCGACCGGCTCCAGCCGGATCGCCCGCAAGAAACCGATGATGCTGTCGACGAATTCCCGCAGCGGGGCCGATACCTGGGTGTAAATTCCGTCCCGGCGGCCGAGTTCGGCGGCGCTCTGGCGCAGTTGCGCCAGCACGTCCTGCACCTTAAGCAGACGCATGCCGATGGCCGTGTTATCTCGCACCTGCGGGAAGAGTATCTCACCGTTTTCAGTATCGGCCTGGGAATGATGCCGCCCGCGCCGCCACAGCAGCAGCAGTCCGAGGCACAGCGCCAGAAGAGGCAGGGAGAAACGTTCCAACTGGGGACTGCGGGCCGCCAGTTCCAGCAGGGACAGTCCCAGAAAGAGGATGACGGCCCACCTCAGCCCCGTGGTGACCGTGTCCTCCCGGCGGGATCTTACCGTAGGAATAAGCAGCCTGACCGGCTGTCCGGCGGCGCGTTGACGCAGGAGACGGCGCCAGCAGCCGAGCAGGCGCGGCCAGGCCAGGTATAACAGCACGAACCAAGATAGCCAGAAAAGTATCGATAGCGTCTCATGGATAATTCCAGACGATTCATTCACCCCGTCTTCTCCAGTAGAAAAATGTCCGTGCCCGGATCCTGGACCTCTTGAATCTTGAATCAGACCGATACGCTGGTTCCATAACGGATAAGTGGTTACAGTCGGCGCCGGCGCCGGTTGTTACCGATGTTTACAATCCAGCCGGTAATGGTCGATATAAACTGATGTCATACTGGCACACGACTTCAGGCGACGCCAACATGACTATCTATCCTAAATCCATAATCCAATTGATCAATGACTATATCACAACCTTCGGACAAGCCCCCCCGACCTGGGGGGTGAAAGAACGTCCCTACAGTCAGGAATGGGTACAGGCGCGTTGGGAAGAAATAATCGCCGGTCGGCAGATCCATCTGATTCAGCCCGAGGATGCGGTGCTGTTGCAGCCGGCGCAGCGGTAGGCGCTACGAAAAAAAGCCGGTGGGTAGGAGGTCCATACCGGCTCTTGCCCGAATGATTTCCCGCCGGAGTTCCTGCGCGGCCTGTTCCGGGTCGGCGGCGGCCACGATGGCGGAAACCACGGCGATTCCATCGGCCCCATGCTGGATGACGGGAGCGGTGTTTTGTAGGTTAAGGCCGCCGATGCCGACCAGCGGCAGACTCACCGTGTGGCGGATAGCCCGCAGGCCCTGCAGCCCCAGCGGTGTGGCGGCGTCTGTCTTCGTCGGAGTCGGGTAAATCGGACCGACACCCAGGTAATCGGCGCCTTCCGCTTCGGCTTGCGCCGCCTCTTCGAGCGATTCGACGGAGATGCCGATCAGCATGGAGTCGTCGACGAGCGCACGGGCCAGGCCGAGGGGCATATCACTCTGGCCCAGATGGACCCCGTCCGCGCCGACCGCCTGAGCCACATCCACACGGTCGTTGATGATCAAGGGAATGCCGCGGGCTTGAAGGAATTCCCTGATCGTCAGGGCTTCGGTAATGAATTCCCGCGTCGAGCAGGTCTTCTCCCGCAGTTGCACGCAGGTGACCCCACCCTGAACCGCCGCGCGGATGATGTCCAGCGTGGTCCGGCCTTTGGCCAGGCGGCGGTCGGTGACCAGATACAGTGAATAATCGATAGGGTGGTGCTTCACGGGCTGATTTTTCCGTTCGAACGCTACTTAGAGCCTGGATAAAAACTAACACCATGATAATACTAGCTAATTTCCCCAGAGATACGTCCCCTCCCCCCTTGTGGGGGAGGTGTATGGACCGGAGACATAGGTAACACCTGTTCGGAGACATAGGTAACACCTGTTCGGAGACATCGGTA
>CAIMUS010000097.1 GCA_903844665.1 uncultured Pseudomonadota bacterium
GGGAGCGGCTGGATGTAAGCGTTCACACCCCTCCCCCTAACCCCCTCCCACAAGGGGAGGGGGAATAGGTTAAACTACTGTTTTGCAAAAACTCCCTCCCCCCTTGTGGGGGAGGGTTGGGGTGGGGGGCTGAACGGTTACGGCTGGATTGCTATGCGTTCAAATGCACCGCCGCCTCCAGCGGCAACGATCAGTTGCCCGATTTCCGGGGCGCGGCCCGCCATCATTTCATCGCCACTACGGTGGATTTGCTGACCACCGGAGTGGATGTGCCCGGCGTGCGCAATATCGTGTTTTTCAAGTATGTCCGCTCACCGATCGGCTTCTATCAGATGATCGGGCGCGGCGCCCGCATCGACGCCGCCAGCGGCAAGCTGATGTTCACCATTTACGATTACACCGGCGTTACCGAGTTGTTCGGCGAGGCTTTCATTACCCGACCCGCCGGCGACAGTAAGGGTAAGGGTGGAGCATCACCCGAGTACCATCCGATTCTGGTCGAAGGCTTCGATGTACACGTCACCGACGGCGGCCGGTTCGTGGTGATTCAGGACGGCGGCCAGGCAAAACCGATTCCGCTGGAGGAGTACAAATCGCGTCTGGCCCGGCGGCTCGTCGCCGAGGCGCCGACGCTGGAGGAGTTCCGGCAGCGCTGGATTCAACCCAGGGAACGGCGGCAGTTACTGGATCGTGTGCTTCTGTCGGGCTGTTCCCCGGCGGTGTGGCAGATGCTGACGGAGATGAACGATTACGATTTGTATGATGTGTTGGCCGATCTGGGTTTCAGCCTGTTGCCGCTGACCCGGCAGGAGCTGGCGTCGGCGTTTATCTACAAGCATGAGGACTGGTTGCAGGGTTTGCCGCCGCCATCCGCGCCATCGTCGCCCAGTTCGAGCGGGGCGGCACCGAGGGGCTGGAAAACAAGAAGCTGTTCCAGACACCGGAAATCAGGGCGGCGGGTGGTCTTAAGGCGCTGCAGGCAGGAGGCAAGCCGGCGGCGGAGTTGTTGCGGGAGACCAAAGAGCGGATGTTTGCGGCGTGAGGTGGGCTACCGTACTCGATCAATCAATAAATGGATTACAAATTGTAACGCCCGCTATGGTTTGCCCATGCTGTAAATCCTCAGTGAGCAGAATTGCCGCATCCGCTTCGCTGGCCGCTGCGATAATCAGGCTATCCCAGAATGAAAGCTGTGCTTGTCCGCTGAGGTCGATTGCACGCAGCACCGTTGTTACAGTGATTTCCCGTGCGACCCATGCCCCATAAGCCCGTACTATTTCCCGTGCCGCTGCAACCAGTACCGGCTTGGCAAGCTTGCGCGTCGCGTTGACGAAAAATTCCTGTAAGACTTGCACACTTAATACGCCATGCCCGCTTATCCACAGTTCCTGCAAGTGTTGCGCTGCTTTCTGACGCTTTTCGCCTGCTTCGCTGTCATGGGCATAAAGCAGAATGTTCGTATCGACAAACGTTTTACCGTTCATGCAGCATATCCCGGTTGTGTTCGTACTGCCCGCCCATGTTAAAAGGTGCTTGCAGCAGACGTAATGCGATTTGCCGGGCTTCCTCATAAGTCAGCCTGATCTCAGCCGCTTCGATCGCCGCCGTTCGCCGTTGTCTCGCCCGGAGATATTCGGCAAAATCCAGCACCTCCAGCGCTGCTGCGTCATCCAAGGTCTGTACCGTGTCTAAGATTTTCTGCGCCGTACTCATGTGTTGACCCTCACCGCTTTTTCCTACGATAACACGTTGGACGGTTCGCCACAGCTTTACGTTTCAAGTGCAACGCCGCGGTCATTCCGGCCAGAAGCCGTCATCCAAGACCTGCTCCAGGGGCCAGGGGCAGACCGATGGCCATTTGTCCGGCAGCAAGCCGGTGTCTTTGAAAGCGATCAGTCGGGCATCGCGGTAGGCATTGTCGAAGGCTTCCGGCAACAGCGGTTTGACGCTGGGATTCTTGCGGATCAGGCGGTTGATTTTTTCCCGTTGTTCCATGACCGTACCCGCCCAACTGTTGCAGCGTCCTTCCGGGTAGCGTGTCCACTTCAGTAAATGCGCGAGCAGTTGCCCCAGGCGGTTTTCTATTTGTGTGATCTTGGAGCTGCCCATGTCCTCGATTTCCTCCGCCAGACGTTCCCAGTCAAGTCCCGTCACCTGGCCGGCGCGCAACTTGGCCACCTGTTCCTGGGTCCAGGCGTAAAAATCCTGCTCGTACAGGTCGGTTGCTGTGCTCATCTGTTAACCCTCGCCGTTTTTTCCTACGATAGCACGTTGGATGGTTCGCCACGCCCTTACGCTTCAATCGGTGTAGACTTCTACCGAAGCCGATCCTATCTTAGCAACTTTACGAGGTAGGATGGGTAGAGCGAAGCGTAGCGAAGAGAAACCCATCATCGCGGGGGGCGCACCCCTCAGAAGGTGTTACCGATGAAATTGACCGCAATTATTGAACGAGAAGGCGATGGCTATGTGGCGTTATGCCCGGAATTGGACATTGCCAGTCAGGGGGATAGCATTAAGGAGGCGCGTGATAATTTGCGAGAGGCTCTAGAACTGTTTTTCGAGTGTGCTCCCGCCGAAGAAATCCAGCGGCGTCTTCATAACGAAGTTTATATTACTCAAGTTGAGGTAGCTGTTGGGTAAGCTGCGGGTTCTTTCGGGAAAGGAAGTCTGCATGATTCTAGCCAAGCATGGCTTTACAGAAGTCCGTAGGCATGCAAGTCATATTATGATGCACAAGCAGTCGCCTGCCGGTTCAATCACTGTGCCTGTCCCTGATCATAAAGAGATTCGTGCCGGAACATTGCGAGCTATTATCAGGCAATCACAAATTAATCGTAGCGAGTTCGAATCATAAAAAGGTCATCAGCGAAATCATGAGCGGCATCGAACGGGTGCGGTTCGACACCGAACGCAACTTCCTGGACGTGCTCGACCGCGTCCACCAGATCAGTCACGACGACGTAGACCCCACCCATGTTTTTGCCCTCTCCCAGGTTTATGAAGGACTGCTGCTCAGGATGGGCGAGAAGAACAATGACGGCGGCCAGTTCTTCACCCCCCGCGAAGTCATCCGCGCCATGGTCAAGGTCATCGACCCCAAAGTCGGGGAAACCGTCTATGACCCCGGCTGCGGCACCGGCGGCTTTCTGGCGGAAGCCTACGAACATATACGCAAGGGTCTGAGCGCCACCGCCACCGCCGAAGACCTGGAAACCCTGAAAGAACGCACCTTCTACGGTCGGGAAAAGGAAAACCTGATCTATCCCATCGCCCTGGCCAATCTGGTCTTGCACGGCATCGACTATCCGCGCCTCTGGCACGGCAACACCCTGACCGGCGGCGTCGCCTACGGCGGCCTGTTCGAGGGGGCGCCACCGCTGTTCGCTGTGATCCTCACCAATCCGCCGTTCGGCGGCAAGGAGGGCAAGGACGCCCAGACCCGCTTCGACTACAAAACCAGCGCCACCCAGGTGCTGTTCCTGCAACATGTCATCAAGAGCCTGACCGACGGCGGCCGTTGCGGCATCGTGGTGGACGAGGGTTTGCTGTTCCGCGCCAATGAAGACGCCTTCGTCAAAACCAAGCGCAAACTGCTGGACGAATGCGACCTGTGGTGCATCGTCAGCCTGCCAGCGGGCGTGTTCACCCAGGCGGGCGCCGGGGTCAAGACCAATCTGCTGTTCTTCACCAAGGGCAGACCGACCGAGCGAATCTGGTATTACGACCTGTCCGACGAAAAGATCGCCAAGAAAAAGCCTCTAATAGCGGCCCATTTCGAGGAATTCACCAAACTCCTGCCGGAGCGTGGCGACAGCGGCCATAGCTGGACCGTGGACTTCGCCGCCCGCAAGCGACAGGCGGCGGAGGCGGCGCGCCCGCTGCATGAACAGGCCCACGCCAAGCGCCAGCAGATCGCGCAACTGCGGGAAAAACTGCTCGAATTCAAGAAGCTCGACAAACAGAATCCCGACCTGTTCGCCCCGGCGCCCGAGGTCGTGGCCGGGATGGAACAACGGATCAGGCAATTGACCCAGGAAGCCAATGAACTGACCGGCAAGGCAACCGACATTGAAAATGCGGTCTACGATCTGAAGGCGGTCAATCCAAACCGCAAGCCCGATATCGATACCCGCACGCCGGCGGAATTACTGGCGCTGATCGCAACCAAGGGACGGGAAATCGCGGCGGCATTGGCCTTGTTGCAAGCAACGGATAGACTGTAGATCGTAGGTTGGAGGTGAGGAACGAACCTCAACGTAATTCCCACATTGTCATGTTGGGGTTCGTACCTCACCCCAACCTACGAGTTCTCACCCCAACCTACGAGCTGGTATTTGTTCTCGATATCCGGCGACAGAATCTTGATGGCGACCGGCCGGTCCAGGTTCGCGGCCATGGCCGCGGCGCTGTCGGGAGATGTCGCGATCAGCGACTCCACCACCGGAATACCGTAGGCCGCCAGCAGTTGCAGCGCCTCGAATTCGCTGAGCCGGTCCCGCCCCTCCGCCAGCGCCTGGGCGACGATCCGCCGCGCCACCTCGGTGTCAGGCGTAAACTCCTCCGGCAGGGAGGGCGGGGTTTCCATCAGCAACTGTTGATTGTGCTTGTACTGCACCAGGCGCATAAAGGCCTGGACCGCGCCGGCGGCCGTTTCGTAGGTGGGAATCTGGCGCCCCATGGTCAGGTGCCGGGCCGCTTCGCCAGCGGTTGGACCCGAAAAGTTTGCCAACAGACAACGGCGGGCGTCGTGCAGGTGCTGGACCAGGATCTCCGCCACCGGCAGCGCCTCGCTCAGGGCGCTGGGCGCTTTAATCACCAGCACGCCGTCCACGCCGGGATCGCGCAGCACCAGATCCAGCGCCCGGTCATAGGCGGCGGCATCGGCCTGGTCGCCCAGATCCACCGGATTGACGAAAGTGCTCGAGGGATCCGTCAGGTTTTCCAGACCCTCCTGGGCGGCTTCGGACAACTGCGCCAGCCGGCCGCCGAAGTGATACAGGGTATCGGTAGCCAGCAGGCTCAGGCTGCGGCTGTTGCTTAAGATGGCCAGACGGTCGTTGCGCACCAGCTTGGCGGCAGGCAGGGCTTCCACCAGATTGAATAACTCATGCCAATCGTCCACCCGCAAGATGCCGGCCCGGCGAAAGGCCGCCGCATAGACCGCATCATCGACGGTTTCATCGGCATAGCGGCGGGGCTTGAGAACGATCACCGGCTTGATGCGCGCGGCCCGGCGGGCCGCCGACATGAATTTACGGGCATCGCGGATAGATTCCAGATAAAGCAGAATGGCGCGGGTGCGGTAATCGTTGGTCAAATAATCCAGCACATCGGCATAATCCACATCCAGAGCGGCACCGATATTGACCAGATGGCTGAAGCCGAAGCCGTTGTGATTACCCCAATCCAGGGCGGCTTGCGCCATGCTGCTGGATTGGGTAATAAACGCCGCATGCCCGGCCAGGGGTCGAAACCGGCTGACACTGGCATGCAGGCCGGAGGTCGGTACGCTCAACTCGGGACAATCGGGTCCGAGCACCCGCAGCAGATAGGGCCTGGCGGCATTCAGGATAGCCTGATACAGCGTCGCGCGGTCGCCGGCGGTGCTGACCGGGGTCTCGCTGACGATCATGGCGGCGCGGGCGCCGCGCGCACCCAACTGCTGCAACAGCGCGGGCGCCTCGGCCAGCGGCGCATGGATCACCGCCAGATCCGGCGCCAGCGGCAGGCTGGCGATGTCGGGATAGGTCAGCGCTCCCTCCAGAGCACGGCGGTCGGGGTCGACCGGCATCACCGGGCCCTTGAAGCCGCCACTCATCAGATTGCGGGCGATGATGACCTCGCTGGCGCCACCCCCGCAAATCAGGGTAATGGCCTCAGGCTTGAACAAGGCATCGAGGTTGCGGACAGTCATCGTCAAGAGTTCCTGTATTAAGAGCCTGTATAAAAACTAACACCATGATAATACTAGCTAATTTCCCCAGAGATACGTCCCCTCCCCCCTTGTGGGGGAGGTGTATGGACCGGAGACATAGGTAACACCTGTTCGGAGACATAGGTAACACCTGTTCGGAGACATCGGTA
>CAIMUS010000098.1 GCA_903844665.1 uncultured Pseudomonadota bacterium
GTGGAATTAGGTTTGCTTTTACCATGATGGCCACCAAAATCAATCGGATTTGAAGCCAAAATACCTTGCCAGACCTACCTGGACCTCATATATAATACACTGATTATACTAAAATTTCTAGAGCAGCGGGAATTGCTGAGTAAGACTATTCGCACAACGCGCAACGCGCAGGTGTAGAACTGCAAGGTGGGCATTGCCCGCCTTGTTGTTTTTCGACCCCAGCTTCACTTCAGCTTGAAAGACGGATAGGCCGGCGATTCCGGTCGCGGCGCCAGCGTCTTGCGAGCACAATCCACGACCAAGTCCAATCCTTCCAGCACCATCTGTCCCAGCAGCGGCTCTACCAATAAAGGCCCGACCAGACAATCCAGATGCATCTTGCGATCCCCGACGGTCATGCTCAAAGGTCCGGCGATTTCCATTGCTTCAGCCTGATCGTTGGCCCATGTCACAATCGCTTTTCCGGTGATGGCGACTTCCAGTTTTTCAATCACATCGCGGGGCAGCATCGCCATGACCGCACCCGTATCCACCAGACAATCGAGCTCGACCGGATTCAATTGCGGTTTGAGCGGATTGGCGACAAGCGTTTTGGCGCGGACTTCTCCCATCCTTCAATCCTCCTGTTTCACTTCAGTTTCAGCGATGGATAGATCGGCGACGCCGGATTGGGCGCCAGTCGCTGTCCGGTGCAATCTACCAGTAAATCCAGTACTGCCAGCACCACCTGACCCAACAGCGGTTCACTATTCGGCGGTCCCACCAGACAGGGCAACGTCGCGCTTCTGCCGTCGATCCTGATCAGAATTCCCTCGGCTTTGGGCATTTCCTCCTTGCGCTCGTCGGCGCGGGTCACGATGACCGTACCGACGAGAGGAACGCCCAGGTATTCGACGATATCTCTGGGAAGCATGCTCAGCACGGCGCCGCTGTCCACCAGCGCCCTGGTTTTGAAAGTACGGATCTTCTCCGCCGGCAACACGCACTGCTCCGCGTTGACCCGATCGACGAAATTTTCCAATTCCACTTCGATTTTCACTTCACCCATACGATTCTCACAATGCCACAAGTCACCAGTTAACGACGGCGTCTGTCGGGCACGTCCTGTGCCCGACTACAAGGCTATTCTCACAAAATACCACAAGTCACCAGTCAACGGCGGTGTCTGTCAGGCACGTCCTGTGCCCGACCTACAAGGCTGCATCCTTGATAAAAATTTATCAAAACTTATAATTTACTTATGTTCGATATCGACTGGATGCCGAAGGCGCTGCGGCAGTTGCGTAAAATCCGCGAGCAAACCATACGTGCTGAGCTTGTGGACGCTGCAGAAACGTTGCATGATTTCCCCAATTGCAAAAATATCAAGGCATTGGTGAACCATCGCTATGGCTATCGCCTGCGCGTCGGCCGCTACCGCATCCTGTTCGATGTCGATAATGTGGTTAACATCATCGCTATTCAGGAGGTGAAAAAACGCAATGAACGCACCTACTAACGTCCAAACGATCTGGCAGGACGGTAAGCCGGCTTTTGTGGTGATCCCTTACGAAGAATTTGTACGGTTATTTCCGCAAATACCGCGCATCCCTGCAGGCGATGCCATACCGCATGAGGTAGTCAAGCTGCATATCCAGGGAAATATGTCGATGGTCCGTGCCTGGCGCGAATACCTGGGTTTGACACAGGAACAGGTCGCCGCCTCTATGGGCATCAGCCAGGCCGCGCTGTCGCAAATGGAAGCTCCAGAGGCCAGATTGCGCCGCAAGACGCTGGAGAAGCTAGCGACCGCACTGGGTTTGAGTGTGGAGCAATTACGCTAGAGACAGCGGCCAAATCACGGCCACAAGAAGCTTTTTTATTCGCCCTTCGCTACCCCCCAACTACAAGTCGTTCCACCTCTTCCGGGTAAGGTTCAATCTCATCCCTCCTGGCTACGATTTGAGCAAAAGTAATCCCATCCTTATTCGAGAATTCTATCTCGTAATGATCATCAGGATAAATTTCAATGACATAGCCTACCATGCCAATATGAACATTCTCGTTTCTATAGGCATCGGTCAACATTCGTACACGAGAGTAATTTTCCAGCATCGTATTCTCCTCACTACCCCCCCAAATACGCCTTCCTGACCGCCGCATTCACCAGCAAATTCGCCCCCGTATCCGCCAGCACGATCCAGCCGTTCTCCAGTACATACCCCCGGTCGGCCAGTTGCAGCGCCCGATGGGCATTCTGCTCCACCAGAAAAATCGTCACCCCTTCCTGGCGAATGGCTTCCAGAATCCGAAAGATCTGGGCAATAACCAGGGGCGCCAGCCCCAACGACGGCTCGTCCAGCAGCAATAGCGTGGGCCGGCTCATCAGGGCGCGGGCGATGGCCAGCATCTGCTGCTCGCCGCCGGACAGAGTGCCGCCACGCTGATGGCGGCGCTCTTTCAGGATGGGAAACAGCGTATAAACCCGCTCCAGATCCGCCTCCAACCGGGACTTGTCGGCGAAGAAACCACCTATATGCAGATTTTCCAGCACCGTCAGCCCAGGAAAAATGCGTCGTCCTTCCGGCGCCAGCGCCAGCCCGCTCTGCATGATCAGATGGGTCGGCTTGCGGGTGATATCCTCGCCGGCAAAGGTGATCGTACCATGCGTCGCCTGGGGCAGGCCGCAAACCGTTTTCAACAAGGTGCTTTTGCCCGCGCCGTTGGCGCCGATCAGGGTGACGATTTCACCGGCATTTACTTCCAGCGAGACGCCTTTCAAGGCTTCGACCGGTCCATAGAACGTATGCACGGCCTCCAGCTTCAGCATCAGGCCTCTCCCAGATAGGCTTTGATCACCCGCGGATCGGCGCGAATTTCCGGCGGCGTGCCGATGGTCACCGGTCGGCCATGTTCCATCACCAGGATCCGGTCGGAAATGCTCATCACCAGGCTCATATCGTGCTCGATCAGCAGCACCGATACCCCATGCTCCGCCCGTAATTCCATGATCAGCCGATCCAGTTCGCGGGTTTCCTGCGGATTCAGGCCGGCGGCCGGTTCATCCAGCAATAATAATTTCGGACGGGTAATCATGCAGCGGGCGATTTCCAGCCGGCGCTGCTGGCCGTAGGCTAAAGTACCCGCCTCGCGGTTGGCGTAGGGCAGCAATCCCACCTTGTCCAGCCAGAACGCCGCCTGCTCCAGCGCCTGGCGCTCCGCGTCACGATAAGCGGGAGTTTGGAACAGGCCCGGCAACAGGCCGGTCCGCAGGCGGGTATGCTGGGCGATCAGCATGTTCTCCACCACCGTCATATTCCTGAACAGGCGCAGGTTTTGAAAGGTGCGCGCCAGCCCGGCCCGCGCCACCCGAAAGGCGCCACCGAAAAACCAGTAATAGATTCCTTCCGCCAGTTGCTTCGGGCGGACACAATTACGCCATCGTAAAGAGCCACCCAGCACCTTGATCAGATCGATGCTCTTATCACCGCCGTGCAGTACGATCCGCCCGGCGGTCGGACGATAAAACCCGCTGATGCAGTTGAACACCGTGGTCTTGCCGGCGCCGTTGGGACCGATAATGGCGAAGATTTCCCCCGGCGCGACGCTGAACTCCACCCCGGCCACCGCCAGCAGGCCGCCGAAGCGCATGCTCAAATTGCTGACTTGCAACAACACGCTCATTGCGGCAGTTCCAGCCGCGGCCGGCTGGCCGGCAACAGCCCCTGTGGCCGCCAGATCATCATCAGGATCATCACCAGGCCGAACGCCAGCATCCGGTATTCCTGAAACTGCCGGGCCACTTCCGGCAGTACGGTCAGGGCGACAGCAGCCAGAATCACCCCGATCTGCGATCCCATTCCGCCCAGCACCACGATCGCCAGGACGATGGCGGATTCGATAAAGGTAAAGGATTCGGGATTGATGAAGCCCTGCCGGGCGGCAAAGAAAGCCCCGGCAAAGCCGCCGAAGGAAGCCCCCAGCGTAAAAGCCGATAATTTGATCACGGTGGGATTGAGACCCAGCGACACGCAGGCCAACTCATCCTCGCGCAGCGCCTCCCAGGCCCTGCCGATGGGCATGCGGATCAGGCGGTCGATCACGAACAGAATGAACAGCACCAGCACCAGCGCCAGCAGGAACAGAAAAATGACGACGTCGCCGCCTCGATAGTCGAGTCCGAAGAATCGATGGAAGGTAACGCCACCCGGCGTACTGGGTTCGCGGGCGAACTCCAGGCCGAAGAAAGTCGGCTTGGGAATATTTTTCACGCCGTCGGGACCGCCGGTCAGGCTGTCCAGGTTGTTGAGCAGTAGATAAACAATTTCGCCGAAGCCCAGGGTCACGATGGCCAGATAATCACCCCGCAGCCGCAGCACCGGAAAACCCAGCAGGCAGCCGGCCGTTGCGGTCATTGCCACCGACACCGGCAGGCATTCCCAGAAACCCAGGCCGAAGTTCTGGGCCAGCAGGGCGTAACTGTAAGCGCCGACCGCGTAGAAGGCGACATAACCCAGATCCAGCAAGCCGGCATAACCCACCACGATATTCAAGCCCAGTCCCAGCATGACGTAGATCAGGGACAGGGTGGCCACATCCACCGCCCCCCGCGAGGCGAAAAACGGCCAGATCAGGGCGGCGCCGACCAGCAGCGTCAGCAATGGCGTCCGGTAAGTCGCCAGGCGCTGGGGACCGGGCAACAGGCGGCCCAGGTTCAGCCAGGAATAAGCCTGCTTCAGCGGCTCCTGGAACAACCGCGCCAGGAATACCGCCGTCATGGCGATACACACCGGCCGGGCGTCGCCTTGCAGCGCCACCTTGAGACCTTCCACCTGAAGGTGAACGCCGAGCACGGGCAAAGTCAGCAGGGCGGTCAACAGGGACATGGACAGCGCTTCGGGCAGGCGGCGTTTAAGCGTCATGCGCGTGCTCTCGCCTGCCAACCGTACTTTTAAGTTCCTTCCCCCCTGGAGGGGGAGGGCAACCGTGCTTATTAAGTTCCCTCCCCCCTGGAGGGGGAGGGTTAGGGTGGGGGGGATAAACTCGTATAGAGTCCCCCATCACACCTTCTCCACATCCGGCTTGCCCAACAATCCCGTCGGCCGGAACAGCAGCACCAACACCAGCAAGCCGAACGCCACCACATCTTTATATTGTGTGCTGAGATAGGCCGAGGCAAAGCTCTCGGTCAGACCCAGTACTATCCCGCCGAGCATGGCGCCGGGAATGCTGCCGATGCCGCCCAATACCGCCGCCGTGAACGCCTTGATGCCGGCCACGAAGCCGATGAAGGGATTGATCTTGCCGTAGTACAGCCCCACCAGCACCCCGGCCACCGCGGCCAGCGCCGCGCCCAATACAAAGGTCAGGGAAATCACCCGGTCGGTATCGATCCCCAGCAGATTGGCCATCTCCCGGTCCTCGGCGCAGGCCCGGCAGGCCCGCCCCATCCGCGAACGGCTGATATACAGGGTCAGCAAGGCCATAAAGATCACGGTGACCACCGCGATGAGCACCTGCATATACGATAGATAAACCTGAAAACCGCCCTCGGCGCCGAAGCGCCAGCCGCCGGCGATCAGCGGTTGCATCGAGATATCCCGCGCGCCCTGACCCAGCATCACATAGTTCTGCAGGAAAATGGACATGCCGATGGCGGAAATCAGCGGCGCCAGCCGGGGGCTGCCGCGCAAAGGACGGTAGGCCAGGCGCTCCACTGTCCAGCCATAGGCGCTGGTGACCAGGATGCTGACCACCAGGGTCAGTAACAGCATCAGGGGAACCGACTGCAGGCCCAGCAGGGTCAGCGCGGTCAGGACCAGCACGCCCACGTAGGAGCCGATCATGTAGATCTCGCCATGAGCGAAGTTGATCATGCCGATGATGCCGTACACCATGGTGTAGCCGATGGCGATCAGGGCGTAGATGCTGCCCAGGGTGAGACCGTTGATGACTTGCTGGATAAATCCAAGAAATGTCGTGGACATAACGGGTAACCGTTCAGACCCCTCTCCCCGACCCTCCCCCACAAGGGGGGAGGGAGTTATTGCAAAACAGATACTTAGCCTATTCCCCCTCCCCTTGTGGGAGGGGGTTAGGGGGAGGGGTGTGAACGCTTACGAGATAGCGGTTAAGTTTATTGTACCGGGGTCTTGGTGGCGTCCGCGTGCCAGGTGAACACGATGAACTGAAATTCCTTGAGATCGCCGCTGTCCTTGAAAGCCACAGTGCCGATAGGCGTCTTATAGCTGGACTGATGCATCGCCTCGGCGACTGCCTTGGGATCGGTGCTGCCGGTTTTGGCGATGGTGTCGGCGATGATCTGGACCGCCGCATAGCCCGGCATCACGAAAGGACCGCTGGGGTCCAGATTCTTGTCCTTGAACGCCTTGACCAGGGCGGCATTGGCCGGGTCCTGGGTGAAATCCGCCGGCAGGGTGACCAGCAGACCCTCCGAGGCGGGGCCGGCGATGGCGGTGATATCCTTGTTGCCCACGCCTTCGGGACCCATGAAGCGGGCGTCGAATCCCTGCTCGCGCGCCTGCCGCAGGATCAGCCCCAATTCGGGATGGTAGCCGCCGTAATAGACGAAATCCACGCCTTCCTTCTTCATCTTGGTGATCAGGGCGGAGAAATCGGTCTGACCTTTGTTGATGCCCTCGAACAGGACCACCTTGATCCCTTTGCCTTCGACGGTCCTTTTGACCTCCGAGGCGATACCCTGGCCGTATTGCTGCTTGTCGTGGAGGATCGCCATCTGCTTGGGCTTGATCCTGTCGGCGATAAAATTGCCCGCCACCGGTCCTTGCTGATCGTCCGTGCCGATGGTACGGAACACCTGCTTGTAACCCTGTTTGGTAATATCCGGATTGGTGGCCGCCGGAGTGATCATCAGAATGCCTTCCTCGTCATAGATCTTGGAGGCGGGCTGGGTGGAGCCGGAGCAGAGGTGGCCTACCACGAATCCAATACCCTCGTTGACGACCTTATTGGCCACCGCCACGGCCTGCTTGGGCTCGCAGACATCGTCCATCAGCACGGCTTCCAGCTTCTTGCCATTGACGCCGCCCTTGGCGTTGATCTGTTCCACCGCCATCTTGGCGCCGTTCATCTGCATCTCGCCGTACTGCGCCACCGGACCGGTAATCGGACCGACGATGGCGATTTTAATGGTGTCCTCCGCCTGCGCCATGCCTCCTATAGCCAGGGCCAGGGCGCCTACCAGAGCGGTCAACAGTCTGTTGCGGATAACGTGTTTCATGTCAACTCCCAACGGTGTAGTGCAATTAAGGGCTGACGCTAAGTTACCGGAATTTTTGGAAAACACAAGGTTATTCAGCACGTAGCACGTACCACGGTACAGCGGGTTTGCATCGACAGGTGGGAAGGTTACGCCGGTGCGGTGGCCACCGCCTGGTGCCATTTCTGTAATGCTAAATTCTTACGAATATTCATCCAACCCAGACAGAATGGCATTTCTGGCCTTACTCATAAGCTCATCGATGTTCTGGGTAGTATACCCTGTTACATCTATCTTTTTATGGATTATCATTTTAGCCCAACCTGGAAGCAGGTTTACCGTATGAGGGGGCAAAATATTGCCAGTATTAATTATCGTTACTGGCAGAATCGGCACACCGGTCTCGAGAGCAAAGATAAAGGCGCCCTTTTTAAAATTTCCCATTTTTCCTGAAGTTCGTCTTGTCCCTTCCGGGAAAAACACAACCGAGGTGCCGTTTACAATTTTTTGCTTTGCCGCATTAATCGAGGCGATGGCTTTTTCGGGGTTAGACCTGTCGATAAATATATGCCCAACTTTTTCACAGCCTATCCCTAACCCTGGGATTTTTCTAAGCTCCTGTTTTAGCACCCATTTAAAATCAATCCCAAGCCATCCGTATAAAACAAAAATATCAAAATGGCTCTGATGATTGGCGACAATAACATAGGATTGATTTTTATCGATATGTTCTTTTCCAATCACCTTTACGAAGATTGGCGTCATATAGCCGTTCAGTCGTGCCCAGACTGCACCGCCAATAAAACTTCCAATCTTTTGATTTATCAACGTGGATAAAATTGTCGCTATTGTACCGAAGACAAGTGTTGAAACAATCAGAAAAGGAAAGTAAACGAGCCACTTATATGGCTGATAGAGTATAGATAAGATTTTTCGCAAAAAGAACCTCCAAATAACCAAGTTCTATTTGAGCTAATCTGTCTTCGGTAGCCCAGGTCGGTGAGCGCCTCGTCTTGCTTTATCCTGACAGTATAAGCTGAGGGTCGGTCAGGAATGATCGAGAGCGGCGATGTACCCCCGACACTATACCATGACGCCTGAGGCTGACAGCAAGAAGCAGCAAGAAAAGGTCAGGTCTTTCTTTTTGCCATTACCCACTCCTGTACTGTACCCTATCAAGGCGATATGGAAGTGCCCGTACAAACTGGATACCCACCTGCGTACCGCCTGCGCCAGGGCGCAACTGTCGCCACGCCATCCTTTCACTGTTTGCCATGCTCTCAACATTTGTTTATAACTGTCCCCGATCTAACAGCTTGGTTTCCGACACGATCATGGCCACCCCCGACGATATACCCGCCAGCAGCACCGCCAGAGTCCTCGATGCAACGGGTCTGGAGTGCCCGCTGCCGATCCTGAAAACCAAGTTGGAGATCAACCGGATGCAGCCCGGCGAAATCCTGCATGTGCTGACGACCGATCCGCTGGCGCCGCTGGATTTTCGCGCCTTTTGCGACCGTACCGGGCATGAATTGCTGCATTTCGTCGAGACAGCGGGACGGGCGGAATTCTTTATCCGTAAGGCGCTGTAAAGGCTGTTCCCACAACCGCCACTACCCCGTCGGCAGGGAAATCCCGGTGATTTTCTTGAACAGGGTCACCGCATAGGAATCGGTCATGCCCGCGACGAAATCGGTGACCGCCAGCACCCGGCGGTACAACTCGGGATGGGGTTGGCGGCTGTATCCCAGAAACTGCTCGGGAATCAGGTAAATCAGCATCCGGCTCTTGGCCGAGGCGCCGGGGCCACGTTCGGCGATATCGTTCACCGTGGTGACGAAGGCTTGCAGCAGTCCCCCCAACACCTCGAAGCCGGCGGCCTCGATTTCCACCACCGGCGGGGAGACATAGACCTCGGCCTCGGCGCGTTCCTTCAGGGTGCGCATCAGGGCGGCGGAGGGAATCACGTCCAGTAATTCTTCGGTAAATGTACCGTCCAGGATGGCGTCCTCGCGGGCCAAGAAGCCTTCGTGCACCTGCTCGATGATATTGCCGATCGCCTTGGCGCGCAGATAGGCGATTCTTTCCTTGGGGTCGTTCATGCGGTCCAGCCGGGGCGCGACTTTATCCTCACCGGCCAGTGGCAACAGCAAGGCGCGGACCTCTTCATAGCGCAATTGACTGAGGCGAAAGGCGTCTTCGATATCGATAATGCGGTAACAGATATCGTCCGCCGCTTCCACCAGATAGGCCAGCGGATGCCGCCGCCAGACGCCGGGGACGATCGGGGTCAAGCCCAGTTCGCCGGCCATCTCCGTGAATAAATCCGCATCGTCCTGGAAGAAGCCGAATTTCTTGAAGGCGATTCCCGCCGGTTCCGGTCCATCCAGCCAGGAGGCGCGGGGATATTTGGTGAAGGTGCCCAAGGTAGCGCAGGTAAGCTGCATACCGCCGCGATTGTCCGGGCTTTGCAGCCGGGCGATCAGCCGGAAGCCCTGGGCGTTGCCTTCGAAGTGAAGAAAATCCTGGCGTTGGGCCGGTTCCAGCCGTTCCAGCACCTCCTGACCGGTGGGTGAAGTCTCGAACCAGAGACGGATGGCGTCCTCGCCGGAATGGCCGAACGGCGGATTGCCGATATCATGCGCCAGGCAGGCCGCCGCCACCGTGGCGCCGAAATCCTGGGGATAGACTCCTTTTAAATGGTGCCGGCGGATGACGCTGTCGCCCACCTTGGCGCCGAGGGTGCGACCCACGCTGGAGACTTCCAGGCTATGGGTCAGCCGGGTGCGCACATAATCGCTTTGGGACAGTGGAAAGACCTGGGTCTTGTCCTGCAGCCGGCGAAAGGCGGCGGAGAACACGATCCGGTCGAAATCGCGCTGAAAATCGGTGCGCGCTTCGCTGGCGGCGCGCCGGCTGGTCATCCCCAAGCGGACACGGGAGAGTAAGCGGTTCCAGTCCATGTTCCCTCAATCCTCGTCAATAAGCACATCAAGACCTCGGGTATGCTCGTGCAGATGCAGAATGGCGGCACTGAGTTCCCCCAGAATAGTTTCCTGCTGCGCTTCACTGAGGCCGGCTACTTCCAACTGGGCCAGCAGTTTCAAAACATCCTGGCATTCTTCACCCAACTCGCGCAGCAGTACCAGGGTCGGAACACTTAAATAAGATAGTTCAGACTTTCGTTGCAATACTTTCATGAGCTTTTACCCATTCGTTTCCGGGCCTTAATACCTTGTTAAAGGGTATCCACTTAAGTCGGGACGCTTTACAGGCTGAGCCGGTAGGGGCGGTTCGCGAACCGCCCCTACGGGGATTCCCTAGTAGCGCCGGCATTTTGCCGGCTGTTGACTGGCGTCGAATGCCCTGAGGCCGGCGGGGA
>CAIMUS010000099.1 GCA_903844665.1 uncultured Pseudomonadota bacterium
CCGCGAAAACCAAGCGGTGGTCATCGAGGATTTGCACGTCAAGGGGATGTTGGCGAACGACAAGCTCGCCCGCGCCCTCAGCGACGTGGGCTTTGGGATGATTCGCTCGCAGCTCGAATACAAGGCCAAGCGTTATGGCACACGCCTGTTTGCGGCGATGGACCGCGCTGCGGCAGCCGATCTGCCTGAGATGACGATGGAGGAGATCCAGGCCGAGGTCGATGCGGTGCGCGCCGAACGCCGCGCCCGCCGCGAGCGCGAGCGTGCGGGTCGTACTTGATACGAATGTCGTGGTATCAGCAGCAAATTTGGAGATTAGCGATGACAGTACAGACTCTAAAATCGGAAATCCATCGAGAACTTGAGCAACTACCGATTGAACAGCAGCGCCAAGTACTCGAGTTTGCTCGCTCGCTCAAAGCAACTCAGACTCATGGAGTATCGGGCCAGTCATTATTGCGCTTTGCAGGCGCTATCGAAAGTAGTGAGCTTGCTATCATGAAGCAGGCTATTGAGGAAAGCTGCGAGCAGGTTAACTCAGATGATTGGTAACGTACTTCTCGATACCAACATTGTAATTGCACTTTTTGGCAATGAATCTTCTATAAGGCAACAATTAGCTGCTGTAAATGAGGTCTTTATTCCTTGCATTGTTCTTGGAGAACTCTATTTCGGTGCTCGCAAGTCTACCTATTCAGAAACCAATATTAACCGCATCGACGAATTTGCTTCCAGCAGTAATGTTTTACTCTGCGATACCGAAACATCTCGTCAATATGGAATGATCAAAGCTCAGCTACGAGCTAAAGGTAAACCTATTCCTGAGAATGATCTTTGGATTGCTGCCATCGCCAAGCAACATCAATTAACGCTGGTAACCCGAGACAGCCATTTTCAGCATATCGAAGACTTAACCACTGAGCGGTGGTAGTTCGCGTCGGATGCGGTGACCAAACAGAACCACATCAATCGCAATCAACCTGTTTTGCGCCTTAGCGCGGATACATTGCATTGATCTACTGCTGACTTGGAACTGCCGCCACATTAATAATCCTGTTATGAAGCCGATGGTCCGATCGGTGTGTGCTGCAGCGGGGTATTCCTGTCCGGAAATATGTACACCCATTGAGATCTTGGAGTCCAGTAACGATGAAAAATGAGATTCTGGAAGAAGTCTGGCGCAACAGAAATGAGTTTGCCGAACACTACAACTACGACATCGATGCCATGGTCGTTGCCTTGCAGGAAATGGAGCATCATCCACTCACCAGATTGGTGGATCGCCGGAAGCGGGCGCCCGAAAAAAGGACTCAACCGAAGGGGCAGCCAGCGTAAGACGCGTAGCCGTTCAGACCCCCCACCCCAACCCTCACTGCCATTAACTTAAGGCAGCATCATTCAGTTCCCTCTCCCCCTGGCCAGGGGGAGAGGGCCAGGGAGAGTGGGTAAGTCGTTGAATTTCAACCACCCTTACCCCCAACCCCTCTCCCGCAAGCGGGCGAGGGGAATGAACGGTGATCTTAAGTTAATGGCAGTGACCCCAACCCTCCCCCACAAGGGGGGAGGGAGTTTTTGCAAAACAGCAGCTTAACCTATTCCCCCTCCCCTTGTGGGAGGGGGTTAGGGGGAGGGGTGTGAACGTTTACTAAGACGCAATAGCGTTAGCGTATTCAGCACAGCAGGCGGGTCATACAATAAGTTCTCATGCAGCCTCAAAACACCGAAGGGTAACAACAGAAACGGCTACAATATCGCGATGCTTGCTCTTGACTTCCACCTTTCGCAAACCCGTTTCAGCCGGGCGTATTTCACCAAGGCAAGCGCCTGTGAGGCCGTTGGGTTCGGCCGATGATCCAGCGATCCACGAGCCGAAATTCGTTACGGAATGCATTATTATCACGTCGCAAGTCCGCCAGCGTTCCAACGCGGCGGTCTGCTTGGTCTTCTTCCATCCTGCGTTTGCCGGATCGATGATTGGGGAGTCATGTTGCATCGGTTGTTCAGCATGAACGGAATCTTCAATTTCACGACGGTGAATATCCCGGCCGGGGTGACCGTCACCTTTCAGAATAACGGAACCAACACCCCGGTCATGATCCTGGCCACCGGAGACGTCACCATCGCCGGCACGATCGACATTCGCGGCGGGAGTGCCGATACCATGAAGAGTACGCCAGGTTCCTTCTCGCAGCAGGGGGTGCTGGGCGGTCCCGGCGGCTACAGCGGGGGGCGCGGCGGCGATCCGGGCGGTTTTCCGGGAGCATCCGGGCAAGGTCCGGGGGGCGGCGAAGAGGGGCGGGTCAATGTCCAGCCTATTCGTATTATTATCCCCTCGATGGTGGCGGCGGCGGTTTTGCCGGCGGCGGCTCCGCAAGTCTTTGTAAGAATAATTACCCTACCTATCCGTTAAAGGGCGCGGGGGGCGCGGCTTACGGGTCGAGCGTCATGTTGCCGCTCGTCGGCGGCTCCGGTGGTGGTGGCGGCAGCGGCTCGCGATACAGCACGGGCGTAACGGGTGGCGGTGGCGGTGGCGGTGGCGGCGCGCTACTGATTGCGGCGTCGGGAACGGTCAAGCTGAACGGCTCGATTCTGGCGCAAGGCGGCGCCGGCAGTGTACCGGCGGGCTGTAGTTGGTCGGATAGCTGGGTGGGCGGCGGCGGCGGCGGTGGTTCCGGCGGGATCGTGCGAATTCTCGCCCAGGCCTATCAGAACACCGGCGGAACGATCAACGTCGCGGGCGGCCCGCCAGGGTGTTCGGGCTACTGGTGGGCCAGCGGAGCTGGATCGCAGGGCTACGTCAGTGTTGAAACGCCGCGCGGCGGCACGCTCAGCTTGAGCGGTCTGGCGTCGCTGCAGATCACCAGCGTCGGCGGCCAGTCGGTTCCGGCCAACCCCACGGGCATCGGCGACGTCACCTTACCGGCCACTCAGACCAATCCGGTGCCGATCCAGATCACCGCCCGCTTTGTGCCGCCGGGAACCACCGTCAAACTGGTGTTGACCCCGGCCTATAGCGGTGATGTGGTGACCGTCAACGCCTCGAATCTTGCCGGAACGCTCGAGACGAGCACGGCCGGCGCCAACATCAACGTCCCGTACGGCGCCAGCACCCTGATTGCGCAAGTCAGTTTCTCGTTGACCGTGGCGATGGGCGAAGCCTTGTCCGTCTACGCCGAAGGCGAACGCGTCGACAGCGTGCGCTTGACGGCCGCCCCCGGTGGTCCAACGCAATTCAAGCTGGTGACCGTCTCGGGTCGTGAGTTCGATGCGCCGCCAGCCGTAATGGCCATGATTCCTCCCAACTGAGCCGGGGTTGCCCAGGATGGGTTGACGGCGATGCGGTCATTCTTGCAGTCCTTGCCCGGCGCTACGCCGGGTGTCCTTCGTTCATGGCTCGCCGGCCTGGTGCTTGCCCTGGTCGGTGCGCTGCTGGTCGACTCGACGGTTGTGGCGGCCGAACTCACCATTGCCGACGATGTGGTGGTCAAGTTCGGCGCCAATGCCGAGCTGATTGTGCGTGACAGGCTGGTGACCGGCAAGGGCGCCGTGCTGACCAGTCAGAAGGACGACAGCGTCGCCGGGCGCGCCGGGCAAACCGCCCAGACGCCGAATGCCGGCGACTGGAAAGGCGTGCGCATCGAACGTTCGGCAACCGTCAATGCGAGCAAGGTCGACATCCGCTACGCCGGCGCGCTGGACAGTGCGGCGCTGCATCTGCGTGGCTTCTCGCCGGCCCTTTCTCCGGTGACGCTGAGCTATTTCCAGATCGGCGACAGCATCATCGGCATGCGTCTCGTCGACGGCGCCTCGCCGCGCCTTGAAGGCAACAGCTTCGTGCGCAACGGCACGGCGCTCGACGCCGACGGCAATTCGGCGCCGACGATTACCGGCAGTCAATTCGTGCAAAGCGGCACGCAGGCGATTCTCAACCGCACCCCGATGACCATCATTCAGGCGGTCGGTAACTGGTGGGGGCACGCCACCGGCCCGTGGGATCCGCTGGCCAACCCGCAAGGCCAGGGCGACCGCGTCTCCACCGGCGTGAACTACCGCCCCTGGCTGACGGCGCCCCAGCTCATCAACCCTTCGATCCGGCTGGCTGCGCCGCTGAGCTTCACCGAAAGCAACGTCGTCAGCGTCCTGCTCAACTGCATCAACGCCGTCGAATACCACATCGCCGAGAGCAGCAACCTCACCGGTATCGACTTCAAGCCGATGGTTCCGCAAACCGATGTCACCCTTTCGCCCGGTGACGGCGTCAAGCAACTCTACGTTCAATATCGCGACGCCGCCAGCGGCCAGGTCACCGCCAACCTCGCCGGCGGCATCCGGCTCGACACCCAGGGGCCCGCGCTGACCATCACCAGCCCCGCCGCCGGCAGCGTCGTCAACCACACGATCGGCGTCGAAGTCACCGCCAGCGATCCCGCCGGCATCGCCAAGGTCGAGTTCTACGTCAATGATGCCTTGCAGGGAACGACAACCGCGGCTCCCTACCGCTTTAGCTGGAACACCGACCCCTGGCCGGAGAGCGAATACGTTCTCCGGCTGATCGCCTACGACACTACAGGCCATGCCAGCGTCGTAACGCGGAGCGTCACCGTCTCGCATGCTCCGCCGCCTCCCGACACCGAAGGTCCGAGCCTGGCCAACATCCGCGTCGGCGGCGTCGCCTTGACGGACGGCGCGACGCTCACCGGTAACACGACCCTTTCTGTCGGCTACACCGGCCCCGTCAACCTCGATCACGTCGCCAACGGTGCGCACACCCTCCTCGTCCGCAGCCTCGACTCGCTCAACAACGCGAGCAGCCAGAGCTTCAGCATTACTGTCACCCATGCCGCTCCCCTGCCGCCGGTCATCACCCAGCCGGCGTCCAGCCTGACCACGCGCGAGACCGCGCTCACCGTCAGCGGCGCCGCGCAGGCCGGCAAGCAGATCGAGCTCCTCAACAACGGCAGTCCCGCCGGCGCCCCCGTCACCGCCGATTCGTCCGGGCGCTTTATCACCGTCCTCACGCTCACCAAAGGCGCCAACGCGATCGGCGCCACGGCCAGCGACGCCTGGGGCAGCAGCGCTCCCGGCAACACCGTCGTCGTCACCGTCGACGACAGCGTCCCACAAACCCCAACCAACCTGCTCGCCAGCGCGCAGGCCGCCGGTGTCATCCGCCTCACCTGGACGCGCCCGAACGACCCCAGCGTCGTTGGCTACCACCTCTACCGGGCGACCGGCGCCTTCACCAGCCCCGGCGAAGCCAGCCGCGTCAACCGCGACCTGCTGGGCGCCGCCGTCACCGCCTACGACGACCTGCCGCCGGCCGACGGCAGCTACACCTACCGTCTCGTCGCGGTCAATGCCGTGACCACCCCGAGCGCGCTCTCCAACCCCGCCCAGGCGCTTTCCGACAAAACCCCGCCCTACGCGGCGAGCATCGTCTACACCCCCACCGGCAAGACCGACCCGGTCAGCGGACGGATGGCGCCGGGCCGGGTGAACGTGACTGTGCGGGTCAACGAACCGTTGCTCACCACCCCGTTCCTGAGCCTCACCCCGGCGGAGGGAGTCCCGCTGGCGGTCCCCTTGCGCCAGACCGGCGAGACCGAGTATCAAGGCCAGTTCGAGATCACCCCGACCCACCCCCTCGGGCATGGCTTACGCCGTGTTCTCCGCCCGCGACCGGGTCGGCAATCGCGGCACCGAGATCAATGGCGGGAGTTCGCTCCTGCTCGATACCACCGGGCCGGTGGTAATCCAACTGAGTCTCACTCCGTCCAGCCCGATTCGCAACGATCAAGCTAATCCGGTGACGGTGCAGATCGGCATCGGGTATCCACTTAAGTCGGGACGCTTTACAGGCTGAGCCGGTAGGGGCGGTTCGCGAACCGCCCCTACGGGGATTCCCTAGTAGCGCCGGCATTTTGCCGGCTGTTGACTGGCGTCGAATGCCCTGAGGCCGGCGGGGA
>CAIMUS010000100.1 GCA_903844665.1 uncultured Pseudomonadota bacterium
GCTAATGATGCTGGCATTTCTAGTCGATCAGGTGCAAGAGATGTGCTGTGATTTATTTCAAGCGGCGCGGCAAAAATTCCGTTCTAGAACCTCCTTATGGGACAAGATAAAGGGGTTGTTTAAGGAGTATTTTGTGGTGAGCTGGGACACCATATGGTTAGCGATTATTTATGGACATAAGGGTGGTGTGTTGCAACCAGATACCTCATAATCCTCGGTAGGGTCCATAGTTGTTTTGATGAATGAGTGTGTTGAAAGAAGGCGATTAAAATGAGTGGTGTTTATTATGGCTTCCGAGGAAGTCAGGGGTAGTTTTTGTCGTTATGATTCTTGTGTAATTACTGATCAATTAGCTACTGGCGCCGGTGCATTAGAGCGGGAATTGCTGCGCAACGGCAGTGGTGGAGGCGGATAACGACCAAACTTGGAATTCCAGTAGGCCCAGGAACGCGGATCGATGATGCCGGGCGGGGCCTTGTCAAGGGCCTCGATGAACTCGTCGTCGGAGACATAACGGCGGATGATCTTCATGTCTTCGTGCGTGGCGTAGGTCATCGCATAGGCCATGAAACGGATGGGATCGGACAGCGCTTGCACCGGTTCTTCGAACCAGATCACACGGCGCGCCACAGCCTCTGTTTCTGGAGTAGTGGGGATTGGCCTCATCGGTCGTACTTCATATCAGGTTCAATCCGCCGCCCTTCGCTTCCGGCGAGTAGGGGCAGATGGTCGGCGTGACTCTCATAGCGCAGCGGCGAGGCCATGTAGACAACTCCCTCGATCAGTTCACACTTGAGGTTTTCCGGCAACGCCGCGTAGCGCCGCTCGAATTCCGCCCGGGTAAGGCGGTCGCCGCTGGCCAGGTCGAAACGCGGGACTGTCGCTACCGTCGCCATAGCATGGGTCTCCGGAGGTAGGTGAACATAACGACAACAGGGTTATGATAGCGTGCAACAATGGATTCCAGAGCCTTGGCTGAAGGGGGCAAAGGTACTAAAAGATGCTGGAACTGTCTCTGACAAAATCAACGGCCTAGGACAAGCCCATTTCACGATCCATCTTGTCATCCGTGTACCGTCCAGGCAGGGGCTTTTCCGGTTGCCAACTCGTAGAGCCGTTCAGGGGAAAGATCAAAACCACATGACCAAGCCAGTGTTGGCCACTCATCCAGAAAAAATTGTTCGAACGCTTCTGGGTCCAGCAACGGCCACGCAGCGGGATATTTGGCCACTATGTCGGCCACATCTACAATACCCTCTTCGCCGCTGCTGAATTTCAACCAGATGCGATAGTCGCCATCATATTTGGCTTCTTGGACGTCAATCATGCGGTGTTCCTCATACCAACGGGTCGAGTTTATGAAATTCCTTGGTTTCCCACATCATCAGTAATTCATCCTGCTGCTGCTCGGCCCACTCTTCAACCAAACCACGTACTTTGGCCGGCAAATGACCATCGAGGACATTCAGGTTTCGTATGGGTACCACGTAACCGTTTAGCCCCCTTCTCTCTGCTTGCAGGGCTGACAAGGGTAGGTCTTGCTACTTTCCCCTCCTTTTCAAGGAGGGGTGGCGCGTCAGCGCCGGGGTGGTTGCAGAGGTAGTTTCAGCGCACGCCCGCAGGCGCCGGAAACGCTCCGCCTCCGCTCCGCTTATTCCGGCCTGCTGAGAGGCTGTATAAAAACTAAACTTATGAAAATATTGATTAATTTTTCAGCAATGTGTCCCCTCCCCCCTTGTGGGGGAGGGAGTTTTTGTACAGGCTCTGAGACTGGCGCCTTGGGAGCGCCGCACCCCAGTGCGGCATTTGTAGCGAGGGCCGCACTGGGGTGCGGCGCTCCCAGGGAAACCAGCGGCAATGATGAAGGCGCCTCACACTTTATAATTGCACCCGCAAGCCGACTCGCCGCCTTGTCTGTAGCCGGCGACTTTGTTATAAAGGTAAGTCTTTTGTCTAATTGCGTTCCATCGGTTGGGAGGTAACCCCGATGTCCAGAGTCTGCCAGGTGACGGGCAAGCGCCCGATGACCGGAAACAATGTCTCACATGCCAACAACAAGACCCGCCGGCGGTTCTTGCCTAACCTGCATACCCACCGCTTCTGGGTCGAAAGCGAACAGCGCTTCGTGCGCCTGCGGGTGTCCTCCAAGGGTATGCGCATCATCGACAAGAAGGGCATCGACAGCGTCCTGACGGAGCTGCGCGCCCGTGGCGAAAAGGTGTAAGGGGAAAACTTATGCGCGATAAGATCAAGCTGGTCTCGTCTGCCGGCACAGGCCATTTCTATACGACCGCCAAGAACAAGAAAACCACGCCGAACAAGCTGGAACGGATGAAATACGATCCCGTTGTCCGCAAGCATGTGCTTTACAAGGAAGGCAAGATCAAATAGGGGACTTCATCCTGATCGCGGCGAGGGCGCCGCTCCTACAGCGCAAGAGGGCAAGATCAAATAACCGGTTGCATCCCCGCGAACATAAAAAAACCCGCCGCGGCGGGTTTTTTTATGGCTTCATACAGTTCAGGTCGAACTCAGGGAATAACTGCGCAGGGTATGGGCGAACTCCTGCAGGTAGCCGATACCGCTGGCTTCCGCCTGGGCGCACCAGTCTTGTAAAGACGCTAGCAGTTTTTCATGACCGGCGGTGGTGCGGGCCCAGATCGCCTGCAACCTGAGCCGGTAGTCGTACACCGTGCGCAGGGTCTGGCTCATGCTGAGCGCGCCTTGCAACCGATCCCGCTGCTCCTCGCTCAGGCGTGCTTCCTCCCTGATCAAGGCGGCCTTGGACCGCTTGAGAAAGCGCCGGCTGGAGGCGTCCGCCTTGCGCAACTCTTCCCTTAACACCGGCAGTACGACATCACGGCCGAAATCCGCCATGATATAGAACCGGTTGAGCACCACGGCGCGCAGGGTATCCAGGTCCACCACCTGTTTGCCTGGCAAAAGCTGCGGTTTGGGCGCCACTTTCTTGATATGCGCCAGACCCAGCGCTTGCAGCAGGCGGATATACAGCCAGCCTAGATCGAACTCCCACCAGCGGCTGGAAAACTTGGCGGAACTGGGGAAAGCATGATGATTGTTATGCAGTTCTTCACCGCCGATGATAATCCCCCAGGGAACGATATTGGTCGAGGCGTCCTTGGGTTCGTAATTGCGGTAGCCCCAGTAATGGCCGATGCCGTTGATCACCCCGGCGGCCCAGAAGGGAATCCAGACCATTTGCACGGCCCATACGCTAAGACCGACCACGCCGAATAACAGCAGATCGATGAACAACATCAGGACGATGCCCAGATTATGACGATTGGGATGGGTATACAGGTTCCCCTCCAGCCAGTCGTCCGGGGTGCTGTGACCGTAGCGTTGCAGGGTTTCCGGCTTGTTCGCTTCCAGCCGATACACTTCGACACCCTGCCAGAGCACCTTGCGGATACCCAGGATTTGCGGGCTGTGAGGGTCCTCCGGTGTTTCGCATTTGGCATGGTGCTTGCGATGGACCGCCACCCAGCCTTTGGTGGCCATGCCGGTGGTCAACCACAGCCAGAAGCGGAAGAAATGGCTGACCGCCGGATGTAAATCCAGGGCGCGATGCGCCTGGGCGCGGTGCAGAAAAACGGTAATGCCGACGATAGTAATATGAGTGAACAGCAGGGTGGCGACGACTACCCCCCACCAGGGTAAATTCATTAAACCTTCAGATAGAAAAGTCAACATCTCGAACTTCAAGCCTTGTAATAAACAGCAAGTTAGAGCCTCGATCATTAATAGCGTTTGCCTGACCAAGGAAATTTTTATTCACCCCTTGCCCACCTGGCTGCCGGATAGGTTAGGCTATAATCCTGACGCCAAGCCACCCAGCGGACCTCTCATAAAATGGACCAACCCATCCTGGTGCAGGTAGATAATCTGACGCGCTATTACGGCGCGCACTGCGCCGTCAACGCTCTCAGCTTTAACCTGCGCCAGGGGCAGGTGCTGGGTTTTCTGGGACCTAACGGCGCCGGCAAGTCCACCACCCTGCAACTGCTGGCCGGCTGTCTGGCGCCGGATGCCGGTCGCATCCTGATCCAGGGCCACGACCTGCTGCAACAGCCCCGCCGCGCCAAGGCGGTTATCGGTTATTTGCCCGAACAGCCGCCGCTTTATCCTGAATTTACGGTCGACGAGTATCTGGCCTATTGCGCCCGGTTGCACCGCCTCCCGCGCGGCCAAATTGCCACCGCCGTGGAAAAAGCCAAGGCGCGCTGCGAGCTGGGAACCGTGGGCAGGCGGCTGCTGAGTCATCTTTCGCGGGGTTACCGGCAGCGGGTGGGCATCGCTCAGGCAATTATACACGAGCCGGCGGTCATTATTCTCGATGAACCCGCCGCGGGGCTGGATCCGTTGCAGCAGCGCGAACTGGGCGGACTGATCCGTGAACTGGGCCGGGAACATGGGGTGATTCTGTCCACCCACAGCCTGGCTGAAGTCCAGAGCACCTGTACCCATGTCCAGATCATGCAGCAGGGCCGGCTGGTCTACAGCGGCAGCCTGACCGCGCTGGAACAACACTCCAGCCACAGCCTGCTCGTCGGCTTCAGCGTCCCGCCGGCGCTGGAGATACTCGCCGCCCTGCCCGCCGTCGGCCAAGTGGAAGCGTTGGGAGAACAGCGATTCCGACTTCGCTATACTCCACCCGCCGATCCCGTGCCGGCGCTGGTGGCGCAGGCGGTTGCCCGGAACTGGGGCTTGCGGGAACTGACCCCGGAACGCGGCAGCCTGGAGCAGCGCTTCATCGAACTGCTGCTGGGACAGCAGGAGGCCGCCTGATGATCTTTACCATTGCCGGCTATGAGTTACGCCGCCTGTTCCTGTCCCCTCTGGCCTGGACGCTTATGGCGGTGGTTCAATTTATCCTGGCCTGGGTGTTCCTGATCCTGGTGGAGGAATTCAGCCGGCATCGATCCGATTGGCTGGGCGTGCCGGGCGCGCCGGGGGTGACCGATCTGGTGGCGGCGCCCTTTTTGCGGGTCGCCGCCTGGCTGCTGCTGTTGCTGATCCCACTGCTCAGCATGCGGCTGTTCAGCGAGGAACGGCGCCATCATACTTTGGAATTATTACTGGCGGCTCCCCTGGCCGTGTATCAGATCGTGCTGGGCAAGTATCTGGGATTACTGGGTTTCCTCTGCATCCTGCTGGTTCTGATCGTGGCCCTGCCGCTGTCGCTGCTGTTCGGCGGCGCCCTGGACGGCGGCAAGCTGCTGGCCGGCGCGCTCGGCTTGTTCCTGCTGGCCGGCAGCTTCGCCGCCGCCGGCCTGTATCTTTCCACCCTGACCGCCCAGCCGGCGGTGGCGGCGGTCGCCACGTTCGGGTTGCTGCTGTTGCTGTGGATCATCGACGCCGCCGGCGCCAGCGGTGAAGACAGCGGCGCCCTGTTCGCCTATCTGTCTTTGTTCCGGCATTACCAGGCGCTGCTCATGGGCCTGTTCAACAGCGCCGATGTCGCCTATTACCTGCTGTTCAGCGGAGCCTTCCTGGGTCTGGCCGTCCGCCGCCTGGATAACCAGCGGCTGCAGCACTGACTCTATGCCGCTCAATCCCCGTTCCCGGTTGCGCCTGCAGAATCTGCTGTTCCTGCTGCTGTTCGGCGCGCTCATCGGCCTGCTGGCCTGGCTCAGCAACCGCTATGTCTGGCAACTGGATTGGACCCATGGTGGACGCAATACCTTATCCCCGGCCAGCCAGACTCTGTTGGGCCGGCTGGCGGGATCGGTGCATATTACCGTCTTCGCCCGTCCCGATTCCGCCCGGGGCGGCGCTGTCCGGATCCTGGTAGACCGCTATCGGCGTTACAAGCCCGAGATAGAAGTCAGCTTCGTCAATCCGGAAACGGCGCCCGGACAGACGCGGGCGCTGGACATCCAGCAGGATGGAGAGCTCTCGCTGGAATACCAGGGGCGGCGCGAGCGGCTTACCCTGCCTAATGAACAGAATCTGACCAATGCTCTGCAACGCTTGAGCCGGCAGGGTGAACGCACGGTGCTGTTCCTGGAAGGTCATGGCGAACGCAGACCGCACGGTCAGGCCAATCACGATTACGGCGATTTCGGCAGGGAGGCGGAAGCTATCGGACTGCGCCTCCAGGAGCTGAATCTGACCAGGCAGCCCTATATCCCACGAGAGACGGCGGCGCTGGCGATCGCCAGCCCGCAGGTCGCCCTGCTGCCGGGCGAGGTCCAGGTGATTCTGGATTATGTGACGCAGGGTGGTAATCTGCTCTGGCTGCTCGAACCCAATGAGGACCGGGGCCTGCAAGGTCTGGCGGAAGTTCTGGGAGTACGGCCGCTGCCGGGCGTAATCGTGGACGCCGACAGCCCGGTGCTGGGAATTACCGACCCGACCTTCATCGTGGTGGTGGACTACGGCCCCCATCCGGCCACCGCGGGGTTACGGACATTGACCCTGTTTCCCGGCGCCGCCGCGCTGGAATCACACCCGGTGAACGGTTGGCAGCCGGCGGAGCTGCTGCTGACCCAGGCCCGCAGTTGGACCGAGACCGGACCGCTGGATCGTGCTCCGCGGTTCGACCCCGACCAGGGGGAGAGGACCGGCCCGCACCCGATCGGGGCAGCGTTGTCCCGTCCCCGCGCCAGTCAGAGTGGGGATCATTCCGCCCAGCAGCGGGTGGTCGTGATCGGCGATGGCGATTTTCTGGCCAATGCCTGGCTCGGCAACGGTGGCAATCTGGCGCTGGGCTTGAACCTGCTGAACTGGCTTGCCCAGGACGATCAGCTTATCGCCATTCCTCCCAAAACCGCTCCCGATCCCAGCCTGAATCTGTCCAAAACGGCGCTGGCGGGCATCGGCATCGTCTTCCTGCTGGCGCTGCCGTCGGCTCTGCTGACGGCTGGCTGGCTGATTTGGTGGCGGCGGCAGCGGCGGTGATTGCACCCCAAGCGCATGAGTCCACGTAACCGACGAATCTGATTCTGCTGCTGCTGTTCAGCTTGATGGCGCTGCTGGCGGCATTCGAGCCGGGCCGAAGCCCGATAGGTTGCCGTGAAAATCACGATAGTTAGGAGTAGGCATCCACTTAAGCCGGGACACCTTAGCCAGTTGTAGGGTGGGCAGCTTGCCTGCCCACCTTAGCTTTCTACCCAGACAACCCGCGTGGGCAGACAAGCTGCCCACCCTACCTATCTGTCCCGCCTTAAGTCGGTAGCCCTTACTCACATCCCCCACACCTGGATCGTGTGGCCATGGCTCGATGCCTCCCGCTGAAACAGTTTCTCTTCCCAGGGTTTGTCAGGGGTACGGTCGAAGATGACCAGATGCCCCTCTTCGGCGCCGCAGCGATCCAGATAACTCCAGGTCTGTTCCAGACCCGTCGCCACGGTTTGCTCCAGCGTCTTGTGCAGAACCTTGAGTTCGATCACGACTTTCTCCACCCCGCCGGGATACGGCCAGAGCACTAAGAGATCGGTGCGCATCCGCCCCAAACCGTATTCCCGTTCGATCCGACCGCCGCCGTTGACGATGCGTTGCAGAAAGGCTTGCAGCAGGAGTTGGGGACCGGCCTCCTTGTACTGAAAGCGTTCCACCCAGTGTTCGGAATGCTCGCGGAAAAATTCCTGGAAGGCAGTCAGTAGCTTGGTCATGTTCAGCCGGCCATCTGGATTGACATACCAGGCGAGTTGTTCCGCCATCCCGGATTGAATGGTCCAGGCCAATTCCCGGGGAATGACCTCCTGGTAGATGGGATTGGCCAGCCGAATCCCTCCACCGACGTCCTGCTTGATCAGTCCCAGGTCCACCAGATAATCCACATCGTCCTGCAGGAAGCCCTCAGCCAGCCGGTAACCGGCTAACAACGGCTCGATCACCCGCCGCACCCGCTCTTCCTGGAGCTTGTCGGCCAATTGATCCAGATGCGTCTCCCGCCGCAAAATCAGGTTTTCCTTGGCCTGTTCCACCAGGTCCCCGGTGATGGGTCGCCTGCGATCCTGGCCCGCCTCCATCTCGAAACAAGTCTCATATCCCAGCGCATTGACCAGCCAAGGCTGTCCCTGGGTCAAGTCCCAGAGCCGCGCCAGCGCTTCGGGGTTGATGAGCTGTCCCGTTTCCTCGGTGTGCTGGCGGTACAGCGCTTCCACCTCCGCCTGGGAAAAATCCCCCAGCCGCAACGACGCGGCCTTGATATTGAAAGCGCTGCCACCAGTGATAACGGTTTGTTCACTAACCGAGTGAATCCGGTAATCGCGCACGTCCCGTACGCCGCAGAGAATCACGCTCTGCGGGAAATGGCGAGGCCGTTTGTCGTAACCGGCTCGCAACTGGCGCAATATCGAGATCAATGTGTCGCCGATCAGGGTATCGATTTCGTCGATCAGCAGTACCAAGGGGCTGGAATCGTGAGCCGCCCAACGGGTCAGTACCTCGTTGAGGGCCCCCCCCGCGCCATGCCGGCCCAAGACCCCGGGCCAGATGCTCTCGACGAACTCGTCCTCGAGAAAGATTCGCGCCCGCGAGGCCAGTTCGCCGAGGATGGCCCGCATCGCCCGTTCCACCTGCTCGCGAGCGGATTGACCGATTTCCACGTTCATATAAAGGCAACGGTATCTTCCCTGCCTGTTCAAATAATCCATCAGGGCCAGCAATACAGAAGTCTTGCCGGTTTGCCGGGGGGCATGGAGGACGAAGTACTTCTGCTGATCGATCAGCTGCAGTACGTAGTTGAGATTCAGCCGCTCCAGCGGTGGCAGGCAGTAGTGCCGTTCGCAATCGACCGGTCCGGCGGTGTTGAAGAAACGCATGGCAGTGTCCTAAATTAAGGTTGGCGGCCTTAACACCTATCAGTTGGATCGGGTCGGGGTAACGGGATTGCGCCCGTTACCCCTCCCACACCACCGGACATGCGGTCTTCCGCATCCGGCGGTTGAACCCAGCGGCTTCACGTTGCCGCAAGATCCGATGGAACGTATAAGCCCCAACGCCGGAGA
>CAIMUS010000101.1 GCA_903844665.1 uncultured Pseudomonadota bacterium
TCCCCGCCGGCCTCAGGGCATTCGACGCCAGTCAACAGCCGGCAAAATGCCGGCGCTACTAGGGAATCCCCGTAGGGGCGGTTCGCGAACCGCCCCTACCGGCTCAGCCTGTAAAGCGTCCCGACTTAAGTGGATACCCCTATGTAGCGAGCCAAGGCTCTGATATCTAAGGTAAAGGGTTGTTCAGATCGATACTGGCAAAATGCTTCTACAATAGTTGACTGGAATACATATTGAGCCTCTACCTGATGTCAGCCGGCGGGGACGGCGGCGCTCCCAGGCGATGACTTCAGCTACCGCCCAGGGCCTCCAGCACCTTGGCGTGAATCCCTCCGAAGCCGCCATTGCTCATGATCAACACCCGATCCCCCGGCCTGACCTGCGCACGGATCGCGTCGACGGCAGCCTGAATGGAGCTACACACCTGGCCCCGCCCGCCCAATGCCGCCGTGACCTTGCCCAGATCCCAACCGAGATCCGGCGCCTGATACAGCACCACCCGGTCGGCTTCGGCCAGCGAGCCGGCCAACTGGTCCTGGAACACGCCCAGCCGCATGGTGTTGGAGCGTGGCTCCAGCACCGCGATAATGCGGCCGCCGTCGAGGCGGGCGCGTAACCCGGCTACGGTGGCGGCGATTGCCGTCGGATGATGGGCAAAGTCGTCGTAAACCGTGACTCCGTTCACCGTGCCTCGCGGTTCCATCCGCCGCTTGACACCCTGAAATCCGGCCAGGGCGCGAATGGCTTCAGCCACCGGCACACCCGCATGGCGGGCGGCGGCAATCGCGGCCAGTGCATTCCGCACGTTATGGGCGCCGAACTGGGACCAGTGCAGCCGCCCCCCCCAGCTATCCTGGAAATAAACATCGAAAGCGCTGTCATCATGGCTCAGGTTGCGGGCCTGCCAGTCCGCCCCTGTGCCGAAGCGCTCCAGCGGCGTCCAGCAACCCATTTCCAATACGGTCGCCAGGTTGAGGTCATCGCCGTTGACGACGATCAGCCCCTGCCCCGGCACGGTCCGCACCAGATGATGGAACTGCCGCTCGATGGCGGCCAGATCGGGGAAGATATCGGCATGATCGAATTCCAGGTTATTAAGCACCAGGGTGCGGGGCCGGTAATGGACGAACTTGGAGCGCTTGTCGAAAAACGCGGTATCGTATTCATCCGCCTCCACCACGAAAAACGCTCCTTGCCCCAACCTGGCGGAAACTCCGAAATCCGCCGCAATGCCGCCGATCAGAAAGCCGGGTTGCAGCCCCGCCCGCTCCAGAATCCAGGCCAGCATCCCGGTCACCGTGGTCTTGCCATGGGTGCCCGCCACCGCCAGCACCCAGCGCTGCCGCAACACCTGTTCGGCCAGCCATTGCGGCCCGGACAAATAGGGAATCGGGGAATTCAGCAGCGCTTCGACGATGGGTTTGCCGCGCGTCATCACATTGCCCACCACGACGCAGTCGGGCGCCGGTTGCAGATGCTCGGGCAGATAACCTTCCACTACCCGAATGCCGGCCGCTTCCAGTTGCGTGCTCATCGGTGGATAGACGTTGGTGTCGCAACCGCTCACCATATACCCCGCCTCGCGGGCCAGCAGCGCCAGGCCCGCCATAAAGGTGCCGCAAATACCGAGAATATGAATATGCATGTCAACTTACCGGCTGTAACCAGCCCGAGAGAGTCCAGTAAAGCAATACATAAGCCAGGCTGTATAACATTCCCACGCCCAGGGAGGTGGACAGCGCCTGCCGAAAAATATGGGCCGTGACGACGATGCCCCAGATAAACAGTCCTAACCAGGGCAGCCCGAGCCATCCCGTCCCGCCGGCGCCCGCCACCTCCTGCTCCAGCAAAAACAGCAGCGGCAGGGCCAGCAGTTGCAACAGGGCGCCGGTCCCCAGCAGGGCGGTCAGGGTCTGCATGAGGCGTGCCCTGTAGTGCCGCAGGGTCAAGGCCCCATAGGTCAGGCCGGTCAGCAAGGCGATATCCAGCACGGTCAGCAGCAGTGCGGTCGACAGATCGACATCCAGCAGCGGAATGAGCACACCGGAAATGCCATAGCTCAGCAACGTCAGGCGCAGTAATACCGGCGAGGCCGGCACATCCTGCGGGCCCTTGCGCAGCAGACAGATGGCCAGAAACAGCTCGAACAGGGAGCGCATTTACGCTTTCAGCTTCTTCGCCAAAAGGTCGTTAAGTTGCTGCGGATTGGCCTTGCCTTGGGTCAACTTCATCACCTGGCCGACGAAAAAGCCCAGCAGTTTATCCTTGCCGGCCCGATATTGCGCCAGTTGCTCGGGATTGGCCCGCAGCACCGCGTCGATCGCCTGTTCGATCGCCGTGGTGTCGGTGATCTGCCGCAGGCCGCGCCTGGCGATGATGGCGTCGGCCTCGCCCTCACCGTTCCACAACGCCTCGAACACTTCCTTGGCGATCTTGCCGGAGATGGTCCGGTCCTGAATGCGCTCGAGCAGACCCGCCAGCCGGTCGGCGCCGACCGGACTCTGGGCGATCTCCAGACCCGCCTTGTTCAGGGCGGCGGCCAGATCGCCCATCACCCAGTTGGCTGCCAGTTTCGGCTCGCCGCCCAGTGCTTCCACCAGCGCTTCGTAATAGTCGGCCAGCTCCCGGCTGGCGGTGAGCACGCCGGCATCATAGGCACCGAGACCGTACTGATCGATGAACCGCTGCTTCCTGGCGTCCGGCAATTCCGGCAGCGCCGTCCGGGCCGACTCGATAAAGGCTTCGTCCAGCACCAGCGGCAGCAGATCCGGATCGGGAAAATAACGATAATCGTTGGCCTCTTCCTTGCTGCGCATGGCGCGGGTCTCGCCCTTGTCCGGATCGTACAGGCGGGTTTCCTGCACCACCGTGCCGCCGTCTTCGAGCAACTCGATCTGGCGCTGCACTTCGAACTCGATGGCCCGTTCCACGAACCGGAAGGAATTCAGATTCTTGATTTCGGCGCGGGTACCGAAAGCCGCCTGTCCCTTGGGCCGCACCGAAACATTGGCGTCGCAGCGGAACGAACCCTCCTGCATATTGCCATCGCAGATGCCGAGATAGCGCACCAGGGTATGCAGCTTTTTCATATAGGCCACCGCCTCCCTGGATGAGCGCAGATCCGGCTCGGAGACGATTTCCAGCAACGGCGTGCCGGCCCGGTTGAGATCGATCCCGGACAGGCCATGAAAATCCTCGTGCAGGGATTTGCCGGCGTCTTCCTCCAGATGGGCGCGGGTGATGCCGATCACCTTGCTGTCGCCATCCTCCAGGTCGATAGAGATCTGGCCACGCTGCACGACCGGCAGCTCGTATTGGCTGATCTGATAGCCCTTGGGCAGATCCGGATAAAAATAATTCTTGCGGGCGAAGACCGACCGCCGCGCCACGCCGGCCTCGATGGCCAGGCCGAACATGACAGCCATCCGCACCGCTTCCCGGTTCAGCACCGGCAGCACGCCCGGCAGGCCCAGATCGATTGCACAGGCCTGGGTATTGGGCGCCGCCCCGTAAGCCGTGGCGGCGCCGGAAAAAATCTTGCTGTTGGTGGACAGTTGGGCGTGAATTTCCAGCCCGATGACCGTTTCCCATTCCATAATCGATAACCTTTGTCTAAGAGCCTGTATGAAAACTCCCTCCCCCCTTGTGGGGGAGGGTTGGGGTGGGGGGTTGCGATGGAATCCGGCGCCTTACCCCTCACCCTGTCCCTCCCCCACAAGGGGGGAGGGGACGCATTGCTGAAAAATTAATTAGCATCCGTAGGTCGGGCACGTCCTGCGCCCGACCTACAAAGTTGCAGCGATGCCCGGCTCAACCCACGGGTGGTAACCGCCGATGCCAGTCGGTCACCTGTTGATAGCGCTGTGCGACGTTCAACAGCTTCGCTTCGGCGAAATAATTGCCGATCGATTGCAGACCCACCGGGCGACCGTCGACGAACCCGACCGGAATGGACATACCCGGCAGGCCGGCCAGATTGACCGCGATGGTGTAGATATCGGACAGATACATGGTGACCGGATCGTCGACCTTTTCTCCCAGATCGAAGGCGACCGTGGGCGAGGTCGGACCCATGATCACATCCACCTGGGCCAGCGCCGCCCGGAAATCCTGACCGATCAGCCGGCGGATCTGCTGCGCTTTCAGATAATAGGCGTCATAATAGCCCGCCGACAGGGCATAGGTGCCGATCATGATCCGGCGCTTGACCTCGGCGCCGAAACCCTCGCCACGGGAACGGGTATACAGATCCAGCAGATCCTGCGGGTTTTCACAGCGGTAACCGTAGCGCACGCCGTCGAAACGGGCCAGGTTGGAAGAACATTCCGCCGGCGCGATGACATAATAGGACGGAATCGCCAGGCCGGCGTTCGGCAAGCTGATCTCCACCAGTTCGGCGCCCAGGCGGCGATACTCGGCCAGGGACTCCTCGATGACTTCGGCGACCTGCGCATCCAGCCCCTCGCCGAAATATTCCCTGGGCAGGCCGATCTTCAGCCCTGCCAAAGGATCGTTCAGGGTGGCGCTGTAATCCGGCACGGGCTGGTCGGCGGAGGTGGAATCGCGTGGATCGAAACCGGCCATCACCTGCAATAACAGCGCCACATCCTCGGCGGTACGGCCGAAGGCGCCGCCCTGATCCAGGCTGGAAGCATAGGCGATCATCCCCCAGCGCGACACCCGGCCGTAGGTCGGCTTGAGGCCGGTGACGCCACAGAGGGAGGCGGGCTGACGGATGGACCCGCCGGTATCGGTGCCGGTGGCGCCGGGAACCAGCCGCGCCGCCACCGCCGCGGCGGAACCGCCGGAAGAACCGCCCGGCACGGCGTTCAAATCCCAGGGGTTGCGGGTCGGCCCGTAATAGCTGGTTTCCGTGGACGAGCCCATGGCGAACTCGTCCATATTGGTCTTGCCCAGCATCACCAGACCCGCGGCCTGGCACTTTTCCACCACCGTGGCGTCGTAAGGGGCGATAAAATTATCCAGTATCCGCGAACCGCAGGAGGTGCGTACCCCCAGGGTGCAGAAGATATCCTTGTGGGCGATGGGCACGCCGGTGAGGGCGCCACTCTCCCCGGCGGCGCGGCGGCGGTCGGCGGCCCGGGCCTGCTCCAGCGCCGGTTCGGCGGTCACGGTAATAAAGGCGTTCAGTTGCGGGTCGAGGCGCCCGATCCGATCCAGCAAGGTACGGGTCAGTTCTTCACTGGAAAAGTCTCCGGCCCGCAGACCGGCGGCAAGTTCGGCAATCGTCTGGGTATGCATAACGGTTCCAGGGTGAGGAAGTGAGGACGGTGGACGGCGATTCTTACTCGATCACCTGGGGGACCAGATACAGCCCCGCCTCCACGCTGGGGGCGATGGCCTGGAACCGCTCCCGCCGATCGCTCTCGCTCACCTCATCCGGGCGCAGGCGCTGGGCCATTTCCAGGGGATGCGCCAGGGGTTCGACGCCGGTGGTATCCACTGCGTTCATCTGCGCCACCAGCTCCAGAATGGAAGACAGATTGCGGGCGTAGCTGGCAATATCCGCTGCGCCGATGGCGAGGCGCGCCAGATGCGCGATTTTGGCAACTTCGGCAGACCCTAATGACATAAGGTTATTACTCCAGGACCGGAAAATCGGTACAACGTATCATATTTGGCCCCTTGCTCCCAATCCCCCCTGCTTGCTACGATTGCCCGTCCTAATAAATATCCAGCAACGGAACTCATAATGTTTAAACGACTGCGCGGTATCTTCTCCAACGATCTGTCCATCGATCTGGGTACCGCCAATACATTGATCTATGTACGCGGCGAGGGCGTGGTATTGAACGAACCCTCGGTCGTCGCCATTTACCAGGATCCACACGGCGGCGCTCCCCGCAGTATCGCCGCCGTCGGCAAGGACGCCAAGCGCATGCTGGGCCGCACCCCCAGCAATATCATCACCGTGCGCCCTCTCAAGGACGGCGTGATCGCCGATTTCACGGTGACCGAGAAGATGCTGCAATACTTCATCAAGCAGGTCCATGCCCGCAAGTGGCTGAATCTGAACCCCAGCCCCCGGGTGCTGATCGGCGTACCCTGCGGCTCCACCCAGGTGGAACGCCGCGCCATCCGGGATTCGGCCCTGAACGCCGGGGCTCGCGAGGTGCACCTGATCCAGGAGCCGATGGCCGCCGCTATCGGCGCCGGCATGCCGGTGGACGAAGCGCGCGGGTCGATGGTGCTGGATATCGGCGGCGGCACCTCCGAAGTGGCGGTGCTCTCCCTGAACGGCATCGTCTATTCCGCCGCCGTGCGCGTCGGCGGCGACCGCTTCGATGACAGCATCATCAACTATGTACGGCGCCATTTCGGGGTATTGATCGGCGAACCCACCGCCGAGCGTATCAAGCTGGAAATCGGCAGCGCCTTCCCGTCGGAAGAAGTCCGGGAAATCGAAATCAAGGGCCGTAACCTGGCCGAGGGCATACCCCATAGTTTTATCTTGAACAGCAATGAAATCCTGGAAGCCCTGCAAGAACCCCTGGCCGGCATCATCCAGGCGATCAAGATCGCGCTGGAGGCCACCCCGCCCGAACTGGCCGGGGATGTGGCCGAGCGGGGTATCGTCCTGACCGGCGGTGGGGCGTTGCTGCGAGGTATCGACCGGCTGATCATGGAGGAAACCGGACTGAACGCCACCATCGCCGAAGACCCGTTGACCTGTGTCGCCCGCGGCGGTGGCCGCGTGCTGGAACTGATCGATAAACTCGGCCCACGGGTATTATCCCTGGAGTAGAGCACCGTTGCCGCCATGCTGAATGACCCGAGATTTGCCGCCCCGCAACCGCTCCGCAACCACCCCGGCGCTGACGCGCCACCCCTCCTTGAAAAGGAGGGGAAAACAACGCAACCGCTCCGTAACCACCCCGGCGCTGACGCGCCACCCCTCCTTGAAAAGGAGGGGAAAACAACAATACCTACCCTCGTCGTAGCCCGGTGGCGGGATCGGCGCCTTACAGCCCCTTACCCGGAGCGGTTAACGCCTTGACCCTACTGACGCCGGATAATCGCAGACCGCTGTTCGCCGCCACGGTGAACAGTTTCCGTCTGGTGCTGTTCGCGCTGCTTTCCATCGGGATGATGGTGGCCGACCACCGCTATCACCAACTGGAAGCGGTGCGCAATGTGCTGGCCACGTTCATCTATCCGCTACAATATGTGATCCAGGCGCCCGTCAAGGCCCGCTACTGGCTGACAGAAAACCTGGCCAGCCGCACCATCCTGCTGACGGAAAACGCCGAACTGCGCCGCAAGCAACTCTTTCTCAACGCCGAACTGCAAAAACTCACCTCCCTGGAGGCGGAAAACCGGCGGTTGCGCACCCTGTTGGAATCCTCGGTCAACCACCAGGGGGAACGGTTTCTGATCGCCGAACTGCTGCAAGTCGACTTCGACCCCTACCGCCATCAGATTCTGCTGAACCGCGGCGCCCGGCATGGGGTCCATGCCGGCCAGCCACTGCTGGATCCGCAGGGCATCATCGGCCAGATCAGCGAGGCCGATGCCCTGACTTCCAGAGCCATCCTGATCACCGATCCCAACCATGCGCTGCCGGTGCAAATCGTCCGTACCGGCATGCGTACGCTGGCGCTGGGCGCCGGTAATTTTCAGGCCCTGCAGCTATCCCACATCCTCAACAGCGACGATGTCCGGGTGGGCGATGTGGTCGTCACTTCCGGTCTGGACGGCCGCTTCCCGCAGGGCTACCCGGTGGCCACCGTGACCCAGGTGGAATTCGATCCCACCCGTCCCTTTGCGCGTATCAGCGCCCGCCCCAGCGCCCAACTGGACCGCCTGCGGGAGGTGCTGTTGCTGGTCACCGACCCTGCCGACGGCGCTGCGCCGAAGGCCGGCGCCCGGATTGCCGGACCGCCCTGATGCTGCATCACCCAGCCGGCTGGGTCATCGTGCTCAGCTTCATCGTCGCTTTTCTGCTCACCAGTATTCCGCTGCCGGCCTGGCTGGAGACCTTCCATCCCGACTGGCTGTGCCTGGTGTTGATCTACTGGTGCATCGCCCTGCCGCAGCGGGTCGGCATGGGAACCGCCTGGCTGCTGGGCCTGCTGCAGGATGTCGCCCGCGGCGCGCTGCTGGGCCAGCATGCACTGGCGCTGGTCGTGGTGGCTTATATCGGCCTTAAGCTGCATCGCCGCCTGCGGCTTTTCCCGCTGTGGCAGCAATCTCTGAGCGTGCTGGTGCTGCTGCTGATCGAGCAGATACTGGTATCCTGGGTGAGCGGGATCAGCGGTTATCCGCCCCGCGATTTAGGCTATCTGGCGCCGGCCCTGGGCGGTATGCTGGCATGGCCCTGGGTGTTTATCCTGCTACGCGATCTGCGCCAGCGTTTTCGGGTCGCCTGACCATGCCTTCAGTCCTCACCTCCATCCCCCTTGCCGCCAAGGGAACGACCCGCCTGAAAGATCCGGTCGCCGAGCAGCGCCTGTTTTTTCGCCGTGCGCTGGTCGCGCTGGTCCTGGTGTTGGGCGCCCTGCTGGCGCTGGTGGGCCGGCTGGCTTATCTGCAAGTGCTCAACCACGAGCATTTCGCCACGCTCTCGGAAAGCAACCGGGTCAAGCTGCAGCCGCTGTCACCCACCCGGGGCCGGATTTTCGACCGCAACGGCGTCCTGCTGGCCGATAACCTGTCTTCCCGGCAGGTGCAAATCACGCCTGAGGAAGTCCCCGACCTGGACGCCACCCTGACGCAACTGCAGGATCGGCTGACCCTGAGCGAGGAGGATATTGCCCGCTTCCGCCGGTTGGTCAAACGCAGTCCGCCCAACCAGGGCATTCCCCTGAAGTTCAATCTGAGCGACGAGGAAATCGCCCGGTTGGCGGTCGATCTGTACCGCTTTCCGGGAGTGGAAATCAGCGCCGATCTCAGCCGCTACTATCCGCTGGGTTCCCAGGCCGCTCATGCGATCGGCTATGTCGGCCGGATCGACGAAGCCGAGCTGCAACGGATCGACCCCGCCCAGTATGCCGGCATCAGCCATATCGGCAAAACCGGGGTGGAACGCTCTTACGAAGACCTGCTGCGGGGTCAGACCGGCTATCAACAGGTGGAGACCAATGCCCAGGGCCGGATGCTACGCTTACTGGAACAACAGGCTCCCATCCCCGGCAAGAATCTGTATCTGAGCATCGATATCCGCCTGCAAGCCGTGGCCGAGCAGGCGCTGGAAGGTCATAATGGCGCCCTGGTCGCCATCGATCCCCGCAACGGCGAGGTGCTGGCGCTGGCCAGCATGCCGGTTTACGATCTCAATCCCTTTGTCAACGGCATCGACCAGGCGTCCTACAAGGCGCTTAGCAGTTCTCCCGACCGCCCTTTGTTCAATCGCGCCCTGCGCGGAATCTATCCGCCGGGTTCCACCATCAAGCCTTTTACCGCTCTGGCGGGTCTGGCAACCCGGGCCATCAATCCCCGCACGGTTTTCAACTGTAGCGGCGCCTATTATCTGCCTGGACAGTCGCATGTCTTCCGCTGCTGGAATCACAGGGGCCATGGCGCGGTCAGTCTGGACAGAGGCATCACCCAGTCCTGCGACGTGTACTTCTATAACGTCGCTTTACGGCTGGGGATCGATCGTTTGCATGATTACCTGACCCGTTTCAGTCTGGGGGAACGCACCGGCATCGATCTGGTGGGCGAAAATCCGGGATTGGTGCCGTCGGAAGAATGGAAGCGCGCCAAATACAACCAGCCCTGGTATGCGGGTGAAACCCTGAATGTCGGCATCGGTCAGGGCTATCTGCAGATCACCCCGCTGCAACTGGCCAGCGCCACCGCCACGCTGGCGCAGCGGGGCCGGCGCCTGCAACCGCGGCTGGTGCGCGCCATCCAGGAACAGAGCACCGGCCTGATCCAGGAGCAGGCGCCGCGCCCCCTGGCGCCGCTGCAGGTCGACGATCCCCGCCACTGGGATGCGGTGATCGCCGGCATGATCCATGTCGTCAAGAGCGGGACGGCGGCCCGGATCGGAGCGGACGCGGCCTACACCATCGCCGGCAAGACGGGCACGGCCCAGGTGTTCTCGCTGGACCGGGGCGAAAAATACAACGCCAGGCGGCTGGCCAAGAATCTCCAGGATCATGCCCTGTTCATCGCCTTCGCCCCGGCGGAAAATCCCCAGATTGCAGTCGCCGTCATTGCCGAACACGGCGGCCACGGCGGCAGCGCCGCGGCGCCGATCGCCAAGCAGGTGATGGATGCCTACTTGCTGAAGCGATAAGCGGTGGCGCCGGCGCTCTGCTCGACAGGCTTTTGAGCATAGCCACGATGAGGATGTTATAGGCTTTCCCGCCTTCCAATTAATGTGAATAAACTGGTACGGCAAACCCGTAATGAAGATAAGCCTGCTTAAGGAAATTGACGTATTGAATCTGGACAGCCGCCGCCGCCCGCTGGAACGCTTGCATCTGGACACCCCGCTGCTGTTCGCCCTGTTGAGCGCCGCCGCCTTGGGTCTGCTGGTGCTCTACAGCGCCGGGCGGGAGAACCTGGATCTGGTCCTGCGCCAGGGCGTGCGGCTGGGACTGGGCTTTGTGGTGCTGTGCCTGCTGGCGCAGGCGCCGCCCCGCTATTTGCGGACCTGGACTCCCTGGATTTACGGCGGCGGCATTCTGCTGCTGATCGCCGTACTCATGGTGGGAGAAATTTCCAAAGGCGCACGGCGCTGGCTGGATCTGGGTCCGCTGCGGTTTCAACCCGCCGAAATCATGCGGCTGGCCGTGCCGATGATGATGGCCTGGTATTTCGCCGACCGTCCGCTGCCGCCGCGCCTCTGGCCGCTCTGTGGCGGCGCTCTGCTGACCGTGCTGCCGGTTCTGCTGATCGCCAAACAGCCGGATCTGGGGACGGCTCTGCTGGTGGCTTGCGCGGGGATGTTCGCGCTGTTCCTGAGCGGTTTAAGCTGGAAGATCATCGCCGGGCTGGGGCTGCTGGCCGCTGGCGGTGGGCCGCTTGCCTGGCGGTTCGCCTTGCACGATTATCAGCGCCAACGGATTCTGACCTTTCTCGATCCCCAGGCCGACCCACTCGGCGCCGGCTATCATATTATCCAGTCGCAGATTGCGATCGGTTCCGGCGGCCTTTACGGCAAGGGATGGTTGAACAGCACCCAGGCCCATCTGGAATTCCTGCCGGAAAGCTCCACGGATTTCATTCTGGCCGTCTTCGCCGAGGAATTCGGCCTGATGGGGCTGTGCGCCCTGCTGGCGCTGTATTTTTTCATCATCGCCCGCGGTCTCTACCTGGCCACCCGGGCGCCGACCACCTATGAGCGCCTGCTGGCAGGCAGTCTGGCGCTGACTTTTTTCGTCTATATCTTCGTCAACGCGGGCATGGTCTGCGGCCTGCTGCCGGTGGTAGGGCTGCCGCTGCCGCTGATCAGCTATGGCGGCACTTCCCTGGTGACGATCATGGCGGGATTCGGTATTCTGATGGGCATTGATTCCCGACGCAGGGCGTCGCCCTACTAAAGCCCTTGAATAACTCAGACGATAGCGTATGAAAAATTATTATCTGCTTCTTATTGTGATATTGCCGAGCGCCTGCAGCACGACGCAACCTCCCGCTCCGATCCAGGACCGGATCGCCACGGCCGCGCCCGAGAGCCTCCCCCCGGCCGTCACCCCGCCATTGGTTACGCCGCCGGCCGGGCCGGTTGCCGGCTCCCTGGCGGAACGCCCCGACACCCAGGCGTTTATTCGGGAAATGACCAACCGGCATGGCTTTAACAGCCAGGAACTGTATGCCGTGTTCAGCCGCGCCCGCACCCAGCCTTCGATTATCGCCGCGATGAATCGTCCCGCCGAGGCCAAACCTTGGTACGCCTATCGCGAGATCTTTTTGACGCCCAAACGGATCCAGGGCGGGGTGCAATTCTGGCGCGCCAACCGGGCGGCGCTGGCGCGGGCCGAACAGACTTACGGGGTACCCGCCGAAATTATCGTCGCCATTATCGGGGTGGAAACCTCGTACGGCGGCAACATGGGCAAATACCGGGCGCTGGAAGCCCTGGCCACGCTGGCCTTCGATTATCCCCGCCGCGCCGATTATTTCCGCAAGGAACTGGAAAACTATCTACTGCTCACCCGGCAGGAGGGCATCGATCCTCTGGCGGTAAAAGGGTCCTACGCCGGCGCCATGGGACTGGGCCAGTTCATGCCCGGCAGTTACCTGCGCTATGCGGTCGATTTCGACGGCGACGGCCACCGTAACTTATGGAGCAATCCGGTGGACGCCATCGGCAGCGTCGCCAATTATCTCAGCAAGAACCGCTGGCAACCGGGCGAGCCGGTCACTACCCGCGCTCTGGTAAGCGGTTGGCAGTACCAGGAGTTGATCAGCCGCAAGGCCCAGCCACCCACTCGCACCGTGCTCAGCTTCCAGCAGCAGGGTGTTATGCCGGAAAGGGTAGTCAACGACACCCAAAAAGCGATACTCTTAGAGTTTCAGGAAAGCGACAGTTCCGAGTACTGGCTTGGGTTTGACAATTTCTACGTGATCACGCGCTATAATCAGAGTCCGCTTTATGCCATGGCTGTCTATCAGCTTGGCCGGACTATTCGGGAAAACGTGGGCCAGGCCTAGCCAGCGTCCGTTTGCCTAACGCCTTTGCAAAAAGGAGGGTGCAATCATGGTAAGGGGGATCGATGAAACAAAAAGTTGTTAGAAACGCCCTGTTGGGGACTCTTGTCCTTGGTGTATTTACCGGTTGCAGCACCGCGCCGCCTCGCCCTTCAGGGGAGGTCGCCGTTGCCCCAGACGTCAATATCGGCGGTATGCCTATCCAGGGTGAGGTCGTTCCCCACCAGGAACCGCCCAGCATAAAAGGCAACCCTGATTCCTACGTGGTTTTCGGCAAGCGCTACCATGTGATGGCCAGCAGCGAAGGCTATCGCCAGCGCGGCATCGCCTCCTGGTACGGTCCCGGCTTTCATGGCCGCAAAACCTCCAGCGGCACCATCTACAACATGTACGGGATATCCGCCGCCCATAAGCACCTGCCGATTCCCACCTATGCCCGCGTCACCCATCTCGGCAATGGCCGCAGCGTCATCGTCAGGATAGACGACCGCGGTCCCTTCGTCGGCGACCGGCTGATCGACCTGTCCTACGGCGCGGCAGTCAAACTGGGCATGATGGGCGAAGGCACCGCTCCGGTGGAGATCGAGGCGCTGCCGCCTTACCAATATCTGCCCGGCTTCGATTCCGGTCAGATGCTCGCCACTTCCGGGCGCTCCCAGCGCACCGATGGCCCGCGGATAGTATCTACGTTCACTTTGCCGGCAACGCCATCTTCAGGTACAGCGACGATCGCCACCAGGTCATCTTCGCCGGAGGCAGCCCCATTCACTTTTTATCCGACCAGGGCGGGCGCCAATCCACCGACCGTGGATACCGGTCTGAAGACGGCGCTGGCTCCGCCGGTTCGGTACAACGGCGTCGACGCTTCCCGCGCACCGGCCATCGTTTTCAGGCCATCGACGCCTGAAAACAATCTCGACAGGGCTGTTACCGCCACACCGGCGCGTATCGTTCCGCCCAGCATAGCGCTTGCTTCTCCCGGCCAGCCCGGCCATGGCGATAATAATCCATCGGCAGCCGCCACGGCGCCGGCAGCCCCTCCGGCCGCGACGCCCATGGCTAAAGTCGCAAGCGCCGAACCGGTCGGCCCCGCCGATCGGGATTCGCTGTCCTTCTCCGACCGCCTGGCGACAGTCGGGCGACAGCCGGCAACTACGGCCGGACAGCCGCTACCCGCTGCCCCAACTGTGGCGTCGACCCCGGTCAATCAGCCTCAGCCCCGTCTTCCGGTGGGCCAGCCTCCGGCCGTGGTCATGCCGCCGACCGGATCGACCCTGGCCGCCGCCACGCCACCGACCGGTGTGAACAACCGGGCGATCACGCCTCCGCTGGTATCCTCGTCTTTGTCCCGGTCATCGTCGTCGCCCAATCCGCTTTTCCGGCAATCGGAGGCGATGGCGAACGCCATGCCGACCGAATCCGCCGAGGATGCAGACGCTCCCGTCCGCCCGACAGCGTCCAGGAAATCGCGACGGCCGGCGCCGGAACCCTCAGCGGACAGCGCCAAAGCTGAACGGCTGGCCGCCGATAATCCCGAGCCCAAAGCTGCCAAGATGGCGGTCAAGGTCGCTATGGCGGACAAGGTCACCCCCAAGACTCGCGCCACTGCCGCCGTTACGCCGGAAAAACCGGCGACTGCCAGCAAGGCTAACGAGCGCATTGCGGCGGCCACTACGGCGAAACCGGCCGCCAAAGCCGACAAAGGACAAGCCGACAAAGGACAGGCCGGGAATCGTACCGTGGCGGAGGCCGATAACAGCCATCTCTACCTGCAGGTGGGCGCCTTCACCCAACGCGGCAATGCCGAAGAGTTGCGCAACCGGCTGGTCAAGGCCTTGCGCTATAGCGTGCGGATCGATCCAGGCAGGAACAATCTGCATACGGTACGGGTGGGACCGCTCAACGATCCGGTCGAGGCCAGCCGCTTGAAAGTACGCCTTGCCAGTTTCGGCATCAGCACACCGCATGTAGTTTTCGAATAAACGCCTTACAATAGCCCGTTCTGCCGGGTTTCCCCGGAGAACGGGTTTTTGTCAACCGCCTCCAGACGAGGCATGCTCTAAAGATCTATAACCACCCTCGATCATGCGATATACCACTGCTTTGCGCCTCTTCTTTTTCCTAGCGCTGTTCAATTCGATCGGCCTTCCCGTTCGGGCGGGGGACAATCTGCCCGCACCGCCGCAAGTACCGGTACGCGCCTACGTTCTGGAGGATTTCCACAGCGGGGAAATCCTGGCGCAGGATAACGCCGATGCCCGCATGGAGCCGGCCAGCATCACCAAGCTGATGACCGGTTATATCGTCTACAAATACCTGCAGGAAGGGCGGATCAAGCTGACCGACCCGGTGTCCATCAGCGAGAAAGCCTGGCGCGCCGAAGGCTCGCGCATGTTCGTACAGGTCGGCAGCAAAATCCCGTTGGAAGATTTAATCATGGGCATGGATATCCAATCCGGCAATGACGCCACCATCGCGCTGGCCGAATATGTCGCCGGCACCGAGGAGGCGTTCGTGGAGTTGATGAACAAGGAAGCCGCCAGGCTGGGTATGAACAACACCCACTTTACCAACTCCCCCGGCCTGCCCAATCCGAATCATTACACCACCGCCCGCGATATAGCCACCCTGCTGCGCGCCATCATCAAGCAGTTTCCGGAGGACTATAAGCGCTATTCGGTACGCGAATACAGCTATAACAATATCCGCCAGCAAAACCGCAACCGTCTGCTCGATCTGGACAATTCGGTGGACGGCGGCAAGACCGGCCACACCAGTTCGGCGGGTTATTGCCTGGCCGCCTCCGCCAAGCGGGGCGATATGCGGCTGGTCAGCGTGGTGCTGGGCGCCAAGCTGGAAAAGCAGCGGGTGAGCGCCACCCAGTCGCTGTTCAACTACGGTTTTACCTTCTATGAGACGCAACCGATATACGAAGCCGACAAGCCGCTGACCACGGTCCGGATCTGGAAGGGCCAGAGTAACCAGTTGCCGTTGGGGGTGATCGATAGCGTGTATGCGACCGTGCCCAAGGGCAAGTCCCAGGAAGTGAAATCTTCCTTCCAGGTCGAGCCGGGCAAGATCACCGCGCCGGTGACGCGCGGCGCGCCTTTCGGCACGATCACCGTGACCCGGGGCGACAAGACCCTGATGAATACCCCTCTGGTCGCCCTGCAGGATGTTCCGTTGGCCGGTTTCTTCGGGCGCTTGTGGGATACCCTCTGGTGGCCGATCTACGCTCTGTTTCACTGGTCTCGCTGAGCGCCGATGAACACCGCCATCGCTTATCTGAACGGTGAGTTTCTGCCGCTGGCCGACGTCGGAATTTCGCCGCTGGACCGGGGCTTTCTGTTTGCCGATGGCGTTTATGAAGTGATTCCCGTCTACCATGGGCGCCTGTTCCGGTTGGCCGGGCATTTGCAACGGCTGGTGAACAGCCTGGCAGCCATCCAACTGGAGTGCGGGCTGGAACGCGGCGACTGGGAAGCGCTGCTGACCGAACTGGTCGCCTGCAACGGCGGCGGCAACCTGGCGGTCTATCTGCAGATCACGCGGGGTGCTCCGGAGATCAGGGATCATAATTTCCCCGCTGCCGATATCCCGCCTACGATTTTCGCCATGGCCAGCCTCCTGAAACCGCTGCCGGAGGCTCCCTATGAGGAGGGAATCAGCGCGATCACCTGCGCCGATATCCGCTGGGGCGCCTGCCATATCAAGAGCATTGCGCTGCTGGCCAACGTCCTGGCCCGCCAGCAGGCGGTGGCGCAGGGCGCCGCCGACGCCATTCTGGTGCGCGACGGCTATCTAACCGAGGCTGCCGCCAGCAATGTATTCCTGGTCTGCGATGGGCGGCTGCTGACGCCGCGCAAGGATGAACGCATCCTGCCCGGCATTACCCGTGAGATCATCCTGGAACTGGCAGCGGCCGACGGGATGCCCTGTGAAGAACGGGACCTGCCGGCGGAGTTGCTGGCCGGCGCCGATGAAATTTGGCTTAGCAGTTCCACCAAGGAAATTATCCCGGTCACCGCCCTGGACGGCCGCCCGGTCGGGGCCGGCGTTCCCGGACCGCTGTGGCGGCGGATGACGGCGCTGTATCAGGCGTATAAACAAATGGTCTGTCCGCCTGTCGGAGTATAGATAGTGTCTGACAGAGAATCTCGTTGGGTTTTGTAGTTTTCAGCCAGACACTAGATAATTACTCCGAAGGAGCCATTCATGCACGCGCCATCCCCCTTGCAGTTTCCCTGCGACTTTCCGATCAAGGCCATGGGTCACAGCGGCGCCGATTTCCCGGACCTGATAGCCGGAATCGTCGGCCGCCATGCACCGGATCTGGACCTTGCCACTTTACGGGTGCGGCCCAGCCGTAACGGCCGGTATCAATCCATCACCCTGACCATTCGCGCCCGCAACCGCGAGCAACTGGACGTTATCTATCAGGAACTCAGCGGTCATGAGCGGGTATTGCTCGCGCTGTAAGCGCCGCGTGAGCGAGTCCAGCCCGTGTTGTTACCTCCGCTGGTGCAGGTGCGACAGTTAGGGCGGATCGAGTATCGAACCGCCTTCACCACCATGCAGGCGTTTACCGATGCCCGTGATGCCGCCACGCTGGACGAGTTATGGCTGCTGGAACATCCGCCGGTCTTTACACTGGGATTGAACGGCAGGCCCGAACACCTGCTGGCGCCGGGCGATATTCCCGTCATCCGGGTGGACCGCGGTGGTCAGGTCACCTACCACGGGCCGGGCCAACTGGTGGTCTATGTCCTGCTCGATCTGCGCCGCGCCCAACTGGGAATACGGCAACTGGTCACCCTGCTGGAACAGTCGGTCATCGAACTGTTGGCGCAGTATGGCGTTGCCGCCCATGCCCGGCCGGAAGCGCCCGGCGTCTACGTCGGGCAGGCCAAGATCGCCTCGCTGGGCCTGCGGGTGCGGCGGGGCTGTTCCTATCATGGCCTTAGCCTAAATCGGGCCATGGACCTGGAACCGTTCAGCCGGATCAACCCCTGCGGCTATCCCGGCCTGCGGGTCACCCAGTTGCGCGAGCTGGGGATTTCTGCCGAATCGCAGGAAGTCCAGGAATCATTATTGCCTATCTTGAGCCGGCGCCTGGGTTATGCCACCTTGAGAACGGCGACCACGCTTCCCCCCTTACCCTCCCTGGAGGCAGGCCATGCCTGAACCAAAACCCGACAGGCCGCAACCGCAGGCCGATGCTTTGAACCCGACCGCTGCCAGACCCGCCGTGGTACAGGGTGAAAAATTGCGTGGCGCGGAAAAAATGGCCCGTATCCCGGTCAAGATCGCCCCTACCCTGCCGGAAGAGCGGCTGCGCAAACCGAAATGGATTCGCGCCCAGTTTCCCGGCACGCCGGAAGTCCTGCGGCTGAAACAGATTCTGCGGGAAAACCGTCTGCATACGGTCTGCGAGGAAGCCGGTTGCCCCAACCTGGGCGAGTGCTTCGGCCACGGCACGGCCACTTTTATGATCATGGGGGATATCTGCACCCGCCGCTGTCCGTTCTGTGACGTCGGCCATGGCCGCCCCAATCCGCTGGATGCGGAAGAACCGCTCAATCTGGCCAGAACCATCGCGGCAATGGGCTTGCGCTATGCGGTCGTCACCTCGGTGGACCGGGACGATCTGCGCGACGGCGGCGCCGGTCACTTCGCGGCCTGTATCCGGGCGGTACGGGAGTATACTCCGGGGATCACGATCGAGATTCTGACGCCCGATTTTCGCGGGCGAATGGAGGTGGCGCTGGCTATCCTGGAGCAGACCCCGCCGGATATCTTCAATCACAATCTGGAGACCGTGCCGCGGTTGTACCGGCAGGCCCGCCCCGGCGCCGATTACCGCCACTCGCTGGAACTGCTGCGCCGGTTCAAGCAGCGGCGGCCACAACTACCCACCAAATCCGGCCTGATGCTCGGATTGGGCGAAACCCTGGAGGAGGTGGAAGCAGTGATGCAGGATTTAAGAGAACATCGAGTGGACAGGCTGACTCTGGGGCAATATCTGCAACCCAGCCCCCATCACCTGCGGGTGGAGCGCTATGTACCACCGGAGGAGTTCGAACGGCTGCGGCAAATCGGCCACACCCTGGGCTTTACCCACGTCGCCTCGGCGCCAATGGTGCGTTCCTCGTATCATGCGGACTTGCAGGCGAAGGGAAAATTCGCCGGTTAACCATCGACTGTTGTAGGAGCGACGCCCCCACCGCGATAGATCGACGGTGCTCGGGCAAAAGCGTAGCGTCGATCGACACTTCGGCGCTCGCCGCTGCACTGTTGTAGGAGCGTAACCGTTCAGCCCCCCCACCCTGTCCCTCCTGTATGGACCGGAGACATAGGTAACAGGTGTTCGGAGACATAGGTAACAGATGTTCGGAGAGATGGGTAACACTGTTCGGAGACATCAGTAACACCTGTTCGGAGACATCAGTAACACTAAAAAACTATCATGAGATTATGTGTATTGACTTCATGCCGGTGTCCTAAGATCAATCCGAGTGACCTTATGGTGACAGAAGTAGATCTCAACTACTCACCGTCTAAAGACGGTGGGTTGGCTGGCGGGGGGATAAACCCCCGCCTGAAACGCTTCGCAGGCGGACTGAACCGCCGCCTGAAGACGCGACGTCTAAAGACGGTGGTTTGCACCACGGGCTGCCGCCTTCGAGGCTAAAGCGGCGGACTAAAGTCGCAGCCGTGGAAATCAATGCCGGGAAACGCGCCGCCTCGGGCAGGTAGAGCACGCCCCGCGCCTGGTAGTCCGCCGGGCCGATCTTCCGTCGCCCGCCACCTTGTCCGGTCAACCCCTTCGCCGCCGCCTGAAACTTGTGGTCGGCATAACGCAGAAACACCAGCCCCAGCACCGGCACGGAGTACTCCGAGGACTTGAGCTTGGAATTGGCCCGCAACTCATCCGCCGCGTCCCACAGCCGGGATTCGATGTTATTGCCGTTATGATTCATGCGTTCTCCCTGCGCCAATTTCTACAAGAGCCGCCGCTCAGGCAAAGGGATCCCGCAACACGATCGTATCGGCCCGGTCCGGTCCCGTGGAAATAATATCGACCGGCGCCACTACGAGTTCTTCGATACGCCGTAAATAGCGGCGGGCATTATCCGGCAGATCCTGATAATTGCGCAGCCCCGCGGTGGAATCCCGCCAACCGGGTAACTCTTCGTAAATCGGTTCGCAGTCGGCGAAAGCCTCGGCGCCGACCGGCGGCGCGGACAGGATGGCGCCATCGCGGCGGTAACCGGTGCAAAGACGAATGCTGTCCAGACCGTCGAGCACGTCCAGTTTGGTCACACACAGCCCGGAGACGCTGTTATTCTGAATGGCGCGCCGCAAGGCTGCCACGTCGAGCCAGCCGCAACGGCGGGGCCGCCCGGTGGTGGCGCCGAATTCATGCCCCCGCTCGGCCAGATGGGCGCCGATGGCGTCGTGTAATTCGGTGGGAAAAGGACCGCCGCCCACCCGGGTGGCATAGGCCTTGGTGATACCCAGCACATAGTCGAGATAGCGCGGTCCCAACCCGGTGCCGGTAGCGGCGCCGCCGGCGGTGGTATTGGACGAGGTCACATAAGGATAGGTACCCTGATCGATGTCCAGAAAGGTCCCCTGGGCGCCTTCGAACACCACGTTTTCGCCCCGCTGATGGTATTGATACAGCAGCTCGGTCACATCGCCCGCCAGGGGTCGCAGTCGTGCGGCCAGCGCCAGGGTTTCGTCCAGCACCTGCTGGAAATCGATAGGAGCGGCCTGCAAATACCGCTCCAGCACGAAGTTGTGAAAATCCAGCACTTCGGCCAGCTTGTCGGCAAAACGCTCGTGCTCGAACAGATCCCCCAGCCGCACCGCCCGCCGTGCGATTTTATCTTCGTAGGCCGGTCCGATACCGCGCCCGGTGGTCCCGATCGCCTGCGCCCCCCGGGCCTGCTCGCGGGCCAGATCCAGCGCCACATGATACGGCAGGATCAACGGACAGGCCTCGCTGATCCGCAGCCGCCCCTGTACCTGCACGCCGCCTTGCTCCAGGGTATCGATTTCCTTGAGCAGCGCTTGCGGGGAGAGGACTACGCCATTGCCGATAAAGCATTGCACGCCTGCATGTAAAATACCGGAGGGAACCAGATGCAGGACGGTCTTGACTCCGTTGATCACCAGGGTATGGCCGGCGTTATGACCGCCTTGAAAGCGCACTACCGCGGCGGCGCGCTCGGTCAGCAGATCGACCACCTTGCCTTTGCCCTCGTCACCCCACTGGGTGCCGATCACGACTACGTTTTTGCCCATTTCGACTCGTGCTCTCCCGAATTCAGTCAACACCCTGGATTCAACCGCGGATGAGATACAGTAGCAGCAGGCCCAGGAGCATGCTGCCCAGGCCCAGTAAGCGCAGTATCCGTTCCTCCAACTGCAGAATTTGCAGCAGTGTTGCCTTTACCCCCTGCGGATTCAGGAACGGCATTATCCCTTCCAAAACCAGCATCAGGCCGACAGCCGCTAATAGATCTTGCCACATGACCTCACCCAAGAGAACGGGCGACGCGCTTCTCCACCCGGTTCCGCCCCGCGGTTGTCACCACTTTTGCCTGCGTTATTTCAAGTGGTTGAAGTACTTGAAGAATTCGGAATCGGGCTGGAGCAATAATAGATCTTCTTTGGAGGAGAAGCTGTTGCGGTAGGCATTCAAACTGCGGTAAAAGCTGTAGAAATCGGGATCGTTGCCGTAAGCCTGGGCGTAGATTGCCGCCGCGCGGGCATCGCCTTCGCCACGGGTGCGCTCGGCATCGCGATAGGCCTCGGCCAGCAGAACCGTGCTCTGGCGGTCGGCGTCGGCGCGAATGCGCTCCGCCGCCTCGCCGCCGCGGGAGCGCCATTCCTTGGCGACCCGCTCGCGTTCCGCCCGCATCCGCCGGAATACCGAACTGCTGACTTCAGGCGGCAGATCGATCCGCTTGATCCGCACGTCCAGGATGTCGATACCCAGTTGTTCCGCCTCCCGGCGGGCGGTGGTGGTCAGAATATCCATGATCTGCGCCCGGTCGCCGGAAACCACATCCCGCAAGTTACGCTTGCCGAATTCGCCGCGCAGACTATCCTTGACGATCTGGTCGAGGCGCAGATTGGCTCTGCTGATTTCACCGCCCACTGCGGTATAGAAACGCCTGACCTCGGCGACCCGCCATTTGATGAAATAATCCACCAGGACATTTTTCTTTTCCGCCGTCAGAAACCGCTCCGGCGGGTCAGGATCCGACGTCTGCACCCGGGCATCGAATTTATAAATGTTATTGATAAAAGGCCATTTAAAATGCAGGCCCGGCGTGTAATTGGCTTCCACGATCTCGCCCAGCCGAAAGCGGATGGCCGTCTGGCCCTCACTGACCGTAAACAGGCAGAAGATGACGATAAAGGCGCCCGCGGCCGCCAGTCCAAGGAGAAAGTTTTTCGACAATATTTTTGGCAATATTTTTGACAATAATTGTTCAAACATAGGTGCAGGCATCGTTGGCGGAAAGGGTCGTGAAGCGCTAGCGCGCCACCCGGCTGCGACTGGTATCGCGCGACTGCAGCGAGCTGTCCTCACCGGGCGACGGCGCCGGGGTCGATTCAGGCGGGGCGGGCGTGCTGTCCCGGCCGCTTTCCCGCGGCTTGATCAGTTTATCCAGCGGCAAATAGAGCAGGGGATTGCCGCCGGGTACATCCACCAGCACCTTGCTGGTGGTGGAGAGAACCTGTTCCAGCGCCTCCAGATACAGTCGCTCGCGGGTCACCCCAGGGGCTTTCCGATATTCAGGCAGTAACTGTTCGAAGCGACTGGCGTCGCCCTCCGCCCTGGCGACCACCTGACCCTTGTAAGCCTGCGATTCCTGCAAGCGCCGGGCCGACTGACCGCGTGCTCTGGGAATAACTTCATTGGCATAGGTCTCAGCTTCGTTTTTCAGACGCTGTTCATCTTCACGCGCCTTGATCGCGTCCGCGAAGGCATCCTGGACTTCCTCCGGCGGTTGGGCGTCCTGGAGATTGACATTGGTGAGCACCAGCCCGGTACCGTAGCGATCCAGGATCTTCTGGCTCAGCGCCTTGATATCCGCCACGACCTCGCTGCGGCCTTCGGTAAGCACAAAATCCATCGTGCTTTTGCCGATGGTTTCGCGGGTGGCGCTTTCCACCACCTGGCGCAGAGTGGCCTCGGGGTCGGCGACATTGAACAGAAAATCACGGGGATCTCCGATCTGGTACTGCACGGCCAGACGGATATCGACGATGTTCTCGTCCTGAGTCAGCATCAGCGCTTCTTCCGGTCGGGAATGGGCCGCCCGTTCTCCGGAACGGTAGCCGATCTCCGCGGCGCGCCGCTCCTCGACATTGACGATGTCATGACTTTCGAAGGGAAAAGGCAGCCGCCAGTGGGGACCCGGCAAGGTGGTATCCGTATAGCCACCGAAACGCAATACTACACCACGCTTGCCCTCGTCGACGATATAGATGCCCGACAGAATCCAACCGATAATAATGATGGCGACGATCAGCCAGATACCGCCGACGCCAGCCGTTATCCCCGGTCTGCCGCCACCACCGCTCTTACCACCGAACAACCCACCCAGTTTATCGGACAGCTTGCGGATGATTTCGTCCAGGTCGGGAGGGCCCTGGTCGCGACCGCCTCCGCCCCAGGGATCCCGGTTGTTGCCTCCCGGTTCATTCCAGGCCATGTTTGACTCCCACGCACTCGGAAATTTACAATCTTAGAGAACCGCCAAGGTCTATTGCAAGGTCTATTGCAAGTTAAAAGACCGACTGCATCCATTCCTCTCGGAAACCTTCCCTATGACACAGCAATTGCAGGTTCTTGCGGGAAGTCTGCACTTCGATCAGCCATTCTCCCGCCGGGTTCAATTGTTCCGTCAACACCGCCCCCAGGCTGAACAGCCGCGCCCGCAGCCGGCCCGCCTCGGCTGGCAGGCGGACCCAACCGTGAACGGTATCGCCCCGCAAGCGTTCCGCCAGCGCCTGCAGCAGTAAGTTCATGCCCGCGCCGCTGGCCGCCGATACCCAGACCGCCCGGCTCTGTCCCCCGGCGCATTCCAGGCGCGGCGGCAACGCCAGCAGATCGATTTTGTTATAGACGTCGAGACGTGGGATTTCACCCGCGCCGATGGCGTCCAACACCTGTTCCACCTGTCCGGCATGATCCCGATGATTGGGGTCGCTGGCGTCGATGACATGCACCAACAGGTTGGCTTCGCAGGTCTCCTGCAGCGTGGAGCGGAAGGCGGCCACCAGTTCATGGGGCAGACGACTGATAAAACCCACCGTATCCGCCAGCACCGCCGGAGTGGCGTTAGGCAGGCTCAGGCGCCGCAGAGTGGTATCCAGGGTGGCGAACAACTGATCCGCGGCATAGACGCCGGCGACGGTCAAACGGTTGAACAGGGTGGATTTACCGGCGTTGGTATAGCCGACCAGCGAGACCGTGGGGATATCCGCCTTGCGCCGGGATTGGCGGCCTTGTTGCCGCCGTTGTTCGACTTTTTGCAGCCGCCGCCCGATCTGCTTGATCCGTTCGGCCAGCAGCCGGCGGTCGGTCTCCAACTGAGTCTCGCCCGGCCCGCGCAGCCCGATGCCGCCTTTTTGCCGTTCCAGATGGGTCCATCCCCGCACCAGCCGGGTGGAAAGATAGCGCAACTGCGCCAGTTCCACCTGCAATTTGCCTTCGAAGCTGCGGGCGCGTTGCGCGAAAATATCGAGGATCAGACGGGTGCGGTCCACCACCCGGCACTGAAGAAAAGCTTCCAGATTGCGCTCCTGCGAGGGGGAGATGGCATGATCGATGATCACCAGTTCCACTCCGTCGGTCTGCACCCGCTGGCGGATTTCTTCGGCCTTGCCGCTGCCGATAAAAAAATGTGCGCTCGGCTGCCGCCCACCGCCGGTCACCAGATCGACGCAAATCGCGCCGGCGGAGGCGGCCAAATCCTGGAATTCGGCGATGGCCCGGTCGTCTTCGCTCCCGTTACCTAGCGCGAGATGGACTAATACCGCTCGTTCGCCGGTGCGCGGGCGCTCGAACAAACCTTATTCTCCTGTAGTGACGCCGGGGTTAGGGCTGCTCGCTCTCACCGTCATCCTCATCCCCGAGATGCAAACGCACGTTGCGGGTGGGAACCACGGTGGAAATGGCATGTTTATAGATCATCTGGCTGACACTGTTCTTGAGCAGCACGACGAACTGATCGAACGATTCGATTTGTCCCTGCAACTTGATTCCATTCACCAGGTAAATCGAAACCGGGATACGTTCTTTCCGCAGAGCATTCAGGAAAGGTTCCTGGAGCGAATGGCCTTTTGCCATAGATAGTCTCCCTTATTGTTATGGGTTGTTTACGATCGACACACAAAGGCGAAGCATTACAGCGGCTGTGTCAAGAGTCTGGTTCAGTGTTTTCATAGCAGAGCACCATTCCGTTCCCAAAGGGTATGACTCCGACAGCCGTCACCCGCCACCTCATGAGCATCCAACTCATTGTTTTTCAAAAGCCTTTTTGGAATATACCGAACTTCGAACGAGCCGGCATGGCTAACGATAACGCGCCTGACGACAATTTTACAAAAATGATTAGAATAATCGTAATCATTACCCAGGTCAACTAAGGAAGCCTTTATTTTTCCACAAGTTACGCTATCCGATCGGGCTACCAACTTAAGGCGGGACAATCCGACCCTGGGGCCGGCGTCCTCGCCGGCCCCAGGGCATCGATGCCAGTCAACAGCCGGCAAAATGCCGGCGCTCCTAGGGAATCCCCGTAGGGGCGGTTCGCGAACCGCCCCTACCTCCGATCGATTCGGGCGGGGCGGCGAAGCAGCGCCCGGACCAGACCCTGTCGATCCTGATAAAGGTTTAAGAATCATCATGTTGGCGGCTAAACTGGAAAAGCTCATTAGTGGAGTGGTGCGGCGAACTGCTGGATTGCAACCATGGATTCGATATTCGAATTTAATGATAGCACGGGATCCGGCCTTACCACGGCAACACGCCAGCGGTGCGCAACTGCCTGAGCGCCTGTGCCGACAACTGCGGCGACAGGCTGTCCAGCCACAGAGCCTCTTTCTCGACACGGAGCCAGGTGAACTGGCGCCTGGCGAACTGGCGGGTTGCAGCCAGCGCACGCCGACACATCTCCGGGTAGTCGCTCCGGCCTTCGAGATGCTCCCACACCTGACGATAGCCCACCGCACGCATAGAAGGGTTGTCCAAATTTAGATCGCCACGCCCGCGTAACCGTTCCACCTCGGCCACAAAACCCTGCGCCAGCATGTGGTGGAAACGCTGTTCGATGCGCTGATGTAATACCTGTCGGTCCACGGGAGCAAGCACCAGTTTAACAATCTTGTACACTGGAGATTCGTCACGTTGCCCGGCATAAAGTTCCGTAATCGATCTGCCGGTAAGGGCATGGACTTCCAGGGCCCGCAGAATCCGCTGGGTGTCGTGGGGATGGATCCGCTCCGCCGCGGCCGGGTCCAGGCTGGCGAGCCGGTCGTGCAGAGCGGCCAGTCCCACGCTGGCCAGTTCTGCATTCAGGCGGGCGCGCACGGCGGGGTCGGCGGACGGCAATACGGACAGACCTTGCTGCAGGGCGCGAAAATAGAGCATGGTACCACCTGCCAGCAACGGGATTTGCCCCTGGCGGTGAATCTGTTGCATTTCCCGCAAGGCGTCGGCGCGAAATTGGGCGGCGGAGTAGCTTTCGCCGGGATCCAGAATATCGATCAGCCGGTGAGGGGTCCGTTGCAGAGTGGCTGGATCCGGTTTGGCCGTGCCGATATCCATCCCCCTGTACACCAGGGCCGAATCCACGCTGATAATGGCAAAGGGAAAACGCTGCGCCAGTTCCACCGCCAGGTCGGTTTTACCCGAAGCGGTTGGACCCATCAGGAAAACGGCCGGAGGATGAGCGGGAGTGAGTTGCATAACCCACAGTTTAGCGGGCGGAGGGTTGCAGAACCAGCGCCGCCCGATGGCTGCCGCCGCTCCATTCGAGATATGGCTTATAATTCCAATCCGTGCCGATAAATTAAGCAGAGGAACAAGCGATGCGGGTGCGTATCGGTCATGGTTTCGACGTCCACGCCTTTGGCGCCGGCGATCATCTCACCCTGGGAGGCGTGCGCATTCCCTATCAGCGGGGTTTGCAGGCCCATTCCGATGGTGACGTGTTATTGCACGCCGTGTGCGATGCCTTGCTGGGGGCCGCGGGATTGGGTGATATCGGCCAGCATTTCCCTGACAGCAGCGCCGAGTTCGAAGATATCGACAGTCGCATTTTGCTGCGCCGGGTGCTGGCGCTGCTGCAGCAGCGGCATTGCTCGGTGAGCAATCTGGACGCCACCCTGATTGCCCAGGCTCCCCGCCTGGCGCCTCATATTCCGGCCATGGTCCGGCACATTGCCGCCGATCTGGAGATTGTGCCGGAGCAGGTCAATGTCAAAGCCACCACCACCGAGCGGCTGGGTTATATCGGGCGCGGCGAGGGTATCGCCGCCCATGCCGTGGTATTGATCGAGCAGCATGACCCTTTTCTGACGGGCGCTTGTGATATAGGCTACTATAAATAAAATCGTTTTAATAAAGTGAGGATGATGGAACCAAATCGCCGCCCTCTGAAAACCCGTTCGAGTCACTGGGCGAAACAGACGGCCTCGTTTCTAGCCGGCAGTAACATCTCGCCGAATCAAATTTCGGTGGCCAGCATTTTCTTTGCCGTCATCGGCGCCGCCTTGTTGCTGTGCTATCCGAATCCAGCCGGCTTGATTGGCTGCGCCTGCTGTATCCAGGGGCGGCTGATCTGTAACCTGCTGGACGGCATGGTCGCTATCGAAGGCGGCAAACAATCCGCATTGGGGCCGATCTATAACGAATTCCCCGACCGGATTGCGGACGCCATCCTGATCGTCGCGTTGGGTTATGCCATCGAGCTGCCCTGGATAGGCTGGTTTGGCGCCTTGATGGCGGCGCTGACCGCTTATGTGCGTGTTGCCGGCGGCGCACTCGGATTGCCGCAGGACTTCCGTGGTCCCCTGGCCAAACCGCACAGAATGGCGGTAATGACCGCCGGTTGCCTGCTGGGCGCGCTCGAAGTGGCCGTGTTCGGAACCAATTATGCGCTGATCGTTGCGGCCTTTATCATTGCCTTCGGCGCGGCCCTGACCTGTATCCTGCGAACCCGGGTAATTGCCGGACAATTACGGCGGCTTTGACCTGCCATGATGGGGACTTCACGCTTGCTGATCGGGTTGGTGCGGCTGCTGGTCGGCGCCTATCCGCGTTGGGTAGGCTGTGGTCCCTCGCCGGCCCAGCGGATTTATTTCGCCAACCATTCGAGTCATATCGATACCATAGCCCTCTGGTCGGCCCTGCCGCCCGCATTGCGAGCCAGAACCCGACCGGTGGCCGCCAGGGATTATTGGGATAAAAACCGGTTGCGGCGCACTATCGCGCTGCGAGGTCTCAACGCGGTACTCGTCGATAGAGCCGGGGGCGGCGGCGAGGTCGATCCCTTGCAGCCGCTCAGGGAAGCCCTGGAACACGGTGATTCATTGATTATCTTTCCCGAAGGAACTCGCCAGGCCGGGGCGCTGCCCGGACCGTTCAAGAGCGGTTTGTACCATCTTGCGATGCGTTTTCCGGAGGTGGAGTTGGTGCCGGTGTATCTGGAAAACCTGCATCGCAGCATGCCCAAGGGGACTTTCTTTCCAGTACCCTTGATTTGTTCGGTTCGCTTCGGCGCTGTCTTGAAACGGCTTTCCGGTGAAACCAAGACAGCCTTTCTGGAGCGGGCCCGTCAGTCCGTGGTGGAGTTGACATGAGTGCGGAACATAAATTTTTCTGGTTAACCGGTGGGATCGTTGCCCTGTTGCTGCTGGCGTCGCTGATCGGCTGGACTCTGGGTACTCGCGTCACCAGCGACAGCGGCCGCGCCCTGGTCGATAACCTGAACGCGCGGGTCCGGGCCTGGTGGATTATGGTAATGATCTTCGCTGTGGCTTTTCTCCTCGGCAAAGCCACGACGCTGGTGTTATTCGCCTTCGTCTCCTTTTTCGCGCTGCGCGAATTCATCACCCTGACGCCGACCAGAGCCGGTGACCGGTTGGCTCTGTTTCTCGGGTTTTTCGTGCTGATTCCGGTGCAATATTATTCTTGCTGTAAATTTTCCAGTGACGAATATCAAACATGTTATACTATGTTAAAAGTATACACTTTTGTTTGAATTAAGAGGACATCGATATGGCAACGATTGAAATCATTATCCGAGATGATCATGGCAATACAATAGAA
>CAIMUS010000102.1 GCA_903844665.1 uncultured Pseudomonadota bacterium
GGCGGTTCGCGAACCGCCCCTACGGGGATTCCCTAGTAGCGCCGGCATTTTGCCGGCTGTTGACTGGCGTCGAATGCCCTGAGGCCGGCGGGGACGCCGGCGCTCCCAGGGTCGGATTGTCCCGCCTTAAGTTGGTAGCCCCGGCAACAGAGTCAAGCGCTTGATTTACTTGGCGCTCCCTAGGGGACTCGAACCCCTGTTGCCGCCGTGAGAGGGCGGAGTCCTGGGCCACTAGACGAAGGGAGCGGCATGGCTGGAGGAAAAAGAGAGTGGTATTATACGCGCTCTTGCCAAAGGCACAAGCGCCTTAAGAGACACCGTTCAGGGTGCCATGACCAGCCAGCCTATCATCATTCCCCGCGCCGAACATCCGATTTCCCGAGCCAGTATCAGCCCCAACGCGCTCAAGGTACTGTACCGGCTGCATAACGCCGGCTTCCGGGCCTGCCTGGTCGGCGGCGGTGTGCGCGATCTGCTGCTGGGTCACGAACCCAAGGACTTCGATGTCGCCACCGACGCCCACCCGGAGGCGATCCATAAGCTGTTCCGCAATTGCCGCCTGATCGGGCGACGCTTTCGCCTGGCGCATGTGCAGTTCGGCGGTGAGATCATCGAGGTGGCGACTTTCCGCGCGGCCCAGGGCGAAGCGGAAGAAGCCGCCCGGTCGACCGGCATCCAGTTCAACGCCAATGGCCGCCTGCTGCGGGATAATGTCTACGGCACGATCGAAGAAGACGCCCGGCGACGTGATTTCACTGTCAACGCCCTGTATTACGACATCACCAACTTCACCGTGCTGGATTACACCGGCGGGATGGCCGATTTAAAGACCGGCCTGCTCCGCCTGATCGGTGAGCCGGAACAGCGCTGCCGGGAAGATCCGGTGCGGATGCTGCGGGCGGTGCGCTTCGCCGCCAAGCTGGGCTTTCGCCTCCATCCCGACACCGAGGCGCCGCTACTCACCCTGGGACGGTTGCTGGAAGAAATTCCGCCAGCCCGCCTGTTCGATGAGGTCCTCAAGCTATTTCTCGGCGGCTACGGGGTGGAAACCTTCGAACTGCTGCGGCATTACCGCCTGTTCGGCCATCTTTTCCCGGCGACCGAACGCTGCCTGAGCCGGCAGCAACAGCATTTTCCCAAGACCCTGCTGGTGCGCGCGCTGGCCAATACCGACGGTCGGCTCGCCGAGGGCAAATCGGTCACACCGGCCTTCCTGTTCGGAGCGTTGCTGTGGGAGCCCTTGCAGGATCGGAGCAAACAGTTACTGACCGCCGGTCTGGATGAAGCCGACGCCATGCAGACGGCGGCCGACGAGGTGCTGTCCGCTCAGCTTAAACATATCACCCTGCCGCGCCGGTTCAGCCTGCCCATGCAGGAGATCTGGAGCCTGCAGTCGCGCCTGACGATCACGACGGGCAAGCGACCGCTGCGCCTGCTGGCGCATCCCCGGTTTCGGGCCGCGTATGATTTTCTACTGCTGCGGGCGGAGGCCGATCCGGAACTGGCGTCGTTGGCGCAGTGGTGGACCCACTTTATGGAAATGGATGAAGCCGCCCGTAAGCAGGTGCTGGAACCCGCCGCCAAACCCAAACCGCGCCGGCGGCGATCCCGCCGTCCCCGGCAACAATCCTCCACCGAAGCCGGGTAGGCTGGCGCATCATGCAGGCGGTGACGGCCTATATCGGTATTGGCAGCAACCTGGCCGATCCTGTCGCGCAGGTGCGGCAGGCGGCGCTGGCGCTGGAGGCGTTACCGCAGACCCGCGCTATCGCCTGTTCTCCCCTGTACCGCAGCAAGCCCTGGGGATTGCCGGGACAGCCGGATTATATCAACGCGGTCGCGGCCCTGGAGACGACGCTGCCGGCCCTGGAGTTGCTGACGCAATTGCAGGAGATCGAAACGGCGCGGGGGCGGGTGCGGACCGTGCGGTGGGGACCGCGCCCGCTGGATCTGGATATTCTGCTGTATGGCGGGTTACAGCTCGGCGGGCCGCGCCTCACCATTCCCCATCCCCGGTTACGGGAAAGGGCGTTCGTACTGTATCCTTTACGCGATCTCGCGCCGGATTTACGCTTGCCGGATGGCACGACGCTGGCGGAGTTGCTGGAGCAGTGCCCGCCGTGGGAACTGGAGCGCGTGGAGGAGAGTGAGTTGAAGGTATCCTGGCAAGTCCAGGAGATTCCCCATAACATTGGGGTATCCACTTAAGTCGGGACGCTTTACAGGCTGAGCCGGTAGGGGCGGTTCGCGAACCGCCCCTACGGGGATTCCCTAGTAGCGCCGGCATTTTGCCGGCTGTTGACTGGCGTCGAATGCCCTGAGGCCGGCGGGGA
>CAIMUS010000103.1 GCA_903844665.1 uncultured Pseudomonadota bacterium
AACTGGTCATGCTTTTCAGAAAGAAGCACCCCCGGCGATGAAAATCGGCCCCCATGTCGGGTTACGGTGCGCCCGCCAAGTTTCTGCTATCTCCAGGCTTGGCGGAAGGGCGCACCTAACCCGACCTACGGGGATTTTCACGGTAACCCGACCTGCCCGGATTTTCACGGTAACATCATCCTGTCGACCTGATTAAGGCAAGCCATGATATCCAACCGTCCCTATTTGATTCGCGCCTTGTATGAATGGATCACGGACAATGGCTTAACCCCCCATTTGCTGGTGAATGCCGAACAGGCTGCGGTGGAAGTACCCTCCCAATATGTCCAGGAAGGACGGATCGTGCTCAATGTCAGCGCCAATGCCGTGCAGGGGCTGCGGCTGGGTAACGATCTGATTGAATTCAGCACCCGTTTCGGCGGCACGCCCTATTGGATTCGCCTCCCGCCACTGGCCGTCATGGCGGTCTACGCCCGCGAGAACGGTCAAGGCATGGTCTTCAACCAGACGCCCGATGCGCCCGAAGAGGAGGAACCGCCGCCCAAGCCACAAGCCGATAAAAAGCCAGTTCTTAGAGTCGTCAAATAGCCTGCGTTATTGGATATATTCAAATAATTTCACTACCTGGCGCACCCCCGAGACATATTTGACCGTATCGACCACCTTGTCCGCCTCGGCGGGTTTCACCAGGCCGAGCAGATAGACGGTCCCCGTGCTGGTAACCACCTTGATGCGGGTGGGATCGAAGCCTGGCAGATCGATTTGCAGCAGGGAGGCTTTGACTTGCGCGGTCAGGGCGGCATCGGCGGCCCGGTCGGCCGGCGTACTGGGAGGGGCGATGACCAGTTCGTTGTATACCCGCTTGACTTCGGGAACATAGCGGACAATCTCCGCGGCACGCCGCCGTAACTCCGGCGTGGCGACCTCACCGCTCAATAATACCGTTTTGTTATAGCTGGTCACGCTAACGTCGGCGCGCTCCGGATCGGACAGTTGCGGATCCTTGGCGATGGCGGTGACGGCTTTCCATTCGATGGTCTGATCCTCCCAGATGGTGCCGGTGGTGCGGCGGTCGTGCAGCAGGATGGCGCCGCCGGCCGCGCCGCCGCCGACAAGTAGAGGGGCGCACGCACTGGTTCCGCCCAGCAGACCGATACAGCACAACAGCATAGCCAGACGGGAATTCATAGGCGGGTTTCCTCGACAAACAATAAACGTTCGATTAGATCGCATAGACAGTGGATGATCGGCGCTGATCAGCGCCTGTTGCTGGGTGGCGATACTGCTGGCGAAATAAGCCTGAATTCTGGCTGGCGAGTCCATGGGTTCACCGGTGAGATGTAAGTCCCTTTTTGTAAGGGAGAGGGATCTGCGGCACATCGATGACTTCGAACTCAGGGTCTTTGTGAACCAACTCCGCCCGCTCCAGAAGCGCGGTAGCCGGCTTGGGTTCGGAGGTGGTCCGATCCGCCGCCCCCCGGGAGTTGCCGCCGGGAGGAAGACGGCGGCCAGAACGATGGCCGGCAAGCTCCGAGCCGCGCGCCGCAACCCCTCGAGCTGCTTCAAGTGATGTGAATTCCAGATAACGACCATGATAGCGTACCTTACCGGTCGGCGGTTCGAGATTCACTGGGCTTGCAACTGATTCACCAACTGCCGCACCGCCGGGTCTTGCGGCGCCAGGATGAGCAGTTGCTGCGCATAGCGCCGGGCGGCTTCCAGCTCGCCCCGGTCCCGCTGGAAAGTCACCAGCGCATAGAGAATCTCCCGGTCATTCGGCTGGCGGGCGTGAGCTTCCTCCAGTACTTCGATGGCGTCGTCCGGTTTGCCGGTGGAATGCAGCGCGACGGCATAGACATAGCGGTAATGCATATTGTCGGGATTGAGTCGGGTGGCTTGCGCCAGCGCCTCGACCGCTTCCGGCAGGCGGTGCTGGCGCACCAGCAACAGGCCCAGCGCCTGCTGCACATCCGCATCCCTGGGGGCAATCGCCGCCGCCTGCCGCAGCGCCTTTTCCCCATCGCCATCCTTGCCTTGCAGACGATAGAGATCGGCCAGATTGACATAGGCCTGGACAAACCTGGGTTGCAGCTTGAGCGCCGTGCGATAGGCGGTTTCCGCCTGGGTGAACTCGCCGCGTTCGGTGTACAGCAAACCGAGATTGAGATGGGATTCGGGACGGTCGGTATTGGTCTGCTGGGCGGCGATGTATTCCGCGGTGGCTGTATCCAGCACCGCCCGGTGCGCCGCCGGCAGTTGGGCCAGTAGAGCGGCGGGCAGCGGCGCCAGCCCCCGCGCCGCCTCTATCCGTATGGCCCGGACCGGGTCCTGCAACAACGGGAAAAGCAGCGGCAGACGCCGCTGGGGATCGATGTTATCCAGCGCCTGGATGGCGCCCAGGCGCAGCAGCGGATCGCCGTCTTGCAGACCCTGGCGGACGGCGTCGAGGGAAGCCGGGCTGAGATACCGGTTCAAGGCGGCCAGGGCGGTGGCGCGGGCGATATCGGGCTGGCTGGTGTCGCCGGCCAGTTGCGTCAAGGCCTGTTCGGCGCCCGGCGCCCCGGTGCGCCCAGCGTGCAGGGCCTCGGCAAACTGCTGATAGCCTTTGAGCGGTTCCTTATACCATTGCTTCACCCGATCCGCCGCCCAATTGGCAGGGTGGTCGGTGTGGCAGTTGTTGCATGCATTCGGCGTACCCAACTGAACCGATAGATCGGGCCGGGGAATGCGCAGACTGTGATCGTGGCGGGGATCGACCACCATATAAGTCGTCGTGGGCGTATGGCAGGCGGCGCAACTGGCGCCGGCGGAGTCCGGTTTGTGGAAATGGTGGGCGGCGGTGTCGTACTTGCCCGGATTGTGACATTGTGCGCACACCTGATTGGCCGGCGCCCGCAGTTTCAGGCTGTGGGGGTCGTGGCAATCGCCGCACGTAACCCCCGCCTGAAACATCTTGCTTTGCAGGAACGAGCCGTAATTGTAGACCTCATCCTGCATCTGGCCGTCGGCATGGTACATGCCGGGGGTCAGGAGTTGCACCAGATGGGTGTCCAGCAGCGGCCGTCCCGGCACATAGTCCGCCCAGAACTGGCCGCGTCGGGAGTGGCAGCGGGCGCAGGTTTCGATCTCGATGCTGGTTTCCCGTGGCTGGCTGCGCCGGGCATTGCCGGTTTTGGCATCCAGCGCCCACTGCACCCCGGCCCGTTCGTTGAAGCGCACCACCAGCCCCTTGGCGGGATCGTCGTTCAGCGCTTCCCAACCGGGTTGATGCTCCGCCCAGGCCACATGGCGGGACCCAGGCCCATGACAGGCCTCGCAGGCCACGTCGATCTCGGACCAGGTGGTGTTGAAGCGATCGGCCGTCAGGTCGTAGTTTTTCTGCAGATTCGTCGAATGGCACTCGGCGCACTGGTAGTTCCAGTTCTGATCGGGAGCGGTCCAGTGCAGGTTGTCGGTGGAGGTAATCTTTTCGTTCGGATACAGGTGGAACCAGCGCTGCCCGCCCTGCTCCTTGGGACGGCTGTCCCAGGCGATGCCCAGCGCCTGCAAGCGGCCGCCGGGAAACTCGATCAGGTATTGTTGCAGGGGATGGATGCCGAAGGTGTATTTGATTTCATAATCGTGTAGTTCACCATCGGGACCGTCGGTGCGCACCATGAAGCTGCCGTCGCGCTTGGAAAATGTGGAGGTGAGGCCATAATAGATGAATTGGGCGTTATTGAAATCGCCGAGCACGGTCTGGTCGCTGGCCACCTGCATGGCGTGGTCGTGATCCGAACCGATCCATAGCTTTTGCTGTTCCTGATGGCAGCGGCCACAGACCTGCTGGCCGACGTAACGGAGTGTCGTCTCGTTCTGCCCGGTAGCCGGGGTCGGCTGGACCGGGGCGCCGGTATCGGCGCCGAATGCACCGGGTGTGGTCAGAGCGAGCCAGAATACGGCCGCCAGGGTGGTCGCCTGGATAAAGGATTCGAACTTAACCATGTTATTAATACCAATGTCAGAGGCAGTATTTACTGATAAAGGTGCAGATCGTCATCGACGAATCTTACTCCAAACTGGCGCGTGGGGAGGAAGAACTGCTCCCCTTCGATAGGGTGAATCGGACGCTGGATGGAGAAAGAATGATGTTAAAATGCGTCATTGTAGCCACATTGACGGAGTAACGATCACGCGCTGGGTCAGGTCTTGCACGCACATGTGTTATTGCAAGACTTGACCCCTTTACACTCCTTATAACAATACCAAAATGTAATCAGAAAAGGGCTTGTCTCATGTTGACACGCATCAGAATCCGCAACTTCAAGCGTTTTAAAGATTCAGACATCGAGCTTGGCAAAGCAGTGGTCCTGATCGGTCCCAACAATTCCGGCAAGACGACGGCTTTGCAGGCGCTCGCTCTGTGGGATATCGGCCTACGACGCTGGAACGAGAAATGGAAGGGCAAATCCTCGCCGGAGAAAAGGCCGGGCGTCACCATCAACCGACGCGACCTGGTTTCCATTCCCGTGCCGGTTGCCAATCTGCTCTGGCGCAATCTGCACGTTCGGAACACTTCGCGGAGTAAAGAAAACGGCAAGCCCCGGATCGAGAATATCCGCGTGGACATCGTCGTGGAAGGCGTAACCCGAGACAAGGCTTGGTCCTGCGGCCTCGAATTCGATTACGCCAACGAGGAGTCGTTCTATTGCCGGCCCCTTCGCATCGATGATGCGGGGAAAAACCGGATGCCCGTCCCCGACGAAGCGGGTAGCGCCCGCGTCGCATTCCTTCCCCCCATGTCGGGCTTGGCGGACCGTGAGTTTGTAAAGCAGCCGGGGGAAATCGGCGTACTTATCGGCCAAGGCCAAACGGCCCAAGTGCTACGTAACCTTTGTTACCAAATCCATGAGAACAAGGATGCAGGGCATTGGGATGATTTACTGAGGCACATCAGAGCTTTGTTTGGTGTGGAGCTTCTGACGCCACAATACATCGCTGAGCGCAGCGAAATCACCATGGCCTACAACGATGAGGGAAATAATACACTCGACCTGTCATCATCGGGGCGTGGGCTACAGCAGACGTTGCTCTTGCTCGCACACCTTTATAGCAACCCCGGAGCGGTGCTACTTCTCGACGAGCCGGACGCCCACCTGGAGGTGTTGCGGCAGCGCCAAACCTACAACCTCCTGATCCAGGTCGCCGAGCAGCAAGGCTCACAAATCATCGCAGCCAGCCATTCCGAGGTGGTCATCAACGAGGCCGCCGAGCGGGATACTGTCATCGCCTTTGTTGGCAAGCCCCATCGCATTGACGATCGAGGCTCCCAGGTCTTGAAGGCTCTGCGGGACATCGGCTTCGAGCAATACTACCAGGCGGAAGAAACCGGCTGGGTGCTGTATTTGGAGAACGCCACCGACCTTGCCATTCTTCAGGAGTTTGCCAAATCACTTGACCACGAAGCGCAACATTTCCTTGCGCGGCCCTTTGTGAAGTATGTCGAGACTAACCTGCCTCAGAAGGCGCGGGACCATTTCCACGGATTGCGGGAAGCCAAGAGTGATCTTGTGGGCATTGCCATCTTCGACCGTCTCGACAAGGAGCTTCAAGCCGAAGCCGCGCTTGTCGAAATGATGTGGCGTCGCAGGGAGATCGAAAACTATTTCTGCAGAGAAGAGGTGTTGCTTGCCTACGCCAGACACGACCAGCCCGATGATCTTTTCGGCAGAGCCGAGATTGAACAGCGCGAGCGGGCGATGCGCGAGGCCATCGCGGAAGTGACGAAATATCTCGAAATAGATGAGTTGGCTCCATGGTCTCCTGATGTTAAAGCGAGCGATGAGGTGCTGGATCGGGTTTTCAGGCTTTTCTTCAAGAAGCTGAGACTTCCACTGCAATTGCGAAAATCCGAATATCATGTCCTCGCTGGCCTGGTGCCGAGGGAAAAGCTGGACGGGGAGATCACGGAGAAGCTCGATGCCATAGTAACTGTGGCCAGGAAAGCAAAGCCGAGGACGGAATAAGCCCATGGTGCGAACGAAGGGGTAGTGTTGCAGAAATGTTGGTGCAACAGGTTTTAGTCAGCTAAATCAATCATTTGTTACGGCCAAGCAACACTTTTAGAACACCACCCCGCCATCGAGGATCTCGGCCTGGAGCACTTGTGGGTGATCTATCCAGGTCAACAGGAATACGCTTTCGACGCCAGGATCTCGGTCATTCCTATTGACAGGGTTCTGACTCTGGTTCGCTCTATAAGTTAGGTGCGGCAACCGATCCTACCCGCATGGAAAAATGGTTTGACACCTTAGCCTTAAGCTCATAGGCTTTACCCTCCCCTATTACCGTAACACTGAGGAATTCAATGATGAAGAAGGTTCTATTAGTCTTGGGTTTGTTTCTGGGCCTGCTGGTCAATGCCTGGGCGACGTACTTCGGCGCCGTCGAGATTACCAGCATCAATGCGCCGCCGTTGAAGGTATGGGAAAAGCTGGCGGATTTCAGCCTCCTGGACTGGAATCCCGAGGTAGTAAAAGTCGAGCTTATAGAGGGAGTTGCAATGAAACCGGGAGCGGTGCGAGTGGTGACTCTCAAGGACGGCAGCAAGTACAAGGAAAAATTGGTTGAAATCGATCCTTCGAAAATGCGGCTGGTGGCCGAGGTCATCGAGAGTACCCTTCCCATGAAGCAACTGAGTTCGACCCTCAATGTGACCGAGAAATATGGAACCGCGATCGTGGAATGGAACGGCCAATTTACCAGCGACAATCCCCAAGATGCTCAAAAAGCATCCCAGTTTATACAGGCCCTCTACCGGAAGGGCTTTGCCCATCTGAAGACCATGCTGGAAGCCAAACCATAGCGCGGCAGCATCATTGATGGGATTATACGGTGGGCATGGGCATGCCCACCGCAACCACTTCATCACCTCTTGTCAGTGACTACCCGTCGAAGCCGGCTTCGACGCCGCTATCCAGCCGCTGCAAGCGCGCCCGAAACTGGCGCAAGGACTGGAGTTGTTCATCGATCAGGGTCTCCTGATGGCGGTAATAGATCTCCGCCCCCATCGGCGCGACGAACGAAACCGAATAACGGCGCGCCTGCTGCCGCAAGGCCTGGGTTCGGCGGATCAGCCCATTCAGCAGGGCTTGCTCGACTTCATGGAACTCTCCCGGCCGGGGCGTCAGTTGGGCGATTTCCTTGACGGTGTAGTGATGGCCGAACAGATCGAACGCCAGGTTTTCCACTTGCAGCCGGTTGACGTCGATCCGCCAGAGTCGGAACCGGTGCCAGAAGGTCAGGCCATTGAACAGCAGGCTGATTGCCACCGCGAAGTGCAGCAGGTTGGCCGGCGGCATGAAATCCATCAGCCGCGGCGCATACTCATCCAGTACGCTGGGACCGCCGTTGATCAGAAACGGCTTGAGATCCGCCACTTCCCGCAGGCCGGTCCGGTTGGGCGTGTTCCGGTTTACCTCGATAAAGCCCTTGAACGCCGTATCCAATAACACCAGCATGGCGACCGCCTGCGAGCGCGCCACCCTGGCATTGGCCAGCAGCAACAGATCGACCTGAAATACTTTCTTATTGGTCTGCGGCAGCAACCGCAACTGATCGAAATGCCCCCGGTATAAAGTGGCGACTTTCAGGGCGGGGATGCGGGCGGCCACCGCCTCGGCATTATCGAAGCTGGCGAGTTGCAAGCTGGCGCGCATGGCCTGTTCGATCGAGGGAGCGTCCGTATCCATGACAAACAGCCCTAAATCCAACTGGCCCTGCTTGAGCCCATCGAGCTGTTCGGTAAAGGAGTGTTCGCTGAGAGCGAGGTTGAGTTCCTTGAGTAAATTCGAACCGAATACCTCCCTGCCGAACAGGGCCGTGGCGCTGCCGGCAGGGCCGATGCCGATGCGCATTCCCGCCAGATCGGAAAAGTAGTGAACGGCATCTGCTTTCGGTCCGAGCAGGAAAAGCGTTCTCGTCCGGGGCAGTCGGGCCGCCAATACCAGGCGTTCAGACTTAGGCAAGTCCAGGCCATCGGGGACCAGTGCAAAGAGCGTCGTCCTGGCCGCTTCCGCGCCGGCCAGTCCGGCCAGGTTGGCGGCGGCGCCGGCCGTGGCTCTATTGACGATCATGCCCCCGCTCCGCTTCGCTTCGCCAGCCAGCAGCGCCGTCAGCGCATAGTCTTCGCCATCCTTGGGGCCGGAAAGCACGGTTATCTTCAGGTGCGACAAGTCCGATTTCAAATCGATGGCGGCGAAAATCAAACCTAACAGAACGATCAGGCCGATGCCGATGCCGATGCGAAAGGCGGGGGAGACATCGTAACTACGCCTTGATGCCCGATGCAGCCCTGTCAGCAAGCGGGTGGCGAGGTTCTGTTTAGGGTGTTCCATCAAAATATTGCCGCTGGTTTGGGTCTGCTTGGTGTTGTTGGCAAGTGATCGGTCGCGCCTGAGATGCATTTTCCCAGTAGATTTAAAGGTTATCATTCTAAAGGAAGTTATAGCAATATCGATTCTACCCTGTTTTGGCGCCTGTCAAGCTGCCATTGATAGGGTTCAAAGCCCTTGTTATGGAACATCACGCGGGAATACTCCAGCGAGACGATGAAGTTTTCGGCCAACTTCCTGCCGAGCATCAGATCGAAGGGCAGAAACCATTTGTTGTCATCGGCAAAATTGAGTTGGATTTGCTCGCTCGCGTAAGCGGTTGCAAACCATCGACCGGGCAGATGCAGAGCTGTAGGTTGGGGTGAGCATCGCGAACCCCAACAGCCAACGCGGTGAGGGAGCGTGTCATGTTGGGGTTCGTACCTCACCCCAACCTACGAGATCTTATGACGCCATCCACGTCGATTTCCTGCCGCGGGCGGCGTAGCGTCCTGAGAGGCAGTCTGGCAAGAATCGGCACTCGCACCGACCGTTGTTCACCTTTCTGGCTTCAGTAGCCGGGTTCTCTCCGCAATACGGCGGTGATCCGATCGACTTCGGGAAGGGCGTGTTTGAAGAAGCGCTTGAATCCCGCGCACAGGTAATTCAAACCCGGCTCGCCGTCCGGGGTGCGGATCAGGCGGTTCTTCGGGCATTCCCCCCAGCAATCGCGCAAATACACGCACTCACGGCAATAGCGGGGGAGCGTCTCGGATTTGGCGTAGCCGAATTTGACCTGCGTGGGTGAGAACACCAAGTCGGCCAACGGTTGTTCCCGGAGATTTCCCAATCGATACTCGGGATAAACGTAATGGTCGCACGAGTAAACGCTGCCGTCGTGCTCCACCGCCACGCCCTTGCCACAGAAGTTGTGATGAATACAATTCTGCGCCGGCAGCCCCAGGTGTTGCGCCACCAGCGTCTCGAAATGATTGACCAGCACCTTGCCCAGGTCACGGCGCACCCATTCATCGAACACTTTGGAGAGAAAGTAGCCGTACTCCTCCGGGTCCACCGACCACTCGGTGACCACCGAATTCGGGTGACCCGGCCTGGCTTCGGGACTGCCCAACACCGGCAGCCGGGCCGGATCCCAGGTCTGCGGGGCGGTCGTCTCAAAGTCCTCGATCTGCACAATCGGGATGAACTGCAGGAACGTGGAACCCAGCTCGCGCCGGAGAAACCGGTACACGTCCAGCGGGCGCGAGGCGTTGAAGCGGTGCACGCAGGTGAGGGTGTTGAACGGTACGCCGAATCGCCTCAGCAGTTTCGCGGCGGCCACGACTTTGTCGAAGGTCGGTGCGCCGCCTTTGGTCACCCGGAACCGGTCGTGCAGTTCGCGCGGGCCGTCAATGCTCAATCCCACCAGAAAGTGATTTTCCTTGAGAAACCGCGCCCACTCGTCGTTCAGCAGCACCCCGTTGGTTTGCAGGTCGTTCTCGATGCGTTGGCCGGGTTTCGCGTACTTTTTCTCGAGCGCCACCACCTTGCGGAAGAAGTCCAGCCCGCGCAGCGTGGGTTCGCCGCCCTGCCAGGAAAACACCACCTCCGGGCCGGTGACGCCCTGGATATACTGCTGGATGAACAGCTCCAGGGTTTCATCGTCCATGCGGCCGCGGCCGGGACCCTGGGGCAGGTGCTCCTTGCTCAAATAGAAGCAATACTTGCAATTCAGGTTGCAGGCGGAGCCGGCGGGCTTGGCCATCGCGTGGAACCGCCGGGTGGCTCGCGCCCCAAGCTGTTGGGGCGCATGGTATTTATCGGTCGTCATGGTCTTCGCTGTGCCGCTCAGTTACCCGGGCCCACCAGCGTGAGCTCGATCCGCCGGTTCTTCGCCCGGCCCTGCGGCGTGTCGTTGGAGGCGATGGGGTGCGTGTCCCCATAACCCTGGGCCGACATCAGGTTGGGGTTGACACCCTGCGACTGCAGGTACTGCACCACGCCGGTGGCCCGCGCCGCCGACAGTTGCCAGTTCGAGGGGAACCGCGCCTTCAGTTCCGGTCCGATCGGCAGGTTGTCGGTGTAGCCATCCACCACAATCCGTGTCTGCGTCAGGGTCTTCAGTGTGGGCACAATCTTGTTGAGGGTCTGCTCGCCCCGCTGGTTGAGCTGCCAGCCACCCTCGGGGAACAGGATATCATTCAGGAGCGTTACCTTCAGCTCTCCCTGCAATTGCGTGATCTCAGCTTGGTCCGCGTTCACCTCGGCCTGCAGGCTCTGGTCGAGCTGCTGATAGAGAGCAGCCAGTTGAGCCTCCTGGTTATACTGAGACTGCGACACGCACCCCACCAACAGCAGGAGTGCAAACAGGGGGGCCGCTACCAGTTTACTTCTTAGTGGGTTCAGCATGATTCGTATCCTCAATGCAGGTTATCAGGGTTGGATCGGTGTTACAGAAGCTGTGCAAAAACGACTGCTTTAAAAATCAGCATCTTACGTGTACGAGTTCGCTTGCGGGCAATGGTTTTTGCTGCCGCTCGCAAATCAGTTCATACAAATAGTTAATACAATCAATAGATTAGTTCTTATACCGCCTCTTAGTAGAAGGGCGGCCCTTTCGGGCCGCCCGCTCCATAACATCATGCTCGTCTCAGGTGGCTAATCGCCAGCGCCCGGCCGCCTCCGTCCTACCTCGACCCGCCGCCTTCGTTCAGTTTCTCAAGAACTTCATCCAAGTTGAAGCTGGCCGCCTTCTGCCGCTGCGGGTAGTCCTTGAAGGTCGCCAGGAACTGACCCACATAGGCCTGCGCGGGGACCATCAAAAAGGCATGATCGAGAAGCCAGTCGTAGTAGGTGTTCGAGGTGATGTCCGCCCGTTCATACGGATCCGTCCGGAGGTTGAAGATCTTCGGGACCCGCAAGCTGGTAAACGGGTTCGCCCAGATAAGCATCGTTCCCGGGGCTCGCTGCTCCATGAATGCAAGCTTCCAGTTGTCGTAGCGCAGCCCGGTCAATTGCTGGTCGTCGTTGATGTACAGGAACGATTCCCGCGGGCTCTTCTGGACTTGGCCGGTCAGGTAGGGGACGAGGTTGTCACCGTCGAGGTGAACCTTGTAGGTCGTGTCGCCTACCCTGTAGCCCTTGAGCAGTTCGTCCTTCACCTGCGTATCGCCGGCCATGGCCACAAAAGTCGGCAGCCAATCAAGGTGAGCGACGATCTCGTTCGACACACTGCCCGGCTTGATCTTGCCCGGCCAGCGGACCATGGCCGGCACCCGGTAGGCGCCTTCCCAGTTCGAGTTTTTCTCGCTGCGAAACGGCGTCATCGCTCCGTCCGGCCAGCTGTTCATGTGCGGACCGTTGTCGGTGCTGTACATGACGAAGGTGTTGTCCGCGATGCCCAGATCGTCCAGCGCCTTGAGGACCGTACCGACATTCTTGTCGTGGTCGATCATGGTGTCGTGGTACGGGCTCTGCCAGCGCCCCGCCTGGCCAATGCTCTCCGGCTTGGTGTGGGTGCGGAAGTGCATGTGGGAGAAGTTCACCCAGACAAAGGCTGGCTTGCCGGCCTTGTTTTGCCGCTGGATGAAGTCCACGGCCCGGTTGGCGACGTCATCGTCGATTGTTTCCATCCGCTTCTTGGTCAGGGGACCAGTGTCAGTGCACACCTGCTTGCCGACCTTGCCGAAGCGCGGATCCACGGTCTGATCGTCCGTGGCCGAGGCCTTGCAGTCCATCACGCCACGGGGGCCGAACTGGGCACGGAACGCCGGATCCTTCGGGTAGTCAGGCAGTTCCGGCTCTTCCTCGGCGTTTAAGTGGTATAGGTTCCCGTAGAACTCGTCGAACCCGTGCACGGTGGGCAGGTACTCGTTGCGGTCGCCCAGGTGATTCTTGCCGAACTGGCCGGTGGCATAGCCTTGCGCTTTCAACAGCTCGGCAATCGTCGGGTCTTCCTTTTGCAACCCTACCGTAGCGCCCGGCAAGCCGACCTTGGTCAGGCCGGTGCGCAAGCCCGACTGGCCGGTAATAAACGACGCCCGGCCGGCGGTGCAGCTCTGCTCCGCATAGTAGTCGGTAAACATCATGCCTTCCCTGGCGATGCGGTCGATGTTGGGCGTCTGGTAGCCCATCAGGCCGCGCGAGTAGGCACTGATATTGGTTTGCCCGATGTCGTCGCCCCAGATAATGACGATGTTGGGTTTCTTCCCCCCGGCCTGACTGGTGGCGCTGGCGGCTCCCGTGTCGGCAGCCTGGACATCGCCCGCAGTGAGACAGGCGGTCAGGGCCAGGACTGAGCAGGCGGTTTTGAGCCCCGTGGTGAAGGGCGATTTCGAGAACACTGTTTTCTTGAGTTGCATTTTCGATACCCTCATGAGGTTAGGTTGGGTGGTTGTGGACTTCAGTCAGTTCATGGAAAACATACCTTGGTTAGGCTAGCAGCCGTCCCCGGCTTTGTCCATTGGGGTGATGACGGACCTGCCCTACGTAACTCCACGGACCGCCTACGAGTCACGACGTAGCGGACCCGTTCGCCCGTTGCGTCCCGCGGTGCGCCACCTTGCGCACCGCCGCCAGCAGATGCCGGTCATCGAAGCCCGTCTCGATGAAATCAGCAGCCCCGGCCCGCATGATCTCCACCGCCGTTCTAAACGCTGTGTCCCGATCCAGGGTATCCACTTAAGCCGGGACACCTTAGCAAGTTGTAGGGTGGGCAGCTTGTCTGCCCACGCCGGTTGTCTGGGTAAAAACCAAGGTGGGCAGGCAAGCTGCCCACCCGGCTCGTCCTATTGACCCGGGTCGGCTAAATGGTGGCTCCATCCCCGTGCGTAAAAAAAAGACTGACAGCGCTCTATCCTGGCATAATATGACTACATGGTCATAATTTGAGGTTGATAATGCGCACAGTCCAAGTCGTCGAAGCCAAAGCCAAGTTCTCCGCACTCATCGTCGCTGTCGAGGCGGGGGAGGAAATTGCCATTACCCGCCATGGCCGGGTAGTGGCGCGCATCGTGCCAGACACCCCGCGCATGGCTGCGGACGTCTTTCGGCCCTTCTGGGAGGACACCGATATCGATCTGGAAGCTCCGCCGGACATGCCACCCGAACCCACGCCGGAACTGGATTGACATGCGCTACCTGCTGGACACCAACATCCTCATCGCCGGTTTGAAAGGCGCTCTGGGAGTCTGTCAAAAACTGGAAGTTCTCCCCAGTACTGACTTGGTGCTCTCCCCCATCGTGCTCGGTGAACTGGAGGTCGGCGCCGAAAAAAGCGCTCACCCGGCAAAAAACCACGCTCGTCTTGCTGCGCTCATCCAAGGCTTACCCGTCGAAGCTTTGGATGCCAATACCAGCCATCACTACGGGCGCATCCGTGCCGAACTGGAATGCAAGGGCACTCCCATCGGCAACAACGATCTCTGGATCGCGGCTCATGCGCTGGCCCTGGAAGCCACGGTCGTGACCGACAATGAAAGGGAATTCTCCAGAGTCTCGGGATTAACAGTGGAGAATTGGCTGAGATGAGTGTGGTCAGTCCCTTGGGGCGTATTTCACGCGGCGCGCAGAGGTGATCTATCTGCTTCTCTTGGGCGGCGACAAGTCCTCGCAGAAGCGCGACATCAAACGCGCCATCGAGATGGCGCGGGCTTTGGACAAGGGGTAAACCATGACCAATTTTGCACCCTTCGATGCGGCCGACTACCTCGATGATGAGGCAACCATTGCGGAGTATATTACTGCTGCACTGGAAGACCCTAACCCCGACGTGTTTCTAACCGCCGTGCGCGATGTGGCCCGTGCGCGTGGTATGACTCAACTCGCCAAAGACACCGGGCTGGGGCGTGAGAGTCTTTACAAGGCGCTGACGCCCGGGGCCAAGCCGCGCTATGACACGATGCTTAAGCTGCTGCACGCACTGGGAGTCAAGCTCTCGGCTTCGCCCGTCCACTCATGATTTCGTCGCAGCGTCGCATTCGCTCTGGGTGTCAGCCTGAACCGCCTGGCCAGCGCCAAATTGGCTGGCTGACCCGGGTCAGTCAGTCAGCCAATCGGAACAGCTTCGACTTATTTTCTTGAAAATCATCACTTGACTGGGTGATTTTCAATGATTTGATTTTTCAAAGAACATGATCGAACGTATTAAAACTTCCAGATAAGAGTGGCGTCGAAGAAATTCGCATGGAAGCTGGAATAATTCCCTCTCAGGTCGCCTTGTAACGGTCCCCCGTTTTGCCGGAGTTTATTCTCGCCCAGGTCCGCATATTCATAGGCGAAACCGACCGTCACATCCTCGCTCCACTGGTACTGGGCGCCCGTGCCCAGCCGGATCTGCCGGTCCATCGGCAACCACGCCTTGCGGTCGGCATTTTTTACCATCGAGCTGTCATAGGCGACCCCCGCGGACAACAACCACAGCGGGGTGAGCCGGTACTGCGTCCCGAGGGCCACATGCCAGGTGTCCTGGTAATGTTCTTTAACGGTGAGGCTGGTGGTGTCAGTGGAAGAGACGGTGACGCCGAAATAGCCGAATTTCGACCAGTCCTGCCAGCCGACGTCGCCCAGAATGGCCAACCGGTCGGTGAGTTCATGGTAGCCGCTGACCATGAGCATCTGGGGTATATCGAGGTTAAGGTGCAGCCGGGGATTCAGCAGATCACGCCTGCCCAGCGCATATTCCAGGCCGGGTCCAAGCCCTCCCAGTTGAACATGGTCCCGAAAATTCATATTCACCTGCGTCAGGTATTGCAGGCCGAAGCGGGTGCCGGCCCCCGGCTCCACCAGAATCCCGAAATTACCGCCGTAACCGACCTGAGAATCCTCATATTCGATCCGCCCATCCCCCAGGCGGGGATCCGGATTATTGACCGCCGCTTTTTGGTCCAGGTGGCCCCGCAGGATATTGGGACCGGCACCCAGCGATAACCACTCGTTCACCCGGTAGGCCAGCGGTACGGTAATGCCAGAGACCGTCAGTACCGAACGCTGGCTGAAGTAACGCCCGGCCCAGTCCTTTTCGTAATTCAGAGAACCGGCGGCATACGCAATGGTTCCTATCCCCAGCTTGAGGTCGGGCGTCAGACTGGCAGCATAGTAGAGACCGCCGGCGGGCACAAACCCACCCGCATTGCCCCCATCGCCACCCCCGTAGGTAGCGGAAGCGGTGTCGAAATGGATATCCGTATAGGCCGGCTGCACGCCGATCAGCAACTGGGAACGATCCAGGCGGGTCATCCCGGCCGGATTGGTCGCCACCGTAGCCGCATCCTGGGCGCGCGCCGCCCAGCCGGCGGAAGCCAGACCCAGATCGGGCGTGCCGATTTCATACGGCGCCGGCCCACCGGCCCAGAGTGGTGCGGTATATGCCGAGGCTAACCACAAGATGGGAAGGGTACGTGGTAAGTACATCATTATTCGACCTCGTTTTTAGAAACCAACCGCCATATTGAGATGGCTGTTCGATCCGCCGCGCCCCGTTTGGCGATCACTGTGGAAACAGGAACTGCACTTGCAGACGTAATGTCCAGTTCGGACCGTACTCCGGCGTTTTGACGTTATAGAACGCCTGCACCTGAGTATTCACCGGCAGCTTGTCGATTCGCCAGAGCTTGCCCACGCCGCCGCCGAGCGGCACGGTCCAGGTATCCTTGTCCCGCTCCGCCTTCCAGTTGGCGGTGATGATCGGCGCCGACGACAGATACAGACCGCCGGGGAAATTGTAGTTGATGAACGGCTGCAGCAGGAACTGGTTAAAGGGGGCGGCATTAGGACCATTCGGTCCGCCGGATGCGATCGACCAGACATTGTTGACCAGCGCGCCGTAAACCCAGGGACCGTCCATGCGCAAGGCTACGGCGGAGGGGCCGAGGCCCCACTTGTCGCTGGCCAGGTTGTTGGTGTTGGTCGGCAGTTGCACGATGGGTCCCACCCCCCAGATCAGCCCCTCGGACCTGGCTGGAGAAAGAAAGGCGGTGAACTGGGTATCGCCCAGGCCATTGGTGCGCCCTTCCCCCCGGAAGAATTCGGGCTGGGAGATGATCGGCACGATGGTGCGGGTGATGAGATTCCAGTTCTCATTCAGGTGGATCGGAATGACGGGCTGGATGTTCAGTATATTCTGGGTCTTGTTGAGCGGCCCGACGTTGAAATTGATGTTGTTCTGGAATGGCACGCTGATCAGGTCGGCGACCGGGTTCTGGGTCTGCTTGGCCAGATCTTCGGTGCTCTGCTGCGCCCGGACCGGTGCGGCAAAAGTCGCGCCGATAGCGAACAGCCCGAGCGCCGTCACCGCCCGCTGTATAGTCGCTGCTCTCATCGATCTATCCTCAAGAAAGTTGCACGTCACTTTATACCATTTCGCAATAGTATTGTTGTAGGATGGGTAGAGCAGAGCGTAGCGCCGCGAAACCCATCGTTTTCGCATGACCCGACGGATGAGATGATGGGTTTCGCTCCGCTTGCGCTCCGCTTGCGCTCCGCTCTACCCATCCTACGAGTTCTACGAGCTTTCTACCCAGACAACCCGCGTGGGCAGACAAGCTGCCCACCTTACGACTGGTTCAAGGTGTCCCGGCTTAAGTGGATACCCCGATTCGAGGTTGCGGGTCGGACGCCGTTCGCTTAGTATCAAGCACTATCTTGATAAAACTTGAAAGGGGAAACCTCGCTATGAGCGCCGTCCGCCAGAAATTTTCCAGCCAAGCCGATCCGCGCCTGTTAACCGAACTGCGGGCTATCGCCCAGGAGGAGGGCCGCCAGTTCCAAGCGGTGCTGGAGCAGGCGTTGCGCGAGTTCGTCGAGCGCAAGCGCGGCGCCACTCCTCGCCCACAAGTGATGGCGCATTTCCAAGCGAGCGTGGAGAAAAACCGCCGCTTGGGTGAGCTACTGGCCCAATGAGCCACGATTTCCCCACCCCGCCAGAAGTTATCGCCATGCACGCGCGGCTGATCGAGACGTTCGGGGGGATGCCCGGACTGCGCGACCCCGGCGCCCTGGAAGCCGCCCTGATGCGACCCCAGTTCGGCTATTACCAGAACCTCATCGAAGAGGCGGCTGCGCTGATGGAGAGCCTGGCCAACAATCATCCGTTCTTGGATGGCAACAAGCGGGTGGCCTTCTTCGTCACCGATACCTTCCTCCGGATGAACGGCCACTACATCGAATGCGACAACGAAACCGCTTATACCGACTTCATGCAGCTTTTCGAGGCCCGGGCTTTCCACTTCGACCGGTTGGAGAAGTGGCTACGGGAGCACGTTAGAGCCTTACCAGCATCCGGATTCAATTCAGGTCTCAAAATAGACGCGGTTTAGTTGTTCGGCGCCGGCAGACTTTCCAATTCCTTCAGGCGTTTCATGGCCTGCATCGCCTGGAGGGAATTGTAGTTGATGCCCGCGGCATTCAGGCTGCTGCCCTGCTGGAACGGGTATTCCGGCAACGTGGTGAGAAACGCTTTGAGCTTCTGCTGCACCGGCACAAAGAGCCAGATGTTGTCGCCATACCAGCGGATGTACATCCCCGATTGGCTCGCTGCCCGCTCATAGGGATCGGCCCGGAGGTTGGTGATCACCGGCCAGCCGGGCACGTTGCGCACCGCCGTGGCGATGTTGCCGTCCTCGACGGCGAAGGAAACCTTCCAGTCGTTCCAGCGCACGGCGTTGAGGTCGCCACCCTGACCGAAGTAGAAAATTTCCTCGCGCGGACCTTTCTTGACCTCACCCTTGAACAACGGCAGGAAGTTGTAGCCGTCGAGGTGGACTTTCCAGGTCTTGCCGTTGGCCTGGTAGCCCTGCTTCAGTTTCTCGACGATGTCCGGCTCGCCCGCGGCCGCCAGCAGCGTCGGCAACCAGTCCTCTTGCGAGAAAATGTCGTTGATGATCGTGCCCGGCTTGATCACGCCCGGCCAGCGGACCAGCATCGGCACGCGCAAGCCGCCCTCCCAGGTGGTGCCTTTCTCACCTCGGAACGGCATCGTTCCGCCATCCGGCCAGGTCGCTTCCTCCGCCCCGTTATCGGTGCCGTAGACGACGATGGTGTTGTCGGCGATGCCGAGTTCGTCGAGCCGTTTGAGCAACCCGCCCACCATGTCGTCGTGTTCCACCATACTGTCGGGGTAGAGCCCGATGCCGGTCCGTCCCTGCGCCGACGGTTTGAGATGGGTCCAGACGTGCATCCGCGTGGTGTTGAACCAGACGAAGAACGGCTTTTTCTCTTGCACCGCGGCGTCGATGAACTGGTTCGCCGCGGCGTAGATCTCGAGATCCACGGTCGGCATCCGCTCGGTGGTGAGGGGGCCGGTGTCCTCGATCTTCTGCCCGCCCTTGCCGTCCGACCAGGTATGGAGCACGCCGCGCGGACCGTATTTCTTCTTGAACTCAGGGTCCTTCGGATAGTAGTAGGTCTCCGGCTCTTCCTCGGCGTTGAGGTGGTAGAGGTTGCCGAGGAATTCATCGAACCCATGCACAGTCGGCAAGTGCGAGTCGCGGTCGCCCAGGTGGTTCTTGCCGAACTGGCCGGTGGCGTAGCCTTGATTCTTCAGCAGGTCCGCGATGGTGGGCGCCCAATCGGGAATGCCCTGCGGTGAACCCGGCATGCCGATGGTGAGCAACCCGGTGCGGAACGGATGCTGCCCTGTAATGAACGACGCGCGGCCTGCCGTGCAACTTTGCTGCGCATAGGAGTCGGTGAACAGCGCCCCCTCCTTCGCGATGCGGTCGATGTTCGGCGTCTTGTAGCCCATGATGCCGAGGCTGTAGGCGCTGATGTTGTCCCGGCCAATGTCATCGCCCCAGATCACGAGGATGTTGGGCTTCTTGTCCTCCGCCTGTGCCGGAACGACGGCGCACAGCAGCACCGCTGAAGCGATGAGTACGGCCAGAGTGTAACTGAGGAGTTTGTTTCGTAGCATGGTCTTTCACCTTTGGTTGCTTGCTTCGTTCTGCCTCCCCGGCGCTATTGCTCGAACGCGAAGATGCGTTTCCAGTCGTTCTTCATGCTGATGACGAACCAGCCTTGCTGCTTCGCCTCGTCGTACAGCGCCTGGGTAAACGTGCCGACCCTGGTATCGGGCAGCCCCTGCGCCGGTCCGTAAGCATACTCGCGCTCGGCATCGTCGTGTAGCACGATCATCGACAGCCGCGCCCCGTCGCCGGTCTTGGTGTACTCCAGCATCTGCCGGTCGCCGGTCGAGTTGCCGAACGCCGCGTAGGGCCGGCGCCCGATCATCAGGTGGATGCCCTCGGGCTTGCCGGCAAAGTCGTCGTTGAGCAAAAGCCTGGGCTCCTTGATCAGGAACGGCTTGCCCTCCTTGCCGTAGCCGTACTTCGTCACGCCGGCGGTGCCGACCACCTGCTCGGGCGGGATGCCGTAGACCTGCTCGGAATACACCCGCACGAAGTCCTGGCCGCCGCCGGTGACGATATAGGTCTTGTAGCCGTTGGCGCGCAGGTATTTCAGTACTTCCTGCATCGGCAGGTAGGTGAGTTCGGTGTAGGGCCGCTTCCAGCGATGGTCCCTGGCCTCTGCGATCCACTTCTTCACTTCGGCATTGAACTCGTCCACTGTAATGCCGGTGAGAGTGGCGGCGAGGATCTTCTCAAGGTCCTTCATCGAGAGCTTCGCCATCGCCTCGCGGTTGCCCGACAGCACGGTCTTGAACGGCTCGACCTTCGCAAGCTCCGGTTTCGCTTTGACCACCGCCGGAACCCGCTCCAGGCAGAACATCACCTGCGTGTACATCGGGTGCGAGACCCACAGCGTGCCGTCCTGGTCGAAGGTGGCGATGCGCTCGGCGGGCGGCACGAACTTCGGGCTGGCCTGGTCGGTGGTAGCCTGCACGAACTCGACGATCGCCTGCTTGGCGGGGCCGTCGTTCCACGAGGGCAGCGGATCGGTCTGGGCATACGCCTGCGCGCCGAGGACGAGCAGGACGCCCAGCGCAAAGAGGCGGGCGAACGCGGAAAAAGAGGGAATGGGCTTCATGGGTGGTTTCTCCTTGACAAGGACCAAGTTACAACGGGCGACCCTTTCGGGCCGCCCGCTTTCTCATATCACATGCACTTGTAACACCCGGTCTTTGACGACCTAGTCATCCCCCTTATGGCTTTCCATTTGCTTCAGGATGCCATCCAGGTTGTAGGTCTCCGGCGCTTGCATCGGCGGGAACTCCTTGAAAGACAGGAGTTCCTTGTACCAGAGCTGCTGGCCGATCGGCAGCAAGTTCCAGTCGTACAAATAGGCGGTAGATGGGGAGCCGATCGAACCACCGATGCTCAATGCCGTGACTTGATTGTCGCCGACCGCCCCCTCGAAGGGGTCGCGCTTGATGTTATCGACCTGCGTCCAGTGGTACGTGGTGAGAGGGTCGAACCAGCCGGTCGCCACGGACGGCGTCATGGAGTAATAGAACTTCCAGTTCTTGTAGCGCACAGCGGAAGGCGTCGAGCCCGAATAGTAGAAGAAGACATCACGCGCCGACTTGTCGGACGTGCCTTCGAGATAGGCGCGCTGGTCGAAACCGTCGAGCGTCGTCTTGACGATTCCAGGATAGCTCCCGGCCTCGATCTTCTTCTTCAGTTCATCGCCCTTGGGACCGCCGGCGATGTCAACCAACGTGGGCAACCAGTCGAGGGCCGCGAACATCTGGTTCTTGACCGTCCCCGGCTTGATGTGATCCGGCCACCGGGCGACCAGGGGACAGCGGTAGCCGCCTTCCCAGGCCATGCCTTTCTGACCTTTGAAGGGGGTGACGCCGCCGTCCGGAAAGGTAACCGCTTCGGCGCCGTTGTCGGTCGTGAAGACAACAATGGTGTTGTCCAGTTGGCCCATGTCCTCCAGCTTCTTCAGCACGTAGCCGATGTTGTCGTCCATCTGCTTCATGCCGGCTTCGTTGATGCCCCAGTCCTTGCCGCCCGGCTCACCAATCATGGCTTCGTACTTCGGCGACAGCACGGTGCTCACGTGCATGCGCGCCGGGTTGTACCAGACGAAGAAGGGCTTGCCGGTCTTCTTCGGGTCGTTGCGATCGAGGAAGTCGATGACCTTGGCGGAGACCTCCTCGTCCACGGTCCTCGAGCGATCCAGCGTCAGCGGGCCCTCGTCCTTGCACGTCTGGTTCTTCTCGGTGCCGTCAGAGGACTTGCACGCGATGACCGGGCGTGGCGGCGTCAAGCAGGTGGTGGTCGCGGGGTCCACGGCGCCGGGGACCTCCGGGAGGCCGGGGACCGGCGTGTTCTTGCACGGCGGCACGACGCTTTGCACCAACGGGGTCTTGTTGATGTCGGGGAAGCTCACCCCCTGCATCGCGTCCAGGTGGTAGAGCCAACCCCAGTACTCCTGGAAGCCGTGCGCGGTTGGTAGAGCCGCAGTGTGGTCGCCAAGATGGTTCTTGCCGAACTCGCCGGTGGTGTAGCCGAGATCGAGCAGGAACTTGGCGAGCGCCGGGGTGCCAGGACGCAGATAGGACGGGCTGCCGGGCAACTGCGGCGGGATCATGCCCGTGCGCAGCGGATACATGCCGGTGAAGAAGGCATTGCGTCCGGAGGTGCAACTCTGCATGCCGAGATAGTCCATGAAGATTGCGCCTTCATTTCCGATGCGGTCGATGTTGGGCGTTTCCCCGACCATCAGGCCGCGGTGGTAGATGCTCGGCTGCATCCAGCCGATGTCGTCGCCCATGATGAACAGGATGTTGGGCTTTTGCCCCTCGGCCGCGCCGGCGGGGCTGCCGGCGCTGGCGGCAATGGTCAGTGCCTGGCCTACCCTGATCTCGTCCGAGGGCAGTTTGTTCTTCTCCTTCAGCGTGTCCACGGGGACCTCGAAGCGTTCGCCGATCACGACCAGTTCGTCGCCATCGACCACCAGGTAGGTGGCAGTGGCGGCGTTGTACTGGCCGCGCGCGTGGTGGCGCGATCCCTTGTCGGCGGCCTGGGCGCTGCCGGCGGCCAGACAGGCCGTCAGGGCCAGGATTGAGCAGGAGGTCGTTAGCCCCGTGGTGAAGGGCGATTTCGAGAACAATGTTTTCTTGAATTGCATTCGCGATATCCTCATGAGGTTGGGTTGGGTGGTTGTGGGATTGAAGCCCGTTAACAGGTCTCGACACTCTGCAGCCGGCGACATTCGGCGGGATCGGGTGGCTGCCTTCATCGCAGCCTCGCGGATTCTATCACCGTCTTGACGGCATCCAGCAGCGCAGCGCCGCGATTTTGTATTATCACGCCGGGCGATGGCGGAGGTGCACTCGACTGGCGTTCCCCACCAGACGATCATGAGGGGATCCTGGTCCAGCAGCGCCAGCAGCGGCTCACGGGAAGCCTCCATGACGAGCAACGGTACGATGGCCGAGCTATCCCAAAATTTCATCGACCTTCTTGCCGCTCCTCGAGCAGCGCCGCCAGGACACTCTGGGTCGCCGCAGGGGCAGGTGAACGGAGCAATTCCATCGGCATAGGCTGCCGGGCACGGCGCACCAGCCCGTCACGCTCCAGGCAGGCCAATTTGTCCTCGACGAAAGCTTCACCACCCACCCGCTCCAGGCGGGCCACCGGTTGATCGCGGTCCAGGATCAGCACCGATTCACCGGCGCGCACCTTCTGCAAGTACGCGCTGAGGTGGTTCTTAATTTGGGATATAGTAGCCTTTTCCATAAAGCTATCTTAGCCAAGAAGCGGTAGTCATTCAATAATGGGTGGTGTTCTGGATAGAGATATTCCGGTAGTGTTCTAAAAGTGTTGCTTGGTTGTAGGAACTAAAACGGTTTCCCGGTTGTGGGGCGCTTGCTTGGCCCTGGGAGCGCCGGCGTCCCCGCCGGCCAGTTGTCGGCCATCGTGCGCTACCTTACTGAGCGCAAGGTCGATCTCCAGACCGGCGACAAAACATGAGCAGCAGCTTGCCCAGTTCGGCGAGGAAATTCGAGACGGATCCCTATAACTAAGCAACAGTTTTAGAACACTACCGATTTATCTGCCTTGAGCGCCTGCGCCCCGCCGTGCACCGCCGCGAGTGCTTCGTGAAGTGTTCCGAACACGCACGCCTCGCCGATGGCCGCCGTGATGCCGTGCCGGTCCATGTCCAACCGCAGGTCGGGGGTGACGCGCGCGAACACCAGTCCAACGTGGCGCGCCGTGAGATCGTCGATCAGATCCCGCACCGAACGCGCGGCGGAGTAATCGAGGTCCGTCATCGGGCCCGCATCGACCACGAACCACCGCACCGGCGTCGGGGCGTGCGCTACGAGGGCGCGTACTTGGTCGGCAAAGCGGTCCGTGTTCGCATAGAACAGGTCAGCCCCGAACCGATAGACCACGAGCCCGGGCTGGGTCTGCGTGCCCGGTGTGGCGGGCGTCGGCTCCCACCGGCCCGTCGCGTCCGGAGCCAGCACGGCCGTATGGGGACGATAGCTGTGGCGCACGTGCCTCAGCAGCGACAGGACGATGGCCATCAGGATGCCTTGCTCGACGCCGATCGCGACGACTGCCGCTGCGGTGAGAACCGCCAGCTTGAACTCCCCCGGGCTTTCACGGCGAATATCGCGCAGCCCCTCCACATCGACCATCCCGACCGCGATCGTGAACACGATGGCGGCGAGCACGCCGCGCGGCAGGTACTGCAGCGGGCCGGTGAGGAGGAGCAACACCAGCAGCACGATGCCGGCGAAGACAAGTTGCGCGAACTGGCTGCGCGCGCCGGCGCCTTCCGCCATCGCGGTCTGGGTGGGACTGCCGTTCACCACGAAGGTCCCGCTCACCGCGGCCGCCGCGTTGGCGGCCGATAACCCGAGGATGTCGGCATCCTCATCGAGGCGCTCGCGATGGCGCACCGCGAACACGCGCGCTGTGGCCGCGCTTTGCGCGATGATCATCACGAAGCAGGAGGCCGCCACCGGCAGCAGCGCCAGGGTCTCACGCCAGGTCACATCCGGCAGCGTGATCGACGGCAGCCCGCCCGGCACCGGACCGATCACCGCGATGCCGTACCCGGCGAAGTCGTATGCCGCGCTCGCCGCGATCGAGCCGACCACCGCGAGCAGCGCGACGGGCAGCCGCGGGGCGAAACGATGACCGAGCAGGATAGCGGCGGCCACGAGTGCCGAGAGCGCGAGCGTCGGCAGTTGGACGCCGGGCAAACCCTGCGCTATCTCCCATGCCTGATCGAGCGTGCGATGGGAACCAACCGCCACGCCGAACATGCCGCCGAGCATCGCGATGCCGACTTGAAACCCGACCCCGGTGAGAAAGCCCACCAGCACCGTGCGCGAAAGAAAATCGGCCAGAAACCCGAGCTTGAAGACGCGCGCGATCAGCAGCAAACCGGCGGTCAGCAGCGCCACCATTCCTACCAGCGCCATGTACTTTGCGCTCTCCGGCGTCGCCATGCTGGAGACGGAACTGGCAAGGATGGCCGCGGTGGCCGAGTCGGCAGCCACGACCAGATGGCGGGAGGAGCCGAACACCGCGAAGGCCACCAATGGCAGGAGCACGGTGTAGAGCCCGGTGACGACGGGCGTGCCGGCGATACGGGTGTAACCGAGCACCTGCGGGATGTTCATCGACGCGAGCGTCACGCCGGCCAGGGCATCGCGCACGGCGCCGGCGCGGGTGAATGGCCGAACGCCCCCAAAGAGGCGCGGCGCGGACGGCAGGTCAGCCGCCGAACCAGAATCCGGGCGCTTGTCGGTCATGCGTGCTCCTGCTGGTAAGACGGGTCGTTAAACCGCGTCCATTTTGAGACCTGAAGTTTGTTGGAATCAAAGCAGATCATACAGCACAGCAGCCCATTCTGCGGTGCTGATAGCCCTGCACTGTGGGAGCGGCGTCCTCGCCGCGATCAACCCAGCAGCTTTGGTTGGCGGGGATGACGAACCACGGGGCATGCGTCGTGCTGCACTCACTCAGCGCGTCCTCGAAGGCGGCCTGGTAATCGTCCCAGTATTGCCTTTCCTCATAGTCCGCGTCGCTGATCTTCCACTGTTTGGCGGGGTCGTCAAGGCGTTCCTTGAACTGACGTCCTTGCATCGAGAAGGTGTTTGGTGCGTGGAACGCACCCTACCCCACTTATTGAACAACTTGAGATTTTAGACTGGGACAAATTCACCCTGTCTCGGCGGCGGCAGGGATTGACGCGGGGGGGGGCAATTACACTTACACTCGCGTATCACTTAGATCAGCCATATCGTTGACAAGCGTAATATGAAAAATAACCCTGGCTTAAGCGGGTCAATAGGGCAAACCAGTCGTAGTCGCAGGTCGGGCAAAAGCGTAGCGTTGCCAGACACTTACCCAGTCCAGGGCTGTCGCCAATTAAAATTACGACCTTAATGCTGAAGTTGCAACACCGCTGGCGCAATCGAATGGATGACCACATTCGATAAACCCGTTATCACGAATTGCATGCCGATCGAGGCCACGAGCAAACCGAGAATGCGGGTGGCGATGCTTAAGCCCACATCGCCCAACAGTCGTCGCAAGACTCTGCCCGCGAGGAGAATCACGAGTGTCAGCAAGGAAATGCCGACGGTCACCCCCACCAGTCCTAACAACAGAGTATCGCTTGTTGTCGCCCTGGCTTCACTGGCATAGAGGATCAAATTGGCGATGACGCCCGGTCCGACCAGCAACGGCATGGCGAAAGGAACGACGATCTGGCGGTAGACGGATTTCGCTTCTCTGAGGGCGCTCGCCTCTGCCTGAACGATCAGATCTTTGGCCGCTTTCACCGGATCGCCCGTGACGATATTGATGCCTATCAGCAACAGCAGGATGCCGCCGGCGACGCGGAAAGAGTCCAGCGAGATGCCGAAGAAATCGAGAATGGCTGTGCCCGTCAGCAGGAACAGCAGCATCAACCCCATCACAGTCAGCGAGACGAACAGCGCCAGCCAGCGCTGGACTCCCAGGCTCATGCCGGCGCTATAGCCGATAAAGATGGGGAGCATCCCTAAGGGGTTGAGAAGCGCAAATAAGGTGGCTGCAAAGGTGCTCAGAATACTGGTTTCATTCATGATGATCCTTTCCGATCTTGGTCGTGCTGTTTGCTTTCGTGTTGGACAGGCGCCACACGGTGTTAGAAGCTGTATAAAAACCAAGAGGCTGTACAAAAACGCCTCTCAAACCGGTCGGGCGGAATCGCCTCCCCGAATCCAGTCCTCAATGCGCAACCCGGGAATCCGCTCATAGTGCCGCCGGTTACCGGTGACCAGATGGGCGCCGCGCGCCAAGGTGATGGCCGCGATCAGCAGGTCGGCGTCTGCCAGCAGGTTGCCTGCCCGCTCCAAGTCGGTTTTAACTCGACCGAAGCGTTCCGCCGCGACCCAGTCTAATTCCAGGATCGGCAGAGTGGCGAGGAACGCCACCACCAGCGCTTGATTGGGTTCCGGGGCGCGCGACTTGGCGGCGCCGTAGGCCAACTCGCAGGCGGTGATCCAAGTGGTGGCCACCTCGTCCGGGGTCCGGCGGCGATGCTCGATCACGCGGATGTTGCCGCGCAAGATCTCGATGCAGACATCCGTATCCAGGATTTTCACAGATCGACCGACCGGCCCGGCGTGCGCGCGGCGTAGAGTTCGCCGATCTCATCGGCCGGCTCCCGGTCGGAATCCCAGCGTCCCACGAGCGTTTGCCACACCCGCACCTGCGCTTCGATCCGCTCGGCCAAGGCGGCCGACTCCAACGAGGCGGGCGCCTCGGACAGCACCCGATCCAGCAGGTGGATCACCTCGCCGTTGAGGCTCCGTCGGTCGGTCGCCGCCCGCTGGCGCAAGCGTGTCAAGAGCGGGTCGGGAATGTCTTTGATCGTGAGAGAGTGCATGGTATAAGCTCGTGGTGGAATTCCACTATTTTGGTGGCATCGATTGAGGACGTCAACCCGCTCGCGTTTCAAACCCGACCAGACGGACGCGCGCCGACTCGGCGTTTTCCGTTGGAAAGTCTTGTAGGGTGGGCATGGCTCACCATTCTAACCGGGGTTCAAAGGAAAACGTGGGCCATGCCCACCCTACCCGGCTGAATCGCTTTCCCAGTATTTGAAACTGGCGACGGTATCGTAATACAGCCGTTCAAACCCGCTGTATCCGATCAGCCACTGGGTGCGGGGAATACCGCCTTGCCGTCCCTGCAAAACCGAAACATTGGTCTCGTGGCGTAGGACTGTCAACCAGGCATTGCGGTTGTCGCCATCGCCGTTCCAGAGCGCGTTGATGGCATAGCCTTTGGGAGTCATTACACCTTGCTGGTCTGTGCCTGTTTCTTCTGGTAGGGGACTATCACCGAGTCCAGCATCGGATAGTGTTTTTGATTCAGGGTCGCCAAGGAGCAAGCCAGTTTTTGAACCGTGGCGGCAATGATGGCATCCGCCAGGCCAGTACCATGACTTTTCCCAAAGTCACGGCGCAGCAATCCACCTGTTTCGGCCAGCGCCGCGTCCAATGGAATGATTGTGAAGCATTCCAACAGGGTTTCTATTTTTGGGTATCCACTTAAGTCGGGACGCTTTACAGGCTGAGCCGGTAGGGGCGGTTCGCGAACCGCCCCTACGGGGATTCCCTAGTAGCGCCGGCATTTTGCCGGCTGTTGACTGGCGTCGAATGCCCTGAGGCCGGCGGGGA